>JBEVKC010000020.1:0-17363 GCA_040509895.1 Novosphingobium sp. | reverse complement strand
GGCCGAGCGTGGGGAGGATACGCTTCGGTTTGGACCTATGAAACCGGTCGGCCTCGATAATCCCAGGACAGGACGCTGGCCTTATGCCGTGGTCCAGTTGCGTCAGGACAACAAGCTGGGCACGCTGTGGAACATGGTCGGCTTTCAGACCAAGCTGAAACATGCCGAGCAGGTCAGGCTATTCCGCACCATTCCTGGGCTCGAAAACGCCGAATTCGCGAGGCTGGGCGGCCTTCACCGCAATACATTCCTGAATTCGCCGATGCTGCTTGATCGTCAGCTACGCCTGAAGTCAGCCCCTCACATCCGTTTCGCCGGGCAGATCACGGGCTGCGAAGGATATGTGGAGAGTTCTGCCGTCGGACTGCTGACCGGCTTGATGACAGCGTCCGAAATTGCAGGAACAACCTGGCAATCTCCTCCCCGCACGACAGCGCTGGGCGCATTGCTGGCGCACATAACGGGCGACGCCGAGGCCGAGAGCTATCAACCGATGAACGTCAACTTTGGGCTGTTTCCGCCAGTTGCCCCGGACGTGAAAAAGAAGCAGCGCAAGGAGGCCTACACGGGCCGAGCCAAGGAAGATATTTCAGCCTGGCTCCCCCTGTTACGGGCCTAGATCAGCAGCGACACTTTGGCTTCGGCTGCTCTTTTGGGCGAGTGGTCGCGAACTCTTCCCGGTTCAGCCAAAGATCGCCGTTCGCATCGGCTGCTTTGAAACGGTTGCCGGTGGCGACTGCCCATTCCTCAAATGTGAGGAGGTTGTTGCCGTCGGTATCGAGCTTGCGGAAATCAGCGGTACGGGTCGACATCATTTCATTACGCGTAATGCGGCCATCAATGTCGCGATCGAGACGCGCAAACCGCCGTTGTTCGCGCGTGATCTCGGTGGCCTCGGGAGGAGTTGGCCCCCGCAGTCCCTTTACATCGGCGCTCGGCAGCGGTCCCGGGACGGCCTTTTCCTCCACTGCCAATTCGGGCGGCGCTTCGCCGGTCTGCGTTTCGGCGCGTCCCTGCCACCAGAAAAGGCCTGTCGCAGCCAGGAGAAGGGTAGACAGCGCCCCCAGCAAAACTCGATTCATGAAAACCCCCTAGCGCCCCAGCAGTCCCAGACACATTGCCGTGACCAGACTGCCCGGTGAAGCCGTGATGCTATTTTCTCCGGCGCGCAAGCTCCGTGCAGCGAGGCCGTGAAGTACCACCAGTGGCCGCAATTCCCGCGGCAATCGAGCGCGGCGCCAATCCTGTGCGTTCGCCAATTCCGTGACGGTGGCTCGCTCCTGCGGATGAGTGAGTCGCCCCGCTATGTCCACCAGCGCCCAGTTTCTGCCAAGGCGCTTTGCCTCAGCCCGATTGTTTGCACCATCCGCCAGTGCCGCGAATGCCGTGCCACGCGCATCCGCCAGGTGCAGGAACGCTTCCTTGGGCAAGGGCGCCGTCCCGGTCATAGCCTCCCACCCATCGACAAGCGGTGCCAGTTCGCTGTGTTTGCCGTCCCAACTACGAAGCGCTGCAAGCAAGGGCTCACCTTCGGGCCAAGCAGTGCTGTCCTGCCGCAATTGCTCACGCCACCAGGCCAGCCGAAGCTGCGCCAGCATCGGCTCACGAGAGTTGCGGACAATCCCGGCAAGCCGCATGTCCAGCGCCATCAGGGCGACCAACTGCAAACGGCTCGCCCGCGGGGCATATGCCAAGGCGAGCCGCGTTACGGGGTGAAGCTGCGGCAGAAAATCGTTCTCAATCACGCGCCGATGCGAAGCGGGCGTAAGGTGAGATTGTCAAGTCCCGCGCAGATTCACCGGCAGCCCAGCACGATTACAGCGCCTTTGAAAGTTCCTTGATTTCGATGTTCAGGATGCGGTCGTTTTCTGAATAATCGACCGGGCAATCGATCAGATGCACGCCGGGCGTGTCGCGACAATGCGCCAGCAGTTCTTGCAGGTGCGCCGCGTTTTCCACGCGATAGCCATTGGCTCCATAGCTTTCGGCGTATTTGACGAAATCGGGGTTGTTGTAGGTCAAGCCCCAGTCGGCAAAACCCATGTTCGCCTGCTTCCAGCGGATCATCCCATAGCTGTTATCATTGATGATCAGGACGGTGAGGTTCAGGCCAAGACGAACGGCCGTCTCCATCTCCTGGCTGTTCATCATGAAGCCACCATCGCCGCAGATCGCCATGACCTTGCGGTCGGGATAGATCATGGCGCTCATCATCGCGGACGGAAGGCCTGCGCCCATCGTCGCTAGCGCGTTGTCGAGCAGCACGGTATTCGGCTTGCAAGCGGTATAGCCGCGCGCGAACCAGATTTTATAGATGCCGTTGTCGAGACAGATGATTCCGTCATCCGGCATGCATTCGCGAACCTGCTGCACCAGATGCGGAGGGAAAATCGGGAAGCGCTCATCCTTGGCGAGCTTTTCCGTGTGCTCAACCTCAGCCTTGCGATAGGCTTTCATGTGGTCAAACGACCACGAAGCAGTGGGGGTGATCTCCTCCTTGATCTGCCAGATGGCGTTGGCGATATCGCCGATCACCTCAATGTGGGGGAAGTAAACCGGATCCACTTCGGCGGATTTGGTCGAGATGTGGATGACCTTGGGGCCGGCCCTCCCGCTTTGCGCCCATTCACCTTCATTCTTCATAAAGAATGGCGGTTTTTCAATAACATCATGCCCGATATTGAGAATGCAGTCGGAGTCTTCAATCGCGCGGTGGACGAAGTCACCCGCGGATAGGGCCGCACAGCCAAGGAACTGCGGGTGACGCTCATCTACCACGCCCTTGCCGAGTTGTGTCGTGAGGAATGGGATACCGGTCTTCTCGACAAATTCACGCAGCATCTTGCCCGTCATGGTACGATTGGCGCCCGCGCCGATCACCAGAACCGGCGACTTTGCCTGCTGCAGCGCCTCAACGGCCTGGCGGATCGACTTCACATCGGCAGTCGGGCGGCGGACGATGCTACGGGCCAGCGGCCGCGAATGTGTGTGCTCGTCAGCGATATCCTCGGGCAGTTCGATGTGCGTGGCGCCGGGCTTTTCTTCCTCGGCGATACGAAATGCCTCCCGCACCCGGCTTGGGATGTTGTCCGACGAGGCCATCTGATGGGCGTACTTCGTGATCGGCCCCATCATGGAGACGACATCAAGTATCTGAAAGCGTCCCTGCTTGGACTTCTTGATCGGCTTCTGACCAGTGATCATCAGCATCGGCATGCCGCCGAGCGTGGCATAAGCGGCGGCAGTGACGAAATTGGTGGCCCCAGGCCCAAGCGTGGCGAGGCACACGCCGGTCTTGCCGGTGTGTCGGCCATATGTGGCCGCCATGAAACCCGCGGCCTGTTCGTGCCGCGTCAAAACCAGCTTGATCTGCTTTGACCGTGAGAGCGAATCGAGAAAATCGAGGTTCTCTTCGCCCGGAACGCCGAAGATGTATTCGACACCCTCCTGTTCAAGGCATTCGATGAACAGGTCGGATGCCTTCTGAGCATCACCTTCGGCCATATTCGTAACTCCCCTGAAAACACGCCGATCAGCAGACCGGTGACGAAGTTCTAATGGGCAGATACCCCTTCGCTCCCAGCGGCCCTATCAAATGGCAGCAGTAGTGTCACCGCTGATATTATAGCGGAACTCTTCAGTAGCCTTTGGTCAGATTGACGACCGATTCGAGCGGCTCCCCCCGCTCCCAGCGGCCAAGATTGGCGAGGAAGCGCTCGGCACTGCGGAGGAATAGTGTGGTTTGTGAACGCCCCGAGAGATGCATGGATATGTGGCAGTTATCGAGGGACCAAAGGGCATTTTCAGGAGGCAACGGCTCGGGGTCGGTAACATCAAGGAACGCTCCGGCGATGCGTTTCCGGCTTAAGGCGTCTACTAGCGCAGGCTGATCTATCACGGCCCCTCGAGCGAAGTTCAGTATGGATGCAGAGGGTTTCATTGTGGCCAATTCGGCCTCGCCAATCATCTTTTCGGTATCGCCGGTAGATGGGACGGCGATGATAACCCAGTCGAAGTCACCAAGCCTCTCACGCCATTCGTTCGGACCAAGTACTCCCGGAGCAGGAGTGCGTCGGACAGTTGTGACATCAACACCCCAAGGCCGGAGTAGATCGCCAATCCTGCCACCGATGCCGCCAGCCCCGATAATCAGCGCCTTGCTGCCGAACAGCTCCACCTTACCCGGTGCGTCGGTTAGCCATTCACGACGCTCTTGGGCGCGAACCACTTCGCGCCAGCCCTTGGCAATTGTGAGCATCCCCATCACCGCATATTCCGCGATGGTGATGGCGTTCAGTCCCGCACCATTGGTGAAGATCACGCCATTCTCGCGCAGCATGTCGAGCGGGAATGGATCAACTCCTGCCGCCAGCGTATTAAGCCACTTCAGGTTATTCGCCCGTCTAGCCGCCTCATAGGTGGACTTCAGTTCGAAGCTGTCAAACCAGCCAATCTCAGCTTGTGGCGCAAGAGCAAAGAGCTCGTCCGCATTGGTGAACCAGCGCGGCTCTACCCAGTCAGGCAGTTTGCCGTCGAGCATCGGACGGATGAAAGCATTAAGGACGGTGACAGTCATATGGCACTCCCGTTCGGCAAGACTGCCCGATCAGTCGCCCAGTTTCCACTCCCAGCCAAGCTGGTCGCCGTCCATCACCTCCACACCCTTGGCCGCAAGCTCATCGCGTAGCGCATCAGAGGTGGCAAAGTCCTTCGCAGCGCGGGCTTCCTTGCGGCGGGCAAGCGCAGATTCGATCTCATGCTCAGAGATGACCGCCGCCTTGGGACGGAGACGAAGTTCGGCACGGTCGATACCGAGAAGGTTCAGGCCCAATACCGTATCCATAGCGGTAACAGCGGCCAGCTTCTCGGCCGGATCGACCTTCTTGAGAGCCAGCACTTCGTCCAGAATCGTCAGCGCGACAGGAGTATTGAGATCGTCAGAGATTGCTGCGTCAAAGCGGGTGAGAAACGGTTCGAACTTCTCCCCGAAAGCTGCACCAGGCTCGGCTTGCTTGCGAACCTGCTCCACCGATATGACCAAACGCTTCAGGCGAACCAGCGCGGCGCCCAGCCCTTCCCAACTGAACTCAAGCTCGCTGCGATAATGTGCCTGCAGGCACATCAGGCGATAGGCGAGCGGGTGAAAACCCTTGTCGATCAACAATTGCAGGCGAAGGAATTCTCCCGAGCTTTTCGACATCTTTCCAGAACGTTCGACAAGGAAGTTATTGTGCATCCACATCCTTGCGCCCGAATTGGCTGCGACGTCCAACCCGTTGGTGCAGCAAAATGCCTGGTTCTGAGCGATCTCGTTCGGGTGGTGAATTTCACGGTGATCGATGCCGCCCGTGTGAATGTCGAATGGGAAGCCAAGCACCTCGCCCGACATAACGGAGCATTCGAGGTGCCAACCGGGAGCGCCCCTGCCCCAGGGCGAATCCCATTCCATCTGCCGCGTCTCGCCCTCGGGCGTCTTGCGCCAGATTGCGAAGTCGGCGGGATGGCGCTTGCCGTCAACTGGATCGATGCGGCTTTCGCCTTCATCGGTGGCAGTGCGAGCAAGGCGGCCGTAGTCGGCCACCGTCGTCACATCGAAATAGAGGCCGGAATCCAGAAGGTAGCAGTGCTTGTCCGCGATGGTCTTGGCGAACTCGACCATCTGCGGGACGTAGTCAGTGGCCACAGTCCAGCTCGCCGGCTGGCGGATGTTCAGCGCCCGCACATCGGCCCAGTACGCCTGCTTGTAGTGCTCGGCTATGTCCCAGATCGACTGTTTCTGCGCAGCGGCCGCCTTCTCCAGCTTGTCTTCGCCCGCATCGGCGTCGTCAGTGAGGTGTCCGACATCGGTGATGTTGATGACGTGGGTGAGCTTGTAGCCCTTGTAGCTCAGCGTCCGCCCCAGCACGTCGGCAAAGACATAGGCCCGCATGTTGCCGATGTGCGGATAGTTGTAGACCGTCGGCCCACAGCTATAGACCCGCGCTTCGCCCGGATGGACAGGATCGAAAGTCTCGATCTGGCGGGAAAGGCTATTGAACAGCTTGAGCGGTGCGGCTTCGGTCATGGCGCGGGCCTTACGCGGGGCGCAATAAAGGTCAAGCGTGGGCGGCCAACAGCAGTACGAGGCCGGTCACGACAACGCCCATTCCAAGCCATTCGTGCACAGCCATTGCCTTGCCTGAGAAGCGCCGCGAGAACAACGCTGCGACGGGCATTTCGATGAGCGCCAACGTCCTCACATTGGCAGCAGCGGTCAACGAGAAGGCGATGAACCAGCCCGACGATGCCGCGGCGCCCAAAAAGCCTGCCCCCATACTGACACGCCATTCGCGCAGGGAACCCATGAATGCCTCTCGGTCACGCAGCGCCAACCACATGCCCAGAACATAGCTCTGCAATGCCAGTGAAAGCACAAGCATAGTCAGGCTCCGGACGACAAAGCTGCCCTCAGGCACAGCCTCTATTGCGCCTCGAAAGGCGATAGCGGAAAGTCCGAACAATCCGCCGCCGCCTATCCCAGCCAGTATCAGCCGACCTTCCTTCAACAACAGTGGCGCTTCGCTTGGGCGGGTTGAGGCAAGGACGACGCCTGCAGTAACTAGCCCGATGGCAAGCCACGCCATCGGCGAAAGCAAGTCACCGAGCAGCAGCACACCCAGCAGCGCGACGATCACAGGCTCGGTCTTGATATAAGCATAGGCCACGCCAAACGAGCGGACCTTCATCACCATTAGCATCAGCGCGGTAGCTGCTATCTGACAAAGCGCGCCAAGCAGGCACCACCCGAAAGATACCGTCGTCACCGGAGGAACGGGTGCCTCGCCTAGCCACAATGCCAGCGCCAGGAACAGCAAAGCAAAGGGCAGACCAAAGATGAAGCGCACCTGGGTCGCGCCCAATGTGCCGATCTTGAGCGTTAGATTGGCCTGCGCCCCATTGCGCAAGACCTGCGCACAAGCTGCGGCCACCGTGACAGGTATCCAGAGAATCGGCGAAGGCACCCGGCCTAAAAGCCTTCGAACCGCACCATTTCCGACAGCGGCGCGCGCGCTACCTCGAATTGGTTCACTGGCGCATCCGGATCACGAAAGCCGATGGCCATGCCGCAGAAAAATATGTGGTCTTCCGGGATGCGAGCGTGCTCATGCACCTGCGCGCCATACATTGCCCACGCCTCCTGCGGACAGGAATCGAGCCCCTCCTCACGCAGGAGAAGCATCACGGTCTGCAGCCACATACCAAGGTCCGACCACTGTGGCGGGCCCATGTAGCGCGGAGTGTGTACCAGCATCAGCACTGGCGCATCGAACGCCCGGAAATTGGCCGCGAATTGGCTGAGGCGTCCAGCCTTGTCATCCCGGCCAATGCCGAGCGCCTGGTACATTCTCTCGCCGACATCGAAGCGATAGTCCTCGTACCGCCCGTCGAGGCCGGTGGGATAGATGGCGTATTCCATTGATCGTCCGGCTTTGCCAAGGGAGAGGGCCTCTGCCACCGCAGCCTTCAACCGCGCCAGCGGCTCTCCGGCCAGCACCACCGCATTCCATGGCTGGACGTTGCCGCCAGAAGGTGCACGACGAGCCATGTCCAGCACGCGTTCGATGACCTCAGGCGCGACCGCCCTGTCAAGGAAGGCGCGGATGGAGCGGCGGCTTGAAACTGCTTCGGAAACGGAGAGCGACATATCCGCCGCCTAGCGCGGGGAGAACCAAGGGGAAAGTCCATTCTCCCCGGCAGGCCTACTGAGCGGTGGGCGCGTCGGCCACAGGCATCCCTTCAACTGCTGCGACTATTTGAGCGGGAGCAGCCGGCGCTTCGGTATTTGCCGGCTGCGCCGCAACTGCAGGCGGCGTCGCTAGTGCGGCGGCTACCTGCTCTGGGCGAAGTGCACCCGGTGCTGGGTCCATGTCCTCGGCATCGACCATGTCGGGGTCACCAAGTGCCCGGAATTAAGCCTCGGTTGCCGGTCGAATGTCCGGACGGCCCACCATGATGCCCATCTTGATCTTACACGCAGCGAACTGTGTTTCGTCGGGTTCAACTTCGAGCGCCAGCACGTCCTTAGCTTCACTCTTGACGGTGAACTCATGCTTGCCTGGGTCCGCCACCATAATGAAGTACTTTCCGGCGCCCAGCGAGCTTACTCTTTGCCCGTTTTCGTGGACCGCGCACCCCATTGCAGCCCCCACGAAAGTTCCGGAGCGGAAGAACACGATCTGGCCTTTGCCTGCTGGCGGGGCCGGAATCGCTATAGCCGTGGAGGCCTTGTCGGCCGCAAACGCAGGTGCCGCCGATACCATTGCCAAAGCGGTTGCAACGGCCGCCAGAGATCTATTGAATTTCATTGACATGCTCCCCTTGTTGAAGTGGTTTTGATACTGAGGCGGATCCCGCTGCATGTTGCGCAGGGGGCTGCGATTCCAGAACAATTGCCTCAGCCGTTTTCGCATCCGCCGTGGCGCCCAATGGCACCACCGCCTGACCACCCGTAATCACAAAGCCCAGGAGGGCGATGGGCACGAATGTTGCCGAACTTGCGATCAGCATTGTGTTCACCGAGTCGATGTTGCTCTTGCCCACGGTGGCTAGTTTCACGCTCCGCAGCTTCACCTGCTTGCCCTGGAAATTCAGATGCGCGCGGCCAGAACCAGTTCGCCCGCAGCACCTATTCCCCCACCCTTTTTGGCATGCACCACTTCGCCCATGCCTTCAGCGCCAGCTGGGATTGCGACCGTTCCATCGACGATGACTGGTGCGGCAAGCCTTATCGGGAACGTATCTCCGGACTTGCTGACCTTGCTGCCGAGCGCGGCCAGAATCTGGATCGAAACAGGCGTGAGCGCCGGCCCGATCAAACAATCACACGCCAAGTCAGGTGCATTGGCAGGAAAACGCTCCTCCGCAGACGGCATTTGCATCGGTAGAAGGCACCTCCGCGGCGACTGCAGACGCAGACAGACCGGCCAGCGCAAGGTGCGCTGCAGCATAAGACAGCAATTTCATGGAGTTCGCGACCCCTCCCCTGCAACAAATACTGTCGGGAAGGTGCCAACAGCGCAAGGGGAAATCAGTCGTCTTCGAACAGGCCTGCGAGTTGTTCGATCATCGTACCGCCCAGTTGCTCGACATCCATGATCGTCACGGCGCGGCGGTAATAGCGGGTGACGTCGTGGCCTATGCCGATGGCAACGAGCTGGACCGGCGACTGGCGTTCGATCCAGTCGATTACCTTGCGCAGGTGCGCTTCGAGATAGCCCGCCGAGTTCACGCTCAAGGTCGAGTCGTCGACTGGTGCGCCGTCCGAAATTACCATCAGGATACGACGGTCTTCAGGTCGGGCAAGCAGTCGGGCATGGGCCCACAGCAGTGCTTCGCCGTCGATGTTCTCTTTCAGCAGTCCCTCGCGCATCATCAGGCCGAGGTTGCGCCGGGCATGACGCCAAGGCTCCTCAGCTTTCTTGTAGATGATATGACGAAGGTCATTGAGCCGACCGGGGTGCGCCGGCTTTCCGTTCGCAAGCCAAGCCTCACGGCCCTGCCCGCCCTTCCAGGCACGGGTTGTAAAGCCCAGGATCTCGGTTTTGACGCCGCAGCGCTCCAAGGTGCGGGCCAACACATCTGCGCTGATCGCCGCGATGGAAATCGGCCGCCCACGCATTGAGCCGGAATTGTCGATCAACAGCGTGACGACCGTGTCCTTGAACTCAACGTCACGCTCGATCTTGTAGCTGAGCGAATGGCCTGGCGAGATGACGACACGCGCCAGCCGGGCGGCGTCGAGCAGGCCTTCCTCCTGGTCGAAGTCCCAACTGCGGTTCTGCTGCGCCATCAGGCGGCGCTGCAGCCGGTTGGCGAGCCGGGTGACGATGCCCTGTAGCCCCTTGAGCTGCGCATCGAGATAGGCGCGCAGGCGGGTCAGTTCGTCCTCATCGCATAGCTCATTCGCGGCAACGACTTCGTCGAAGGCTGTAGTGAAGACCTTGTAGTCGAAGCTGGAAGGCAGGTCTGTCCATGGGCGGTTCGGGCGGACGGGCAGCATGCCCTCCTCCCCCTCTTCGCCAGAGTCGGCCTCCTGCATGTCCTCAGCAGTCTCGCCTTCGGCTTCGCCCTCAGCGTTTTCGTCCCCTTCGGAAGGCTCAGCCGCCATTTCGCTCGGCTGTTGTTCTTCGCCTGAGGAATCGCCCTTTTCGTCCTCCTCGGTCTCTTCGTCACCGTCGAGCTCGTCGCTGTCTTCAGGAGGCTGCTCGATCTGCTCGGCACGCGTCAGTTCAAGGTGCTGGAGCATGTCGAGCGCGCGCGACTGGAAATTCTTCTGGTCGTCGATCGACAGGGCAAGCGCGTCGAAATCCGCGCCAGCCCTTTCCTCGATCCAGCTCCGCAGCATCTCCACTCCGGGCCGCGCTGCCTCGGGAATTGGCTGTCCGGTCAGGTGTTCCCGCAGCAGGAGAGCCAGCGCTGCCTGCACCGGAACTTCGTCTGCGTTGGCGGCGCGAGTGATCGGGTCCGCCCCAATCCGCACCATCAGGGCTGCATCGAGATTTTCGCGAATACCGGCGTAATTCTTTGAACCCAGCGCCTCGTACCGCACCAGTTCCACCGCGTCGTAACAGGCACGAGCGACGGGTTCAGTGGGGGCATACCGGGTGTGAAGTGCCTCATTGTGGTGGCGCAACTTAAGCGCGAAGCTGTCGGCAAAGCCGCGTGCCTCCATGGCCTGAGCCTTGGGCAGGCTCCGGCCCGGCATGGGCACGCGGAAATTGTTGCCAGAGGCACTGGGCGCATCAGCCGTCCAGTTGACCTCCACCTCCGCATCATGGGCCAGCGCGCGGGATGCCCCCGCGAGCACGGTCTTGAAGCGGTCGATGGGAGTGTCGTCAGCCATGCGCCCTCAAGTCAGGTCAGATGGACTGGCCGGTCTTAGCCCAGTCAGCCAGGAAGCCTTCAATGCCCTTGTCCGTCAGCACATGCTTGAACAGCGAGCGAATGACGCTGGGTGGCATGGTGGCGACGTCGGCGCCGATCTTCGCGCTCTGCAGCAGGTGAATCGGGTGACGAACGCTGGCGACGAGGATCTGGGTCTCGAAAGCATAGTTGTCATAGATCAGACGAATGTCTTCGATGAGCAGCATGCCATCGAAGCCGTTATCGTCATGGCGACCGACGAACGGCGATACGAAAGTGGCGCCGGCCTTGGCAGCCAGCAACGCCTGATTGGCCGAGAAGCAAAGCGTGACGTTCACCATAGTGCCGTCGCTGGTCAGCTTCTTGCAGGTCTTGAGACCATCGACGGTCAGCGGAACCTTGATGCAGACGTTATCGGCGATCTTCCGCAGAATCTCTGCCTCACGCATCATGCCTTCGTGGTCGAGTGCTACAACTTCAGCGCTGACGGGTCCAGTGGTGAGGCCGCAAATTTCCTTGGTGACTTCCATGAAGTCACGGCCAGACTTGGCGATCAGCGACGGGTTGGTGGTGACGCCATCCAGCAGGCCAGTAGCGGCCAGGTCTGCGATTTCGGCGGTGTCGGCGGTGTCGACGAAGAATTTCACGGGAAGGCTCCTGCGGGGGAGGTTTGAGTCGGACCCGCTATATCCGCTGTGGAGCATCAGGCAACCACAAGTGCCCCTATGTTGGATGAAGCCGCCGCACCTGCCTATATGCGGGGCAATGAATCGGGTCCGCCTTCTTGTCTTCAACGCCGCCCTGGGCGCACTCGACTATCGGGTGCCAGACGGCATGGCGGTGGAGCCGGGCTCTATAGTCATAGCCCCGCTGGGGCCGCGCCAGATTCTCGGGATCGTATGGGAGGCCGATCGGCTGCCTGCCGGTGAGGTGCCGGAAAGCAAGCTACGTGCGCTGCTGGAGGTTCTGCCTGCTCGGCCACTTCCTGCAGCGCTGCGGCGCCTGATCGAATGGACGGCGGACTATTATGTCGCGCATCCAGCCTCTGTTGCGCGCATGGCTTTGGGCAGCATGGCAGCGCTGCGAGGTGGCGGGACGACGACTGAATACCGCCTCACCGGTGCAGAGCCCGCGCGCCTGACCCCTCAACGAGCGGC
Source organism: Novosphingobium sp. (assembly GCA_040509895.1). Taxonomy (GTDB): domain Bacteria; phylum Pseudomonadota; class Alphaproteobacteria; order Sphingomonadales; family Sphingomonadaceae; genus Novosphingobium. Next base: position 5,304 of record JBEVKC010000020.1, on the reverse strand, counting down.
GGCACTGGATGCGCTTCATGGAGAGCAAGCCACGATCCGCGAATTGGCGGAGATTGCCAGCGTTTCCGAAGGCGTGCTGCGCGGCATGGTTGGTGCTGGATTGCTGGAACCTGTCACCGTCGATCTCGATCGCCCCTATCCTCGCGCCCGGCCGGACTTCGCAGCGCCGGACCTCAACGAGGGACAGCAGGCCGCGGCAGATGCCTTTGTGAGCGCAGTCCGAGAAAGGGGTTTTCAGCCGTTCTTGCTGGATGGTGTGACAGGCTCGGGCAAGACAGAATGCTATTTCGAGGGCGTTGCCGAGGCGCTTGGCGAAGGGCGGCAGGTGCTGGTCCTCCTGCCCGAGATCGCCCTTACCGAAAACTTCCTGCGCCGCTTTGAACATCGCTTCGGAGTGCCGCCCATCCTTTGGCACTCGTCGTTGAAGGCTAGTGAACGCCGCCGGGCATGGCGCGCCATTGTCTCGGGCGAGGCGCAGGTCGTTGTTGGTGCGCGCTCGGCACTGTTCCTACCTTATCGAAACCTTGGCCTGATCGTGGTGGATGAGGCGCACGAGGTGTCGTTCAAGCAGGATGACGGCGTGCGGTATAATGCTCGCGACGTGGCGGTCATCCGCGCCCGCTTTGAGAAAGTCCCGGTGATACTCGCCAGTGCGACGCCTGCGCTCGAATCAATGCAACTGGCTGACGCGGGAGTCTATCGCCGCATCGAACTGCCTGACCGCTTCGGCGGAGCCAAGCTACCGGAAATCTCCATCGTCGATCTGCGCAGCGAAGCGCCAGAACGCGGGCGCTGGCTCGCGCCCCGGCTGGTGAAGGAAATGCGGGAAAGGCTGGAGCGTGGCGAACAATCGCTGCTGTTCCTCAACCGGCGCGGCTATGCGCCCCTCACACTGTGCCGCCACTGCGGTTATCGTTTCCAATGTCCAAACTGCACAGCATGGCTGGTCGAGCATCGCCTTTCACGGCGCTTGGCTTGTCATCACTGCGGGCATGAGGTGGCGGTCCCGGAGACGTGCCCTGAATGCGGCACACCGGATTGTCTGGTCGCCTGCGGTCCCGGTGTTGAGCGCATTGCGGATGAAGTGGGCGAACTGCTGCCATCGGCGCGGGTTGCGGTGGTAACGTCCGACACGCTCAACTCACCCGAGAAGGTGGCGGATTTTGTCGCAGCTGCCGAGGAGAGGTTGATCGATGTGATCGTCGGCACGCAGCTTGTGACTAAGGGGTATCATTTCCCCGAATTGACGCTGGTGGGCGTAGTTGACGCTGACCTTGGCCTTGAGGGCGGTGACCTGCGCGCGGGCGAACGAACCTACCAGCAAGTCGCACAGGTGGCCGGTCGAGCCGGGCGCGGAGAGAAACCGGGCGAAGTTCTGATCCAGACGCGGCACCCCGAAGCATCGGTAATTGCTGCGCTCGCAGCAGGGGATCGCGATGCGTTTTACTCGGCAGAGACTGAGGCCCGGCGAGAGGCTGGCGCCCCCCCCTTTGGTCGATGGGCAGCGATCATCGTATCGTCAGAGGATGAGGCCGAGGCACGCGATGCATCGCGCGCCATTGGCGGGGCACGGCCCAACCACCCGGACGTGGCGATTCTTGGGCCGGCTCCCGCACCCTTGTCTCTGTTGAGAGGACGCTACCGTTACCGCCTGCTGATCAATGCACGTCGTTCGGCGGAATTGCAGGCGGTCATCCGCGAGTGGCTGGGCGGGTTCAATTTTCCGAACAGCGTCCGGGTCAATGTTGATATAGATCCCTACAGCTTCGTCTAGTCTACAGAAGCTTGGATGAGCGCAGGGTGCCTTCCCGTTCCAGCAGTTCCTGCTTGATTTTCAGCCCATAAGCATAGCCGCCAAGGCTTCCGTCCGTCCGGATCACCCGGTGACATGGGATCAACACCGCGACGTTGTTCGCTCCATTGGCAGAGCCCGCTGCCCGCACCGCACCGGGCTTGCCCACGGCGGCGGCTATCTCGGCATAGGTGCGCGTCTCACCGGGAGGAATGCGCCGGAGTTCCTGCCAAACAGCTTCCTGAAACGCGGTGCCCTTCACGTCGAGCGGGATATTGGCCGACTTGCCCGGCTGCTCCACCGCAGCGATAACGGTTTCCAGCAAGGCTGCAAATTCAGCGCCGCCTTCCACCAGCTCTGCATTCGGGAATCGCTCTCGCAATTCCTCTCCGCTCTCGTTGAAGGAAAGGCGGCACACACCTTTCTCCGTTGCCGCGACAAGCATCGGTCCCAGGCTGGTCAAAACCACCGCCCAGTGGATCGTCACACCTCGCCCACCATTCGCCCAGGCAGAAGGCGCCATGCCTAGCCGCTCTCCGCTTGCCTCATAGAATCGAGAGGGAGCGCCAAAACCAGCCGCGTAAACTGCATCGGTCACTCGGCCACCTGAAGATAGCGCATCCGTGGCCCTCTCCATTCGCAGAGCGCGGTGAAATGCGGCGGGAGACAGGCCAACGGCACGCTTAAACACCCGTTGGAAATGTGTGGGTGAATAGCCGGTAGCTGCTGCGAGCTGGTCCAGCGGCACAGGGGATTCGGCATCTCGCAGCAGGGCAATGGCTTCCATCACCGCAGCCTCGTCCCGTGACACCGCTTCCGGCCGACACCGCAGGCAGGCCCGCAATCCCGCGGCCTCCGCATCGGAAGGCGTAACGTAGAACGAAACGTTTTCCCGCTTCGGAGGCCGCGCCGGGCAAGATGGGCGGCAATATATTCCCGTCGAATGAACGCCAGTAACAAAGGCCCCGTCGAACCGACGGTCCTTGGCGAGGGCTATTTGCCAGCACGCCTCGTCATCCAGGGGGGCTTCGATGGGCATGTGGACATTCATGGCATGTCTCCTTCTTGGCGCAAGTCCTGCCATGTCGGTGCGCGTCACGCTTCCCGCCGCTTGCGGTCAAAGCAATGCCGCGCCTAGAAGAGCGCCCGTGGTTCGCATCTTCACCCTGATCGCTGTCGCCTTTGCGGCTCTTTTCACCGCGCCTCTGAGCGCCGACCCCGCCGACATCGCGGCTGCATCTCGCAGCGTGGTTAGAGTAGTGCTGGTGTCCGATGATGGCAGGTCCACCGAACTGGTCGGCCACGGTTCGGGAATTGCGGTGACGCCCAATCTCATCATCACCAACGCCCATGTCGTCGAACCGGCACAGGAAATGGACGAGATTCGCATCGGGGTAGTCCCATCCCAAGGACGCACAGGTTGGTTTGCAGAGGTTGTAGCTTTTTCCCCCCGCAATGACCTTGCCCTGCTCAAGCTGGTCGAACGCGGCGCATCCCTGCCGCCCGCAACAATTTACACCGGGTCAGTTGCCGATGGCGCCGACATCTTTGCAATTGGCTACCCGGGCAATGTAGACATGGCGCAGGGCCTCAACCTCGCCGAGATGATGTCCCCGACCACCCCGGTCAAAACGCGCGGTAATGTGTCCGCAGGTCGCTCTTCCAAGGCATTCGACACTATCCTGCACACCGCCCCTATCGGCGCCGGCAATAGCGGGGGGCCATTGCTCGATTCATGTGGCCGCGTAATCGGCGTCAACAGCTTTGGCACAATGGCTCAAGACGGCGATTCGGAATTCTACTTTGCCGTCTCCACGCGTGAGATCATGCGCTTCCTTACTGCCGCAAACGTCCAGCCACGGATGTCCGGGGTGCCTTGCCGCAGCATCGCAGATCTCGACCGCGCCGAATCAGAGCGGTTGGCCGGTCAAAAGGCCATCAGCGCAGAGGAAGCTCGATCTCTCGCAGAGAAGCGCGACACTGCAATGCGCAGTGCTGAGCGAAAGGCGCAGTTCTCTGTGATGTCGGAACGCGAAAACGGCATGGCACTCGCCGGACTTGCAGTCATGCTGGCCCTTTTCGCTGGTGGGGTCGCCTGGCTCAAGCGGCGGGAGGACAACGAGCGCGAAATGAAGATGGCCGCCGGAGTGGCAGTGGCACTTGGGGCGGTTGCTCTTATCGCCTGGATCGCGCGCCCATCTTTCAACGACATCGACGAACGCGCCAATGCGCTTGTGACGAGCTCTGGACCAAAATCGCCAGCAACGCCGTCCCCTGCATCAACCGATGGGCAACTCGTCTGCGTGCTCGCCCCTGAACGCAGTCGGGTGACTGTTTCAGACATGGCGGACGTCCCGCTCACGTGGCAGGACGATGGCTGTGTGAATGGCCGCAGCCAATATGGCCTGGGCGTCGATGGCTGGTCGCGCATCCTGGTGCCCGACGATGATGACACGGTAACTATAGCGCGCTTCGATCCCGTGACTGCGACCTATACCACCGAGCGGTTCCTGCTCGACCTCGACACCATGACCAAGCTGCGCGAGGAGCGGGCCAAGTTCGAATCCCCCATGTGCGGCGCAGGAGAAGAAGCAGCCCGCCGGTTGGGAGAGCAGCAGGCATCTCTGAAGGCGCTCCTGCCGACCACTCCGAATGAGAGGCTTGTCTATGATTGCCGCCAGCAGGACGGCGGCTGAGGCAAAACGGCGAAACGCCCGGTCAGCCTCACTTCTAATCCGTTCGCCGCAGGTGCGATGGGGAAAACCAATCCCCTTCCCCGTCTTGCATAGTAGGACAATCGTCGCTATGCGCGCCCCCGTCTGCGGGCTGCAGCGCATTTATTTGCGTCGCGTCAGAGCCCCGGTCCATCCGGCCAAGACACCAGAAACGAGGGAACCGAAGCGCGTGGAGAATTCCGGCGGCATTACGGCCAGCTTGCCAGGGCGATATGCCTCTGCATTGTTTGACCTTGCCAGCGAACAGGGGCTGGTAACGGCCGTTGAATCCGATCTCGACAAGCTGGGCAATGCGCTCAAGCAGTCGGGTGACTTGGCGGATTTGATTCGCAATCCGCAGATTGGCCGTGAAACTGCCGGCAAGGCGATGGATGCCGTTGCCGATCTGTTGAAACTGTCGGACCTCACCAAGAATTTCGTCGGGGTGCTTGCCGCCAACCGCCGCCTTGGCGCCCTGGCCAATATCATTCGCGCTTTCTCCGCGATTGCCGCCTCGCAGCGCGGTGAAGTCAGCGCTGAAGTGACGAGCGCTCACCCGCTCACCGATGCTCAACTTGCCGAACTCGCCGCCAAACTTAAGGCGCGCGAAGGCAAGGAAATCAAGCTCAAGGCGAATGTTGATCCCGAAGTGCTCGGCGGTCTCATCGTCAGGATCGGCAGCCGTCAGATCGACGGTTCGATCCGCACCCGTCTCAACTCCCTCGCGCAAGCGATGAAAGGCTGAAAATGGAAATCCGCGCCGCAGAAATTTCGAAGGTCATCAAGGACCAGATCGCC
>JBEVKC010000019.1:0-7062 GCA_040509895.1 Novosphingobium sp. | reverse complement strand
AGCCCCAAGGCCGTGGCTGCGCGTGAGCAGGCGGTGATCCCATCGCTCTATCCCGATCCTGACAGCACCGCGTTGCGCAATGCGCTGGGAAAGCTGCACGGAATAGACCCGGCGCGCATCTTGTGCGGCACCGGATCGGGCGAATTGCTGACCATCGCCGCCAGTGCCTTCGCTGGGCCGGGAGATGAAGTGCTGTACGTCCGCTATGGCTTCTCGCTTTACGAGATCGCCGCGCGTCGTTGTGGAGCGAGCCCCGTGGAAGCGCCCGACAGCGATTACGGTACGGACGTCGATGCCTTGCTGGCGATGGTGAACGCGAACACGCGCGTGGTTTTCGTCGCCAATCCCAACAATCCGACGGGTGCATTCCTCTCCGGTAGCGAACTGGCGCGGCTTCACGCCGGGCTTCCTTCAGACGTGCTACTGGTGCTCGATCAGGCCTATGCTGAATATGTCGATCCGAAGGATGATGACGGCAGCCTCGAACTGGCCGAACGCCACGGCAACGTGCTGGTCACGCGGACATTCTCAAAGGCCTATGGCCTCGCGGGCGAGCGCGTTGGCTGGGGGACGGGCGCGCCGGAACTGATCGAGGTGCTGAACCGCCTTCGTGGGCCGTTCAATGTGAACAATGCCGCCCAGGTCGTCGCACTTGCAGCGGTGGAGGATCAGGCATTCGTTGAACATTCGCGCCGCCATAACAGCGCCGAACGCGCGCGCTTTGTCGCCGCGCTTGAGCAACTGGGCAATCACGGCATCCGCCCGCTTCCTAGCGAGGCAAACTTTGTGCTGGTGCTGTTCGAGGGCAAGCTGACGGGCGAAGCAGCCTACAACGGCCTTGCGGAGCGCGGCTACATCACCCGCTGGCTGCCGGGGCAGGGGCTGCCGCATGGCTTGCGCATCACCATCGGCACCGCCGAGCAGATGGATGCCATCGCTGCGGGCATTCGCGAAATGTGCGAGGCTGCGCGATGAGCTTTAAGCGCGTTGCCATTATCGGCCTTGGCCTGCTGGGCGGCTCCATCGGGCTTGCCGTGCGCGAACACCTGCCGGGTGTCAGCACCACCGGCTATGACCTGAACCCCGCGACCCGCAAACGCGCGGGCGAGCGCGCTCTGGTCGATCACGTGTGTGAGACGGCGGCTGACGCCGTGCGCGAGGCGGAACTGGTGATCTTCTGCGTGCCGCCTGCCGCCATGGGCGACGCTGCGGCGCAGATTGCGGATGCATTGCCGCAAGGCGCGCTGGCTAGCGATGTTGGCTCGTGCAAGCAGTCAGTGGCAAAGGCGCTGGCCGATGCCCTGCCGAACCACGTCATCATTCCGGCGCATCCGGTCGCGGGTACGGAGAATTCGGGACCGGATGCGGGCTTTTCACACCTGTTCCGCAACCGCTGGTGCATCATGACTCCGCCTGCCGGTGTGGACCCCGCATTGCTTGCCAGCCTCACCGAATTCTGGGAAGGAATGGGCGCAAATGTCGAGCTGATGGACGCCCAGCACCATGACCTTGTGTTGGCCGTCACCAGCCACCTGCCACACTTGATCGCCTATACAATCGTCGGCACGGCTTCCGATCTTGAGGAAGTGACGCGCAGCGAGGTCATCAAATATTCCGCTGGCGGCTTCCGCGACTTTACGCGCATCGCGGCATCTGACCCGACGATGTGGCGCGACGTGTTCCTGACCAACAAGGACGCAGTGCTGGAAATGCTGCAGCGCTTTACTGAAGACCTGACCGCGCTGCAGCGTGCTATCCGGGTTGGCGACGGCGATGCGCTGTTCGACCAGTTCACCCGCACCCGCGCCATCCGCCGCTCAATCATCGCCGAAGGGCAGGACGACGCCCGCCCGGACTTTGGCCGCGCGGATCACGAAGAGGGTTAGGGCAGGGGAGCGTCGGCATTCAGCGCGTTGATCGCTACGTGCACCTTTGCCTCGATCTCGTCACGCGGGAGACCAGCGGGAATGGGGTCGGAAAAACGCACTGTGATCGTGCCCGGCCGCTTCCAGAACCTGTGGTAAAGCGGCCCGCTGTTTACTGCGACAGCTATCACGGGCAGCCCCATCAGCTTGTACAGCCCGGCAAAGCCCGCTTGCAGGGGCGGCCTCGTGCCGTGGGGCACGCGCGTTCCTTCGGGAAAAATCGCCAGTGGCCGCCCGTTGACTGACCAAGCCCGCGCGCTTGTTACCATTGCTCGCAGAGCCTTCGCGCCCTGGTCACGCTCCACAGGAACGACACCATAGCTGGCGGCGGCCCTGCCCCACAGGGGAAGGCGTATAAGCTGTGCCTTGGCAAATACGACGGGATGGGGCAGCAGCGTGGGCAGGTCGATGGCCTCGTAAAAGCTTTCATGCTTCAGGGCGATCAGCACCGATCCGCTGGGCACAGAGCCTTCGATCTTGACGCGAATGCCAAGGATATAGCGCGCGCAGATCCTATGATAGCCGGACCATCCATGGACCATTGCCCTGAACGGCCGCCCCCCGACAGGCAGCGCCAGCAGAGCGCCCAAGACCAGTAAAATCGATCCGAGGTAGAAAATCACCAGGAACAGCAGGGTCCGCGGCACGTCAAAAACCCGCACCGTCATCAACCTCCCCACAGGCTGTAGACCAGCCGTGCCAACAGTTTGTGGTATTCAAGAAACAGCGTCTTGAACGACGGCTTCGAAGGAACGGCGTCCTCGATAATCGTGACATTGTCCGGCATCATGCGGCCCAGTTCGAAAGCAGTGCGGCGCATGTGCCAGTCGGTAGTGACGAGCCGGACCGACTTGACCTTGTTGGTGGCGATCCACCCGGCCGCTTCCTTTGCGTTGGACCGGGTGTCGACCGATTCAAACCCCAGCGTGATGCAGCACGCCATCAGGGCTGGAGGAACTTTGTACTCCGCCTGAAACTCGCGCGGGCGCACTTCGCGATCGACGCCAGCCACCAGCATTTTGCCCGACCAGCCTTTCTGAAGAACTTCTATCCCGCGATTGATGCGGCCGCCGCCGCCAGTCACGACGATGACGCCATCGGTCTTTCCGCCGTCGACGGGCTGTGGAAGGGCGATGGCGAACCAGGCAAAGCCGAACAGCCAGATCAAGACGGCAAAGGATGCGACGCGACGGAGCATTGGCGGGGCTCTACAGCATTTTTCTGAGAGCTTGCATCACTGAAAGTCGCGCTGTCCCCATCGCAAGTATCGTGGCCGCCAACGGGACCATCACGAGCACAAGCCAGTCGGTCAATACCAGCGCGCCACCTTCCACCATACCGGCGCCCAATGCCGCAAAGCGTTGGCCCAGAAGCCAGATTGCTCCCGTCGCGAAAGCGAAGCCGGCGATGCCCCCAGCAACGGCGTCCGCGCCAACAGAGCGCTGGAAGATATTTGCGATCTGCTCATCGGTGCCGCCCAGGAAATGGACGATCTCTATGGTGTTGCGGTTGGCGCCCAGCGCATTGCGCGCCGCCAGCAGGACCGCCGCTGCCATCGCAAAGGCCAGAAGCACGACAAGCGCCAGCGCCAGCCATTGCAGAGACCGGATCGCATCGTAGGCCGGCTCCAGCCAACCGGCCTGCGCGTCAACTCTTGCGGCAGGGGCAACTTCCCGCAGTTTCTGCTGGAGACGCTGTAAGCGGCTTGTGCTGACCTTGCCAGTCATGCGCGCGTCGATCAGGGCGGGAACAGGTATGGCATCCTCACCCGTCAGGCCTTTGCCAAGCCAGGGTTCGACGAGCGCGTCTATCTCTGCGGCAGGGACAAGGCGCGGCGCGGCAATGCCCGCTGATCGCTGCAACTGGGCAAGAGCGGCACTGGCTTGCCGCGCGCGCTCTTCCGGCCGTGCCTCCACGATTTGCACGGTAATGCCGCCGGAAAGCTCAGTCGTGCTGACCTGAGCTACGTTGCGCAAAGCAAGCCCGCCAGCCGTCGCGATGACGGTCAGCGCGACCATGATGGCGATGACCCACGGCATCGGGCCTGCAAGGCGGCTTTGCGAAACGAGCGGCGTGTCGCCAGCGTTGGCGAAACCGCTCCAGCCCCTCGCGGCTGCATCGGTCAGGCTGTGGTGCCACTTCATGACGGGCGCCCCGCAACCGGGCGGCGCGGGGGGTAGCGCAAGGCCCCCGTCGGATCGGCAAGCCGTCCGCGATCCAGCCGCATGATCAGCGATTCCGGCACTTTTTGCAGGAGGTGGAGGTCGTGGGTCGCCACGACCACGGTAGTGCCCAGCCGGTTCAGCGCTTCAAACAGGCGCAGCAACTTTACTGCCATGTCGGGATCGACGTTGCCGGTCGGCTCGTCGGCGATAAGGATGTCCGGCCGTCCGATGACCGCGCGGGCAATGGCTACACGCTGCTGCTCGCCGCCCGAAAGCGTGGCGGGTTTGGCCTGCATGCGTTCGGCAAGTCCGACCCACTCAAGCATGTCGGCAACCGGCTTTGCAAGCTCTCTTTCAGGCACTCCTGCTATGCGAAGGGGGAGGGCGATATTGTCAAAGGCGGAGAGGTGGGGGACCAGGCGAAAATCCTGGAACACGACGCCAAGCCGCCGGCGCAGGCCCGGCAGGCGCTCACGCGGAACGGTGATGGCATCGGTGCCAAACATGCGGATCATGCCGCGTGACGGACGCTGGGCAAGGTAAAGCAGCCGTAGCAGCGATGTCTTTCCCGCGCCGCTGGCGCCGGTCAGAAAGTAAAAGCGGCCCGGAAAAAGTGTAAAGGAAACGTCGCTTAGCACCTCACTATCGGTGCCGTAACGAAGCCCCACATTGTCGAAATGGACGATTTCCCCGTCGCCGCCTGTGTTCATGACTTTGGTTACTGCCCGAAGGGAAATGCCCCTTCCAAGGCTATAGCTGTCATTCGATGTGGAAAAAAGGGCGTTACTCCCCCCCTTTTTGGTTCCCAGCCTTGCCGCACATGGGCGGCTCATGTTTAACGTTCAACGCATGATTATCGCCTGTCCTGCGTGTTCGACACGGTACGTAGTACCTGACAGCGCCATCGGCGTTGAAGGTCGAACAGTGCGATGCGCGAAGTGCAAGCACAGCTGGTTCCAGCAAGGCGCCGAACTGGAAGCGCTGGCGGAACGTACCGGAGTTGCCTCCGCTCCTGTTTCAACTCCTGTCGCGGCACCAGTGCCGCCAGAGGTTGCACCCGCTCCGCCGCAGGTCCAACCCGCGCCCGTTGCCGCGCAGGAAGCAGTCGTGCAGCCTGCATATGCCGGCGCTGCCTATGACGAGGTTCCTGCGCCCGCGCCTCCTCCGCCCCCCGTGGTAGAGGATTTACCTCTGCCGCCGGTCTATGAGCGTGAGGCAGAGGTTGAGGAGTATGAGGAGGATCGCTCAAGCTTCGATCATGAGCCGCCCTTCCGTCCGCGTCGCAATCGTGCGCGGATGTGGACTGTCGCAGCCCTGCTTTTCGCGGTGATCTCCCTCGGCGGCATCGGCGCTGTGGCATGGTATGGCCTGCCCGATTGGGTGCCGCTTGCCCGCCCGACTTTCGGCGCCGCCCAGCAAGACCTGATCCTGGATTTCCCGCCCAACCGGCAGGATCGCCGCCAGCTTCCGAACGGCACCGAATTCTTCGGAGCCAGCGGCACGATTACGAACATTGGCGGCACCCGGCGTGATGTCCCCGCGATCCTGATAGTCTTGCGCGACGGAAATGAGCGGATCGTCTACAGCTGGGAAGTCGCACCGCCAAAGCGTCAGCTGGCGCCTGGCGAATCCATCACCATCAACGAAGCCGTCACCGACGTTCCGCGCAGTGCCAGGTTCGCCGAAATCGGATGGAAACCGAACTGAGATCTTTCAGAGGACTGCGGTGAAGTTTCCGCGCCCTGCCATGCTGCGGGGGTGGAGCTCCGAATTCCTGAAGCGGTGCTCGACATTTTTCCTTGGGAAACGGGCGGTTGCTGTTCCGGCGCGAATTTTCATGGACGCTTCCCGCCTTATTTCAGACTCAGCGCTTGCAGGCCTCCAACCCCTTTGCTAATGGCGCGCTCCTACCCCGGGGGCAGGCCAGTCCGGCCCCGTCGATTTAGCGGTCGTGGCGGAATTGGTAGACGCGCAACGTTGAGGTCGTTGTGGGCGAAAGCCCGTGGAAGTTCGAGTCTTCTCGACCGCACCAAACCTGATTAATTTAATTGGGTTTTTTAGGGGGTTTGTCACAGTTGGCGCACAGATGCCTTTCGGTAGTGCGCTGTCTGCTGCACGAAGATTGGCCGCAATTGTCGCGAATGAGACTGGCGCGCAGGTTAGGCGTGGTTTGTGACTGGCTTGAAAGCGAGCTGATGGCAGAATTTATGGTGGCATGCGCAGCATCCGGGAATAGGCCCCCCGCCGACATGTTACTACGGTCGAATGGTTCGAGTTAGTACCTGTCTACCGTCACGAGGTACCTTTTCGCCGGGTCCGCCAGTTATGTGCGAGCTGAGCGCCAAGCGCAGAACAGCCAATAAATGGGGACTCGAGATTACCAGAAGAAGAAAGGGGCGAGATTGCGTCGGGGCGCTGCCCCCTTGTCAGTACCGGCGACGCTGAGCCCGCATCGTGGGGCAGGAAGCAGACGTTCAAGAACATTGACAAGGCCGAGCGATTGAGAGGTTAAGCGCTTGCGTGACGTCGTCGCGAAGCTCGGCGAAAAGAGGATCGCGGAGCTGTTCGGTCGTAACTCTGGTGAAGTTGTCCGCTTCGTTCGACGATCCGGTACGGCAGCTTTTTGGTCGTCTTGATAGGTATGCAGACGTTCGTTTAGTCAGAGCGTCCAATCGCCGCGCGTCACAATTCAAAGACAATCTGGCTCGGTCGATCGCGGTGCGGAAACCTCGTTGCCAGCGATTACGCTAAACAACCGTGCTGCAATCAAGTAATGTCTAATAGTGCGGCAAGAATTTATTTTCCTGCACCGAATCGTTCCCTAATATCGGGAGCAGCATTTATGCGGCATCGGTCCATTGCGGCTTGCGTAATCGTGACGGCTTGTTTCGCCGCATCCGCTGTCCAGGCACAGCAAGCAACAGCAGCGCTGATCGAAACGCGTAAAGAGGTCAGCTCTGGGTATCGCCAGA
>JBEVKC010000018.1:0-26734 GCA_040509895.1 Novosphingobium sp. | reverse complement strand
TGACCGACACGGTGCCGCGCCTCAACATGTACGATCGCGACTGGCCAATCTGGACCGACCAGATCGTCGCCGCCCCGGCCAAGTTCGTGCACGATCAGGAAGGACGGCGGGGCATGGCCATATCCTCGCTGATTTCGCAGGACTGCATCGTTTCCGGGGCGACCGCCATGCGCAGCCTGCTGTTCACCGGGGTCAAGATGGGTAGCTTCTCCAGTGTCGAGGAAGCGGTGATCCTGCCCTATTGCAACATCGGCCGGGGTGCGCGCCTTAGCCGCGTCATTATCGATTCCGGTGTCCGTATCCCCGAGGGACTTGTGGTTGGCGAAGACCCGGTGCTTGACGCGCAGCGCTTCCGCCGTACCGAGAACGGAGTCTGCCTAATTACCAAGACGATGATCGACCAACTTCAGACCTGACATGCCGATTTCCGTCCTCTCTGTCGCGTCCGAAGCCGTGCCGCTTGTCAAAACGGGCGGTCTTGCCGATGTGGCTGGGGCCTTGCCGGATGCCGTGGCCTCGCATGGCATTGCGATGACGACAATGCTTCCCGGCTATCCATCGGTGCTGAAGGCGCTGGGCAAGGCAAAGGCCGTCCATCACTATGACGCGCTGCTGGGTGAACCGGCCCGGCTGCTGGCAGGCAAAGTCGGCGGCCATCCGCTGCTGGTGTTGGACGCGCCGGGATTCTTTGCGCGCGACGGCACCCCCTATGGCGACACGACCGGCCGAGACTGGCCCGACAACTGGCGCCGCTTTGCCGCCTTTGGCCGGGCAGCAGCGGATGTTGCTGGCGGCAGGGTAAAGGGCAAGCGCTTTGACGTGCTGCACGCTCATGACTGGCAAGCCTCGATGGCGCCCGCCTACCTGCGCTTTGCGCCGGCGGGGAAACAACCCGTGCCGTCGGTGATGACGATCCACAACATGGCCTTTCAGGGCTATTTCCCACCAGAGGTGTTTCCCTCGCTCGGCCTGCCGAAAGCTGCGTGGCACATGCACGGGGTGGAGTACCACGGCGGCGTCGGCTTCCTGAAGGCCGGGCTGGAGGCGGCAAGCGCAATCACAACTGTCAGCCCCAGCTATGCAGAGGAAATCCGCCACGCCGAATTTGGCATGGGCCTGGAAGGGCTGATCGCCAGCCGGGGTGATCGCGTGTCCGGCATCGTCAACGGCATCGACACCGCTGTGTGGGATCCGGCGAACGACCCGGCGCTTGCCCGGACATACACTGCCCGGACGCTGGCAAAGCGCGCCGCCAACAAGCGCGCGGTGGAACAGGTATTCAGCCTTGATCCCGGCGAAGGTCCGCTTTTCACGGTTGTCAGCCGCCTGACATGGCAAAAAGGCATGGACGTGCTGATCGAAGTACTGGACCATCTTGTCGGCCTTGGCGGGCGGCTGGCCCTGCTTGGTTCAGGAGACGCCGCGCTGGAGGCCGCGTTCCACTCCGCCGCTGCGCGCCATCCGGGCCGCATCGGCATCCGCATCGGCTATGACGAAGGGCTGTCCCACCTCATGCAGGGGGGCGGAGATGCTATTCTTATGCCCAGCCGGTTTGAACCCTGCGGCCTGACCCAACTATATGGCCTTCGCTATGGCTGCGTGCCGTTAGTAGCGCGCACCGGGGGCCTTGCCGACACAGTGATCGATGCCAACCTTTCGGCACTCACCGAAGGCGTCGCCACTGGTATCCAGTTCAGCGGCATCCACTATGCGGGACTCGCGGGGGCGATCAGCCGGGCCGTTGCCCTATACAGCCAACCGCAAACGTGGCAGGCGATCCAACGCAACGGAATGAAGGCCGATTTTTCCTGGGCGCGGAGCGGCAAGGCCTATGCCGACCTCTACGCCCGCCTCGTTTCCGAGGCGCCCAAGCTGGACAAAGTGACATGAGTATCCCGCTGGGAGCCAGCATAGATCAAGGAGCCACGCGCTTTCGCGTGCGTTCTCCAAAGGCGACGGCGCTGTGGCTTTGCCTGTTCGACGAAGAGGGCGAGCGCCGCTTTCCCATGCGGCGCGACGGCGACAGCTGGGTCACGGAATTTGAGTTCAACCTCAGTGGCGTGCGATATGGTTATCGTGCCGAAGGTGAGTGGGATCCGGGCCGCGGGCTGTGGTTCGATCCGGCGAAGCTGCTGGTTGATCCATACGCGATCGAGCTTGACCACCGTTTCATCCAGGACCCGCGGCTTGCGCAATTCGGCGCGAATACGTCAGATATCGTGCCCAAGGGATTGGTGCCAGCCGCGCTTCCAGAGGTGCTCCGCAGAGCGCCCCGGTTTGACCGCGCGGGCCTGATCTATGAACTGAACGTCCGCGGCTTCACCATGCAGCATCCGGCGGTGCCCGATTACCTGCGAGGCACAGTTGCTGCCCTAGCCCATCCGGCCGTCATATCGCACCTGCAGAAGCTGCACGTCACTGCGGTGGAACTGATGCCCATTGTCGCTTGGATCGACGAGCGTCACTTGCCCCCGCTCGGCCTTACCAATGCCTGGGGTTACAATCCGGTAGCACCGATGGCGCTCGATCCGGGCCTGTGCCCCGGCGGGATCGAGGAACTACGCGAGACGGTAGCGACGCTGCATTCCGCCGGGATCGGCGTCATCCTCGACATCGTGCTGAACCATACTGGCGAAAGCGACATCTTCGGCGGCGTGCTTTGCCTGCGCGGGCTGGACGATGCTGCCTATTCGCGTGAGCCCGACGGGCACCTGATCAATGACACCGGCTGCGGCAACACGCTCGACTTCGCCAATCCCGCCGTCCGGACGCTTGCGCTCGACACGCTGCGGCACTTCGTCCGCCATGCCGGGGTCGACGGCTTCCGCTTTGACCTTGCCCCGATCATGGCCCGAGGCCCGGCGTTCGCGGCCGACGCACCGATCTTTGCTGAAATCGCCGCGGACCCGTGGCTGGCGGATCGCCTACTGATCGCAGAGCCGTGGGATATTGGTCCGGGCGGCTACCAGCTTGGCAAATTCCCGGCCAACTGGCTGGAATGGAACGACCGCTTCCGTGACGACGTGCGGCGCTTTTGGCGCGGGGAAGAGGGCGTCGGCGTGCTTGCTAGCCGGATATCCGGATCGGCCGACATCTTTGGCCCGGACTGCCGCAGCGTCAATTTCCTCGCCGCGCATGACGGTTTCACACTGGCCGATACGGTTGCCTACAAGGGCCGCCATAACTGGGCCAATGGCGAGAACAACCGTGACGGCCACGGCCAGAACTTCTCATGGAACAACGGCATCGAAGGCCCCAGCGACGATCCCGAGGTGCTTTCGCGCCGCAGGGCAGACCTGAAGGCCATGCTGGAAACGCTATTCGCCTCCACCGGCACGATCATGCTGACCGCAGGCGACGAGTTTGGCCGCAGCCAGCAGGGCAACAATAACGCCTACGCTCAGGACAATCCGCTCGGCTGGATCGACTGGAATGCGCGCGACCACGATCTTGAACGCCATGTCGCGGCGCTTTCCGCATGGCGATCGGCTCACATCGAATGGTTCAGCAGCTTTCCCGAAGAGGGCACCTGGAACAGGCTCGATGGCCCAAGGATGAGCGTCAGCGATTGGGAATATCGCGACACACCCGGCTTCTCCTTCCTGTCCGCCGATCCCGATCGCCCTTGTGCCCTGCGGGTCAGCCGGCCGGAGAGATCAGTAACAATCTCCGACCGGGATGAGCCCCCCGTTCGACACGGGACGACGGGGTAGGATCGGCGGTCAGGCCTTGGCGCGAGCGGCGAAGCTCTTGCGCAGCTTCTGCAGCTTGGGCGGAATAACGGCGATGCAGTAGGGGTTCCGCTGCCCCTCACCCTCCCAATACTGCTGGTGATAATCCTCGGCGGGATACCATTCCGCAGGTCCCTCAATGGTCGTCACCACCCGGCCCCCGTGATCCTGATTGGCACGCGCGATGGCGGCCTCGGCCTCGGCGCGTTGGCCATCGCCCATCGGGAATATGGCGGAACGGTACTGTGTTCCGACGTCGTTCCCCTGCCGGTTAAGCTGCGTCGGATCGTGCGTCGCCATGAAAATGTCGAGAATGTCGGCGAGCGACACGACATCGGGATCAAATGTCACACGGATCGCCTCGGCATGACCGGTGTCGCCACCGCACACCTGCTTGTAGGTGGGATTGGGCACGGAGCCGCCGATATAGCCCGATTCTACTTCGCTCACCCCGATGACGTCGCGGAACACCGCCTCCGTGCACCAGAAACAGCCGCCTGCCACGATCACCGTTGCCTTGTCGCCCATGTGTCCGTTACTCCTTCGTAAATTGAAGATAGGCGGGCGATTGCCGCTTGTCATCGTCATGACCAGGAGAAAGACACGTGCGCCTTCTGCTTCCAGTGCTTGCCGGCCCCGCTCTTGCCGGCCTCGTGATGACCACGCCCGCCCTCGCCCAGCATGAACATCATGAGCATCACGGTCCGGCGGCAGCAGCCGCAGCGCCGGTCGATCCGGCACTGGCGGCAGTGATAGCCGATGCGAGCCGCAATCAGGACCGCGCCCGTGACAAGTGGCGGCACCCGGCGGAAACGCTCACCTTCTTCGGCGTCACCCCGACGATGAAGGTTGGCGAATATGCGCCCGGCGGCGGCTGGTATTCGCGCATCCTTGGCATGTACCTTGGCCCCAAGGGCGAGCTGGTCGGCCTCTATCGTAGCCCCACGTCGGGCACTCTAGACGCGGCCCAGCAGCAGAAGCTGCGCGATCAGGCGGCCAAGTTTCCGTCAGAAGCGGCAGGTTGGTCAGGCCAGCCCGCCGACCGCTTCGCTGGCACAACCCTGAGCGATGCACTGCCAAGCCAAAAGGGCACCTATGACCGCATCCTCATCATGCGGATGCTGCACAACATGCAACGGGGGAACTATGCCGCCCCCGAATTGAAGGCGATGGGCGAACTGCTCAAGCCCGGCGGCATGATCGGCATCGAACAGCACCGTGCAAAGCCGGACGCCCCAAGTGCCTATGCCGACGGATCAAAGGGCTATCTGAAAGAGGCGGACGTCATCAAGTTCATGGAAACCAACGGCTTTGAGCTGGTGGCAAAGTCCGAAGTAAACGCCAATCCCGCCGACCCCGCCAATTGGCCGGACGGCGTCTGGACCCTGCCCCCGACGCTCGAAAAGGGAGAGGTGGACAAGGCCCGCTATCAGGCCATCGGGGAATCAGACCGGATGACCCTGCTCTTTCGCAAGAAGGGGTGACGCGGCCGGAGCCGTCAACTTTTCGCGCCGCACGCCCAGGCCGATTGCCCGGCCCGGAATGCGGCGCAGAAGAGGAAAGCGATCCAGCATGCGGACCAGCAGCGGCGGTTTGTCGACGCTGATTTCACCGGAAAGGAGCGGCTGGAGAAAACCCTCATGCGCCGCGCGCTGCGCCCGCTGAACCAGCCGCGTTGGCAGCAGGCGCCGGTCCTGCACCTTGTGAAGCAGCCGGTCAGGGTTCTCACGCTTGGCAATCGGCCCGGCCAGAAAGTTCGCCGCCGCAACGGCGTCCTGAATGGCAAGGTTAATGCCCACGCCGCCCACGGGGCTCATGGCATGGGCTGCATCCCCGATGGCAAGCAGGCCTGGACGGTGCCAGCACGTCAGCCGATCCAGCGATACCGACAGCAGCCGAACCGCGTTCCAGTCCGGCAGTGCGGCATCCAGTCCGGGAAGATCGGGTGCCACATTGCGGATCGCATCGCGGAAGGCAGCGATGCCGCGTTCTTCCATCGACTTTGCCACCCCCTTGGGGATGACATAAGCGCATTGCCAATAGTCGCCGCGGTCGATCATCACGAGCAACGAGCGGCCATCTACACAACCGCGCAGCGCACTGCCCGACTCAGTCTTGGGCACCGCGAACCAGAAAACGTCGATGGGTGCCCCAAGGTTCTCCAGCGGCAGGATGTGGCGGCTGCGGACCAGTGAATCGCGCCCATTGGCGGCGATGACGAGCTTGCCCGCACGGAGTCCCTCACCATTCGAAAGGCGCACACCAACGATCCTGCCGGCAGTCTCGATGAAGTCCGTAACCGACGCTTCCATGCGCAGGGCAAAGCCGGGATAGACCTCGGCCTCGTCCCGCAGGAAGTCCAGGAAGTCCCACTGCGGCATCATCGCGATGAAGGGCGCTGGCGTGTGCAGGTGCGACAGGTCGCCAATTTCCATCCGCTTTCGGTTCCACAGGATCTCTGCACGATCCAGCTTGTGATGGGGCCGCTGCAGGAAACGCTCCAGCAGGCCAAGCTGGTGCAAGATTTCCATGGTCGACGGATGGACCGTGTCGCCCCTGAAATCGCGGAAGAAATCGCCGTGTTTTTCCAGCACGAGCGTCTGTATGCCAGCGCGGGCAAACAGCAGACCGGCCAGCATTCCTGCAGGCCCGCCGCCAACGATGAGGATATCTGCCTCTCCGCCTTCGCTCATCCGTGACAAATGACCTGAACAGGCTCTAACATCAAGCGATGGCGTCAGAACTCATCAACCCCTTTCTTTCCGACGCGCTGGTGATTCTGGGTGCGGCGGGCCTTGTCATCCCTGTTTTCGCGCGGTTCCGGATCACGCCGATCATCGGCTTTATCCTCGTGGGCATCGCGGTTGGCCCCTATGGACTTGGTAGACTGGTGTTCGATCACCAGTGGCTCAACCATATAACCATCACCGATCCGGAACGACTGGAGCCTTTCGCCGAATTTGGCATCATCCTGCTGCTGTTTTCCATCGGGCTTGAGCTGTCGTTTGACCGATTGTGGGCGCTGCGAAAGCGAGTTTTCGGGCTCGGTTCGCTGGAACTGATGTCGATCGCTTTCGCGCTGACATTCGTGCTCTCCGCTGCGGGCCAGTCCCTGCCGGGTGCGGTTGCACTGGGGTTGGCGCTGGCCATGTCATCGACGGCGCTGGTCCTGCGGATAGTCGATATGCGTACACCCGTCGGACACGCGGCCCTGGCGATGCTGCTGTTTGAGGACATCGCCCTTGTTCCGATCATCTTCCTGCTTGGCGCCATGGCACCACACGCGACGGCGGAAGGATTTGGCGACATTTTCCGGACCATCTGGATCGGCCTTGGCGTAGTGCTCGCGCTGCTGGTGTTCGGCCGCCTGCTACTGCCCCGGCTGTTCGCACAGGCCGCGCGCACAAAAAGCCCTGAGTTGTTTCTCGCCGCCAGCCTCCTCGTGGTTATCATCGCAGCACTGGCAACCGCAGCGGCAGGGCTGTCTCCAATCGTCGGCGCGCTGATAGCGGGCCTGCTGATCGCAGAGACCGAATATCACACTGAGGTTGAGACCATCACGGCGCCGTTCAAGGGGCTGGCGCTTGGCGTGTTCCTTATCACTGTTGGCATGGGCATAGACCTTGGCGTGCTGTGGCAGAACTTTGGGCTGATCCTTGCGGCCACGGTCGGCCTGCTGCTGCTGAAGGCCGTTTTTACCGCAGTGCTGCTGCGCACGATGGGCGCCCGGAGAGGTACCGCGACAGAAACCGGCATCGTCATGGCCAGCCCATCGGAAACCACTCTGATCGTGCTTGCGGTCGCCACCACGGCACAGCTGATCCAGCCGGGCACGGCACAGTTCTGGAAGATCGTCACGGCCATCGGCATGACAGTGACGCCCCTTCTTGCCATGGCGGGGCGGCGCCTTGCCCACAGCGTCGATACTGCCAACGCCAACGCAATCATCGCCTCTGACACCCAGCGCTCGATCATCATTGGCTTCGGGCGCGTTGGCAGGCTGGTGGCCGACATGATGGCCGCGCATGAAAAGCCCTATATCGCCATCGATTCCGATCCAGATCTGATCCGTGATGGGCTGCGGCAAGGCTACAAAGTGGTCTATGGCGACGCCAGTCAGGGCAACACTCTCAGCCGGCTGGGTGCGGACAGTGCCAATGCCGTAATCCTCACCATGGACGAACCGATCATGGCGCAGCGCATCGTCAAGAAGCTGCGCACGCAATATCCGGAAATGCCGATCATCTCTCGCGCCCGCGACGCCAGCCACGCCGCCGCACTCTATCGCGCGGGTGCCAGCCACGCCGTGCCGGAAACGCTGGAAGCATCGCTGCAGCTTTCAGAGGCGGTGCTTGTAGAGCTGGGCGTACCGATGGGCTTTGTCATCGCCTCCATCCACGAAAAGCGCGACGAACTACGCGACCAGATCATGGAAGAAGGTGAACTTGCCGAGAAGCCAAAGCTGAAAAGCGCCTCACTCGGCGAACGGATTACGCCACAGGCGTAGCCGCGAGCGCCTTCTTCACAGCTTCGATAGCCTCGCCAGCCTTGGCGCCGTCGGGACCACCGCCCTGCGCCATGTCGGGACGGCCACCGCCGCCCTTGCCGCCGAGCGCTTCCACACCGGCGCGGACGAGATCGACTGCGCTGATGCGGCCGGTCAGATCGTCCGTCACTGCGGCTGCAAAGCTGGCGCGGCCATCGTTAACCGCGACAATTGCGGCAACGCCAGAGCCCATGCGCTGCTTTTCCTGATCGAGCAGGCCGCGCAGTTCCTTGGCGTCGAGGCCGTCGATGACCTGGCCGGAGAACTTCACCCCGCCAACTTCTTCGTCAGCGGCAGCAGCCTTGGCCCCGCCGCCACCCAGCGCCAGGGCCTTCTTGGCATCGGCCAGTTCACGCTCAAGTTTGCGCCGCTCATCGAGCAGGGCGGCAACGCGCGCCTCAACTTCGTCAGGCGTCGTGCGCAGCAGGCTGGCCGCGCCCTTCAGCTGGTCCTCACGGTTCACCAGCCAGTGCCGGGCACCCTCGCCCGTTAGCGCCTCGATGCGGCGCACGCCGGAACTGACAGCGCTTTCGGAGATGATGCGGAACACGCCAATATCGCCCAGCGCGCGGACGTGGGTGCCGCCGCAAAGCTCGACCGAATAGTGCTGGCCACCCGTGCCACCGCCCATCGACAGCACGCGGACTTCATCGCCGTACTTTTCACCAAACAGCGCCATGGCGCCTGCCTCGATGGCGTCTTCGGGCGACATGAGCCGAGTGGAGACTTCCTCGTTCCCGCGAATTTCGGCGTTCACTTCAGCCTCGATCGCGGCAATGTCCTCAGGCGTAAGCGCCGTTGGCTGCGAGAAATCAAAGCGCAGACGGTCCGCCGCGACGAGCGAGCCCTTCTGCGTGACATGTGCGCCCAACCGGTTACGCAGCGCCGCATGCAGCAGGTGCGTCGCCGAGTGGTTCGCCCGGATCGCATCGCGGCGCGCGACGTCGACTTCGAGGTGCACCATATCGCCCTTGCGGATCGTGCCGCTTTCCACTCGGGCGTGATGCGCGTGCAGGCGGCCGAGCGGCTTCGACGTTTCGGTGACGACCAGCTTCAGCCCGTCCGCGCCGGTGATCGTACCGGCATCGCCGGTCTGGCCGCCGCTTTCGCCATAGAACGGCGTCTGGTTGGTGATGACGATCACCTCATCACCGGCATTGGCGAACTCGAACTCAGCGCCGTCCTTCACCAGCGTGACGACCTGGCCTTCGCCGCTGGTCGAGGTGTAGCCGGTGAACTCGGTCGCGCCTTCACGTTCGGCGATGTCGAACCAGACCTCGCTGTCGGCTGCCTGACCGGAGCCCTTCCAGGCAGCGCGGGCCGCAGCCTTCTGCTGGGCCATGGAGGCATCGAAACCGGCCCGGTCCACGCCGATGCCACGGGCGCGCAGGGCGTCCTCGGTCAGGTCATAGGGGAAGCCAAAGGTGTCGTAGAGCTTGAAGGCAGTGTCACCCGGCAGGCTGTCGCCTTCGTGTAGACCCGCAGTTGCTTCGTCCAGCAGCTTGAGGCCGTTGGTCAGCGTGCGGCGGAACTGGATTTCCTCGCGCTCCAACGTCTCTTCAATCAACGGCTGCGCGCGGCCAAGCTCGGGATAGGCCTGGCCCATCTCTGTCACCAGCGCAGGCACCAGCCGGTGCATCAAGGGCTCCTTCGCGCCCAGCAGGTGAGCATGGCGCATGGCGCGGCGCATGATGCGGCGCAGGACATAGCCACGGCCTTCGTTCGATGGCAGCACGCCATCGGCCAGCAGGAAGCTGGTCGAACGCAAGTGGTCCGCGATCACGCGGTGGCTGGCCTGCGTTTCGCCCTCTGCCTTCACGCCCGTCAGCGACTCCGACGCAGCGATCAGCGCCTTGAAGGTGTCGATGTCATAGTTGTCATGCACGCCCTGCATGACGGCGGAGACGCGTTCCAGCCCCATGCCGGTGTCGATCGAGGGCTTGGGCAGATCGATGCGCGTGCCATCGGCCTGCTGCTCGAACTGCATGAAGACGAGATTCCAGATCTCGATGAAGCGGTCGCCATCCTCTTCCGGGCTTCCCGGAGGGCCGCCCCAGATGTGATCGCCGTGATCGTAGAAGATTTCCGAGCACGGACCGCATGGGCCGGTATCGCCCATCGACCAGAAGTTGTCAGACGTCGCAATGCGGATGATCCGCTCTTCCGGCAGGCCGGCGATCTTCTTCCAGAGGTCGAACGCCTCATCGTCGGTGTGATAGACCGTTGCCGTCAGCTTCTCAGCCGGTAGGCCCCATTCCTTCGTCAGCAGGGTCCAGGCGTGCGTGATCGCCTGTTCCTTGAAATAGTCGCCGAAGGAGAAATTCCCCAGCATCTCAAAGAAGGTGTGGTGCCGCGCGGTATAGCCCACATTGTCGAGGTCATTATGCTTACCGCCTGCCCGGACGCACTTCTGCGAAGAGGCCGCGCGGGGGATTGCCCGCGTCTCAAGCCCCGTGAAGACGTTCTTGAACGGGACCATGCCAGCGTTCACGAACATCAGGGTCGGGTCATTGTAGGGAACCAGCGGCGCAGACTGCACCGCTTCGTGCCCATTGGCGGCGAAGTAGTCGAGGAAGGACCGGCGGATTTCGTTCGTCGAGCTCATTTTCGCGCCGATAAGCCAGTGGCGCGAGGGCGGCAAGCAAGAAGGCGCGATCAGTGTAAGCAGATTCGCGCCGAAATGAGATTCCGCTTGCGACTCGGTTCGGAGAGTCCGAACGTCATTAACCCTGAAGTGCACAGAAAATACTCGATGTCCCTGCGCGTCGAGTGCACCCCATGCGCCCGGCGCGCCTTCACGCGAGAGGAGGCGGCGATGGGCAGCACATTACCCACAGGCAGTTCAACCGGCAGCAAAGCAACCCGTGCGGTCGCGTTGGTCGGGCCGGCCGGCACGGGCAAGACGAGCCTTGCCGAAGCGCTGCTTTTCGCATGCGGCGCAATCAACCGGCAGGGCTCGGTAGAGGCCGGCACCTCGGTCGGCGACGCCAGCCCCGAGGCCCGGGCTCGCGGCGGGTCGACCGAGATAAACCTGACGCATTTTGATTTTCTGGGCGATCATTACGCGCTGATCGACGTCCCGGGCGGCACGGGCTTTGCCGCCGATGGACTGGCCGCTCTGCAATCCGCGGACCTTGCGCTGGTGGTGATCGACCCAGCGCCCGAACGCGCCGCGCTGGCTGAACCCATGCTCCGCCGTCTTGACGAGTTGGGCGTGCCGCATGTCATCTTCGTCAACAAGATAGAGAACGCCCGCGCCGGCTCGGTTCGTGACCTGATCGCAGAGCTCCAACCGATGAGCCGCGAGCCGCTGGCCCTGCGCCAGATCCCGATCCGCGATGGCGAGCATGTGACCGGCTATGTCGATCTGGCGCTGGAACGGGCCTACCGTTACCGGCCCGGCGCGGCCTCCGAAATCATAGAGATTCCCAGCTCCGTCACGGAGCGCGAGCAGGCGGACCGCGCACGGCTGCTGGAAACGCTAGCCGACTTCGACGACGGGCTTTTGGAAGCACTGCTGATGGACGAAACGCCCGACCAGGCTGTCATCATGGCCGACCTTGCCGAGGACACCGGTGGCAACAAGGTTGTGCCGGTGATGTTCGGCTCTGCCACGACGGGCGGCGGCGTGCGGCGGCTGCTGAAACTGCTGCGGCATGAGGCCCCTGCCCCCGATGCCGCAACCGAGCGGCTTGGCGCGGGTGGCGGCGCGCTGCACGTGTTCAAGATCGCAAACGGCGGCGCGATGGGACGGCTGGCGCTGGGCCGCGTTCTTGGCTCTCCGCTGGGCGAAGGGGATGAACTGGTGGTCGGCGGCGAAACCGCGCGGACCGGCTCTATCTTCTTCGTGCAGGGCGAAAAGAACGCCAAGCAGGGTTCTGCGTCGCCCGGCGACATTGTTGCTGTGGCCAAGGTGGACGGGGCGAAGTCCGGTAGCTTGCTGGGGCGCAAGGGTTCCGGCATTCGTGAAGACATGCTGGTTGAATATCCGGCGCGCAATGCCTCGATCGCCATATCGACCAAGGACCGCAAGGATGACGTGAAGCTGTCAACTGCGCTCCACCGGCTGTGCGAGGAAGATCCCGCGCTGCAATGGACGCAGGATGATGCAACACATGAAACGATCCTGCGCGGCATCAACGACGATCACCTTGCGGTGGTCATCGGGCGGCTGCAGCGGCGCTATGGCGTTGCGGTGAACACCCGTCCGCCGCGCATCGCCTACCGCGAATCGATCCGCAAACCGGCGACGCAGCGCGGACGGCACAAGAAACAGTCTGGCGGACACGGGCAGTATGGTGACTGCATCATCGAAATCCGGCCCCTCGGGCGCGGTGAAGGCTTCCTTTTCGAGGAGAAGATCACCGGCGGAGCGATACCCAAGCAGTATATCCCGGCTGTGGAGATGGGCGTGCGCGACGCCTTGGAGAAAGGCCCGATGGGCTTTCCCGTGGTGGACGTTGCGGTGAAGCTGACGGACGGATCGTTCCATTCGGTCGATTCATCGGAACTCGCCTTCCGCATCGCCGGGCGCACGGCCATGTCGGAAGCACTGGCAGCGGCGGCGCCCTATCTGCTTGAGCCGATTTGCAAGGTGGTGGTCGACACTCCTGCCGGAACTGGATCGAAGGCGGGGTCGGTACTATCGAGTCGGCGCGGGCAGATCCTCAGCCTGTCACCGCATCCCGATTGGGCACGCTGGGAACGCGTAGAGGCGTTGCTCCCCGAGAGCGGAGTGCACGGGCTCGACGCGGAACTGCGATCGCTGAGCCAGGGATTGGCAAGCTTCACTGCAGAGTTCGATCATCTGGCGGAACTTGCCGGCAAGCAGGCAGAGGAAGTGGTGAAGGCGCAGGCGAAGGAAGCGGCCTGATCACCAACGTATAAGGCGGGGGCCAGTGTTCCGGCCTTGTTTGGTGAGCGAGGTATGCAATAGCTTTGCCTGTGGACTGGTTGAAGCAAACACTTCGCATCGATGCGAAAATCCTCGTCAGCTTTCTGGTACTGGCGGTCTTGGCGCTCGTCTTCTGGAGAATTGCCTCTGCGGTGACAGCGGGCGACACCTTGGCATTCGATCGGCATGTGATGGCCGCGCTACGCCAACCGGGCGATGCGGCCATGCCTGTTGGTCCGCGGTGGTTACGCTCGGCCATGTTGGACATAACCGCACTGGGCGGCGTTGCAGTGCTTACCGTACTGACCGTCGTTGTTACGGGCTATCTCCTCATGACACGTAAGGCAGCGATGGCAGCACTGGTTGCCGTTGCGGTGAGCGGCGGCGCGCTTGTCAGCACTTTGCTGAAGGGAACGTTCAACCGGCCCCGTCCCGACATCGTGCCGCATCTGGTCGAGGTACACACGACCAGCTTCCCAAGTGGCCATGCAATGAATTCGGCCGTCGTCTTCCTGACACTTGGCGCACTGCTTGCCCGGACGCATCAGACCTACTCTGTAAGGGCCTACGTCATTGGCGTGTCGATCCTGCTCACCCTGGCCATCGGCTTTTCACGGGTTTACCTGGGCGTACATTGGCCCAGCGATGTATTGGCCGGATGGGTCGTCGGCGGATCGTGGGCCTTGCTATGGTCGCTTATAGCCCGGCGGCTTCAGCACCGGCACCACGTCGAGTCGGCGAGCCAGCCTTAACTCCAACAAACAAAGACCGGCGCGACGGCATACACCATCGCGCCGGTCCTGTTTCATCGAAGGGCCAACGCGGCCCTTCCTTGGGGTGTCAGAGATCGTCGTCCGCGTCCGGACCCGTCATCATCTCCCCGGCAAGACCTTCGGTTTTGCCGCGGATAGCAGCTTCCAGACGGTCACAAATTTCCGGATTTTCCTTGAGGTAAGTCTTGGAATTCTCACGCCCCTGGCCGATGCGGATGGAGTCATAGGAGAACCATGCGCCCGATTTCTCGACGATGCCGGCCTTCACGCCAAGATCGAGGATTTCGCCAATCTTCGAGATTCCTTCGCCATACATGATGTCGAATTCGACCTGCTTGAACGGCGGGGCGACCTTGTTCTTGACCACCTTCACGCGCGTAGCGTTGCCGACGATTTCGTCGCGGTCCTTGATCTGGCCGGTGCGGCGGATGTCGAGACGGACCGATGCGTAGAACTTCAGTGCGTTGCCGCCGGTCGTGGTTTCGGGGTTGCCGTACATGACGCCTATCTTCATGCGCAGTTGGTTGATGAAGATCACCATGCAGCGCGAGCGGCTGATCGAACCGGTCAGCTTGCGCAGGCTCTGCGACATGAGGCGGGCCTGCAGGCCGACATGGCTGTCGCCCATTTCGCCTTCAATTTCCGCGCGGGGAACGAGCGCGGCAACCGAGTCCACCACCAGAACGTCGATGGCATTGGAGCGCACCAGCGTATCGACGATTTCCAGCGCCTGCTCACCCGTATCGGGCTGCGAGACGATAAGTTCATCAATGTCGACGCCCAGCTTCTTGGCATAGACGGGATCGAGAGCGTGTTCGGCGTCGACGAAAGCGGCGGTGCCGCCGTTCTTCTGCGCTTCGGCAATGACGTGCAGTGCCAGCGTGGTCTTGCCCGAGCTTTCCGGTCCATAAACTTCGATCACGCGGCCGCGCGGCAGGCCGCCGACGCCAAGCGCGATATCCAGGCCCAGCGAACCGGTGGAAATCGCTTCCACCTGCATCGTCTCTTTCGAGCCGAGCTTCATCGCGCTGCCCTTGCCAAATGCGCGGTCGATTTGCGCCAGCGCTGCTTCCAGCGCCTTTTGACGGTCCATTGAGTCCTTGCCTTCCTGAATCAGTTTCAGCTGTGCAGCCATTGTGCGTTCCCTTGCCCTAAACGACCGACCCGGAAGGTCAATGGACAGTGATGTATCGGATTTGTTCCATCAGAACAAGGGGGGAACGAAATTTTGTTCTCATTCTGGTTTAGCCAAGCTTTTCCACCACCAGAACCTGCCCGACCTTGTCGGAAATCTGCTGGACGGAGAAAGGCTTGGCAAGGAAGTGGACATCGGCAATGTCGATTTCCCGTCGCAACTGCTGCTCGGCATAGCCCGACATGAACAGCACGGGCATGCCAGGCGCCAGCTTGCGAATCTCACGCACCATGGCGGGGCCGTCCATGCTGGGCATGACGACGTCGGATACGACGAGGTCAAACTCCCCGCCCTCCTCCAACTTTTCCAGTCCCTCCTCGCCGTCGCGCGCGGTGGTGACAGTGTAGCCGGCGCGGACAAGCGCGCGTTCGGCAACCATGCGGACCGGGTCTTCGTCCTCCACCAGCAGGATGCGCCCACCGCCCGCCCACTGAGTCGGCTCTTCGCGCAGGGGCGCAAGGGGCGCGGCGATCACGTCTCCGGGGGTCACGTGGTGGACCGGGAAATAGACCGAGAAGCGCGTGCCCTTGCCCACTTCGCTTTCGGCAAAGATGAATCCGCCCGACTGCTTGACGATGCCATAGACGGTGGAAAGGCCAAGACCGGTGCCCTTGCCCTGTTCCTTGGTCGTGTAAAATGGCTCGAATATCTTGCCGAGGTTTTCGGGCGGGATGCCGCTGCCGGTGTCCTCCACGAAGAGCGCGGTATATTCGCCCTGCGGCAGGATCTCGCTGCGCATCGCCCGCACTTCACCAACCGACACGCGGCGCGTGGAAATCGTGAGCTGCCCGCTGCTGCTCTCCCCGCGCGCTTGCATGGCGTCGCGGGCGTTCACCGCAAGATTGACGATCACCTGTTCAAGCTGAGTCGGGTCAGCGCGCACCGGGCCAAGATCGCGGTCGTGCCGGACGGCAAGCTGGATCTTCTCACCGATCAGCCGCTTGAGCATCTGCGACACGTCGGAGACCACGTCGGGCAGTTGCAGCACCTCCGGCCGCAGGGTCTGCTGGCGCGAGAAGGCGAGAAGCTGCCGCGTCAGCGAGGCGGCGCGGTTGGAGTTGGCGCGGATCTGCTGGATGTCGTCGTAGTCGGAATCGCCAGGCGTATGACGCAGCAGCATAAGGTCGCAGGTGCCAAGGATCGCCGTCAGCACATTGTTGAAGTCATGCGCGACGCCGCCTGCAAGCTGGCCGACCGCCTGCATCTTGGTCGCCTGCGCCACCTGCTGCTTGAGCCGGGTTTCCTCTGAACTGTCGGTGAGGCCCAGCAGCACTGCTGCCTGCCCCAGCCCGCGCACCCCGGCAAGGCTGAGCGAAACCGGCTCATCCGGCAAAGCCGAAAGCCGGATGGCGATGTCACCCGAAGTCGCCGGACCCTGGCCAAAGCGGCGGATAGCGTCGGACAGCGGACCCTTGTCTTCGCGCACGACAAGGTCGGTAGGATAGATCGGCGGCTCCTCACCCTCTCGCCCCGCAGCGCGCATGAAGGCGACATTGGCGAAAAGCAGGCGGCCATCGCGGTCAGCCATCGCAAGGCCAAGCGGGAGCTGCGAGAGAAGCGCCTCAAGATGCGGCGCCGAGGCCGAACCTTCCACGGTTCCGCCGCCGCTGCCCATGCCCGTGCCGGCTTCGACAAGCAGCATAAGCGAGGGGGTTAGCGCCGGATCAGGCTCTCCGGGTTCGTCCGGATCGGTGACGGGCACGTAGTAGATCGTCACCGGCGCGCTGTTGTTGCCTTCTCGCGCCCAGGTGATGCGGTCGCCGTCATCCTGCTGCAGCAGGGACACGAAATCCCGGCCCGCCATGGCAGCCAGAGGATCGCCGGTTGCGCTCTGGGCAAAACCGGAGCTGGCAGCGCGGATAATGCCGTCGGGATCGACAATCGC
This sequence comes from Novosphingobium sp., assembly GCA_040509895.1. Classification (GTDB taxonomy): domain Bacteria; phylum Pseudomonadota; class Alphaproteobacteria; order Sphingomonadales; family Sphingomonadaceae; genus Novosphingobium. The sequence goes on along the minus strand of JBEVKC010000018.1, from coordinate 9,710 downwards.
GGCGGCAATGCCGGCATGGCTAAGCGCGCGCCCTACCTTGCCGTCAAGGTGTTGGACGAGTTCCGCCACGGGATCGGCGGAAGCGACAGGGGCAAAGCGCCACACGAGGTAGTCTTCCGCACGTCCGCTGCGGCTGACTTCTGCAGTCCAGTGGCCCGTGTCGCCTGAGACCAGCTCTGCCCGGCCGGATCCATCGCGCCAAGCAGATCGCGCGGCGCGGGAAAGGCGATCGAGCGAGGCTTCGTCAACCGGCAGGCGCGGAGGAGCAGTCTCTTCGCCGAACCATTCACCATAGCGCGAATTGGCGCAGACCAGACGGTTCGCACGATCGGTAATCGCAACGGCGGCATCGGCGCGCTCTATCGCGGCGACCGTGACGGACCAGTCCGGCAGGGCGAGCTCTGCATCTCGCTCAGGCTCCCGCCCGCGAGAAAGCAGGATAGCCAGCGTTCCCAGCACCAGCGCACCCGCGCCAAAGCCGGCGACGACAAGCGGCTCCTTGGTGATGAACCACAGCACCCCAAGGCTGATCGCCAGCGCCATCAACACCCCAGCCCACATTGTGAGCGATTGGGACAGCCCCGATGCCTGCGGTTGCGACGGGGCCGATGCGGTCACGGGGTGCGTCTCCTTTCATGCAGCTTTTCAAGCTTTACGCGCCGCTTGTGCCCGATCCACCAGCGCCAGCCAAATGCTGCAACGACGTATCCCACAAGTGCTGCAGCGGTCGAAATCACGAAGAGGCCGAAAAGCAGCGCGGGCGCGGCGTCGGAGAGCAGCCAGCTCGTCCATTCCTGCAGCGACGCGCCGCGCTCGTACAGACCATAGAATGTCTGGATGTCGGCGTGGAAGCCGGCGGAGTTGCCCACCATCAGCGAGCCGGCAAGGATCAGCGGAGTCGTCGCCGGGTTCGACAAGAACGTCATCGCCGCAGCCAGCGGGATGTTGGCGCGGAACGGCACGCACATCAGCGCCGCACCGACAATCTGCACGCCGGGGATCAGCGCGAAGATGCCAACCAGCAGGCCGACCGCCACGCCGCGGGGAACGGAACGGCGGGTAAAGCGCCACAGTTCATGTCGGCGGGCGAACGGCCGGATGTAACGGTTACGCTCCATCTCCTCGCGCTTGGGGAGAGCGCGATGCGCCCAGTCGGAAATGCGCGAGATCATGCCGGTCATCTGTTGTCACGCATAATACGGGATTGCTCCCGCTTCCAATCCCGTTCCTTGATCGTGGCGCGCTTGTCTGCCGTGTTCTTGCCACGAGCCAGCGCAAGTTCAACTTTCGCCCGGCCCCGGCTGTTGAAGTAGATCGACAGCGGAACCAGCGTCATGCCCTTGCGCTCTACCGCGCCCTGCAGCTTGGCGATCTCGCGCTCATGCAGCAGCAGCTTGCGGGCGCGCTTCGGCTCATGGTTGAAGCGGTTGCCGTGGCTGAATTCCGGGACGTTGGAATTGACCAGCCAAGCCTCTGCCCCGCGGATTTCGGCATAGCTTTCGGCGATCGAACCCTCGCCAAAGCGGAGCGATTTCACCTCTGTCCCGGTCAGCGCGATGCCCGCCTCGAACACGTCCTCGATATAATAGTCGAAACGCGCCCTGCGGTTTTCCGCGACGGTTTTCTTCTTGTCGAACTGGGCATGTTGCGGGCGGGCCATTGTGGAGCCGCATGTAGGGTCGGTTGCGACAAAAGGAAACGGGCGAATGCAGAAGAAAATCCTCCCCCCGCACAAGGCGGAGGAAGGGTCGGGACGAGCAACGACTCGCTACGTCACCCAGGCTGATGGAATCCCATGATCACGTCCACCGAAACGATCCGGTCCTCATCATCGAACTCATAGATCGAAATCGAACGCAGCGCTCCAACCGAACCGTCCTTGGCCGTCGCGCGTTCATCAAGGTCGAGGTAGACGACATTCCCAACCTCGCTCGCGCGGTGGAGGGTCTTTTCGTACTTGCCGCTATGCTGCTGCCATTGTTCCAGCATTGCGCGATAGGCGGGCCAGTCCATCTCGGTACGCTCGTTGCCGCGCCGCACGAAACGCTCCGCGTCAATCAGCGGCAAGAGCGCATCCCATGTTTCGTTGGTCTGGCCGTTTACGATCGCGGCCATTTTGTCGCCATAGACCAGCGCCCGCTGCGCCCGCGGGCTCAGCTCCGATGCCGAAGTCCAATCGCCTGCCATGTCCATTCTCTCCGTTCGTTATTTGCGGAGATTGTTGAACAGTCGCAGGCGCTCTGCAAGCGCCGAATCACACCAGTCCGGCGTGCACCAGCGCAGCGTCCACCGCCTTGCGGGCAGAGTCGTTGCACTTCACCAGCGGCAGGCGCAGTTCTTCTGCGATCCAGTCATGGACCTTGCTCAGCGCGTACTTGCACGGGCCGGGCGAAGCGTCTTCGAACATGGCGTAGTGCAGCGGATAGAGCCGGTCATTCAGCTCGCGCGCCTTGGTCAGGTCGTTGGCGGCGCAGGCGGCCTGGAAATCGGCGCAGAGCTTCGGCGCGACATTGGCCGTCACCGAAATGCAGCCCACACCGCCCGCGGCGTTGAACGGCAGTGCCAGTTCGTCGTCACCGGAAAGCTGCGCGAATGCGCCGTCGATGCCCATGCGGTGATCGGTGACGCGCGACAGGTCGCCGCTGGCGTCCTTGATGCCGACGAAGCGGCCCGGAAAGCGGCGAGTCAGTTCGCACACCGTTTCGGGCTTGAGGTCCGTCACCGTGCGGGCCGGAACGTTGTAGAGCACGATCGGCAGGTCGTTGTTCTCTGCAAGGTAGGAGAAATGGGCAAGCAGCCCTTCCTGGCTCGGCCGGTTGTAATAGGGGGCGACCAGCAGCGCTGCCTGTGCGCCGCACTTGCGCGAGAAGTCCATGTGTAGCAGCGCGTTCTTGGTGTCATTGCTGCCGCAACCCGCAATGACGGGCACCCGTCCGGCAGCCTGCTCGATGCAGACCTCGATTACGCGGTGGTGTTCGGCATTGGAAAGCGTCGAGTTTTCGCCAGTCGTGCCGCAGGGCACCAGGCCCGACGAACCGTTTTCGATCTGCCAGTCGACAAGACGCCGAAACGCCGATTCATCGAACGCCCCGTCGCGAAATGGAGTCACCAGAGCCGGAATCGAGCCGGAAAACATGGACAATACCCTTAGCTTTGCCCCATGATCGCACTTGGTGGCGCGGGGCCAGTTTCATTCAGCGCCTGATAAGGAGCCTTTGGCGAAAATGTCCAGCATGGCGCGCGCAACTCGTATCGTTATTCTGCTGGCAACGTCCGTCCTTTCGCTTTCCGCGACACAGTCGTGGGCGCAGGACGGCCGGGAATGGGATCAGGCAAGGGCACGCCTGAACACCAGCCAGCGCGGTTCCATGGGCATGGCGATAGAACGGTGGAAGCTGCTTTCCGGCACTGATCGCATGTCGTTTTCCGACTATTCCACCTTCCTGCTGGCCTATCCCGGCTTTCCCGACGAAGACAAGATCCGCACCTATGCCGAGCAGGCACTCGATCGCGAATCGCCTGATCCGGCCCGGATCGTCGCCTTTTTCGACCGCTACCCGCCTCTGACCAATCCGGCGCGGGCGCAATATGCGATTGCGCTGCGAGCAAAGGGACGGCCCGAGGCGCCAGCAGTCGCGCTTGCAGCATGGCGCGGCGGGCCGATGAGTGAATATGCCTATTCCTCGCTGTTCTCTACCGTCGCCAGCAATATCACTCCAGCCGACCACGATGCGCGGATGGACGCCTTGCTCTGGGCCGGGAACGTACCGCAGGCGCAGCGGCAGATCGTCTATGTCTCCCCTGCCCGGCGCAATGATTTCATGGCGCGGCTCGGCATGCTCAACGGACAGGATCCCGCCACGCTGGGCCTGACTGTCAGCGACGACGCGCAGCGCGACACCGGATACGTCTATAACCGCGTGCAACAGCTTCGCCGCAACGGCAACGACAGCGGCGCATCATACTTGCTGGCAAGCCGGCCAACCGCCACCAAGCCGCCGCTTGAACCGGTCAAGTGGGTCGGCATGCTGCTGACCGTCGCGCGCGGAGCCGATGGGCGCACGGCATCGCGCATCGCGGCCAAGGTCGATGACGCCTTCCCCGCCGGGACCGATGTCAGCCAACTCTCTTTCAAGCTGCGCGACGATTACACCTCGCTGATGTGGCTGGGCGGGACGAGTGCAATGCGGCTGGGCGACCCCCGCTCCGCTGCACCGCTGTTCTATCGCTATGGCACGGGCGCGCGCACCGGGTACACGCGCGCCAAGGGCTTCTACTGGGCAGGGCGAGCCTTGAAACAGGCCGGAGACAACTTTGGAGCCCAGCGCTATTTCGAGATGGCGGCAGCAACGCCCGACAACTTCTACGGGCTACTCGCGCTGGAACGGCTCGGGCGGCCTGTGCCGCGCATCAGCGCTTCACCGGCCAACATTTCCGTCCCTTCGGATGCGCGCGCAGCTTTCAACGCAAAGCCGCTGACGGCAGCGGTGCGTGAAGTGGCAAACGGCTATGAATGGCGAACCTCGATCCGTTTCTTCAAGGCAATTGCCGATGATGCGGAAACAGCAGCCGACCACCAGCTTGTCGCCGATCTTGCCCGCCAGATCGGACGGCGGGATCTGGGCGTCGTACTTGGCCAGGCAGCTCATGGCGAAGGCTATCAGGATTTCCACGCCACATCTTTCCCGCTGATACCCAATCCTCCCGGAACCAACTGGACCATCGTCCACGCCATCTCGCGGCAGGAGAGCCAGTTCGCCATGAACGCGGTCAGCCATGCCGGAGCTCGCGGGCTGATGCAGCTTATGCCCGGCACCGCGCGGGAACAGGCTGGGAAGATGGGCATGGGCTATGAACCCATGTCGCTGATGACTGACGCCAATTACAACCTCCGTCTGGGCGACGGCTATTTCTCTCGCATGATGGACTATTTCGGGGGCAGCTATCCTCTCGCCGTAGCCGCCTACAACGCGGGACCCGGTAACGTGAACAAGTTCCTGCGGCAGAATGGCGATCCGCGCACCGGCAGCGTCGACTGGGTCGACTGGATAGAGCGCATCCCGCTTTCGGAAACGCGCAACTATGTCCAGCGCGTGCTGGAAAACGCCGTGGTCTATGAATCGATGTACCCCGACCGGGCGAGCTACAAGGGCAGCAATCCGATGAGCTATTTCCTGGGCAAGCGTTCACCGGGTTGAGCGTGGGGTAACGCCCGTGCCATAGGGCTGCGCGATGAAGCCCAACGCCCCTCCGATCACGCCCGCAGGCATTGCCGCGCTACGGGCGCGGTATGACCACCTGCTTGGCACAGAGCGGCCCGCTATTGTCGAGATCGTAAGCTGGGCTGCGGGCAACGGTGATCGCAGCGAAAACGGCGACTATCTTTATGGCCGCAAGCGGATGCGGGAGATCGACCGCGAACTGGCCTTCCTTGCCAAGCGGATGAAGTTGCTGCGAGTGGTCGATCCCTCTGCCCAGTCCGACCAAACGCGCGCGTGGTTCGGCTCAACTGTCACAATCGCCGACGAGGATGACAACCACCGAACCATCACCCTTGTCGGAGACGACGAGCAGGACGCAAGCAATGGGTTTGTCGGTTGGAGCGCACCGCTTTCCCGCGCAGTCAGGGGCGCTGCCGTGGGCGACTTGCGGCGGGTAACTTTGCCGGGCGGCGAAAAGGAATGGGAAGTAATCTCGATCGCATATCCGAAAGGGTAAGGCCGCACATGGCCTGAATGCGTATGAAGAGGCTTGGCTACTTGCCGTGCTGGGCAAGAAAAACCCCGATTCCGCTACCGCTGCGCTATAAATCGGGGCATATTATCCACGACAAGGCCGCAAAGACGGCCCCGGAAAAGGTGAGAGGACAAAATGGCAGGCATAACTGTACGCAATCTCAGCGACGACATTTCCTTCGGCGCGCGCATCGACGGACTGACCTGGGACAACATCGACGATCCGGCGATCCGCGCCCAGGTGCGTGAAGTATTTGAAGACCGCGGCATGATCGTGTTCGAGAACATGGAGCCGACGGCAAAGATGCAGGTCGCGCTCAGCACCATCTTCGGTCCGCTGAAGGATCACCCCACCAAGGCCACCCCGCGCGACGAGGAAACCGGCGATGCCGCCCTTGGCGTGATCGACATGCACTACGATCCGAAGAAAGGTGACGAAATGGGCGTGCCTGTCGAAATCGACGGCAAGGTGGTCGCCCGCTTTTCGCCATGGCACTTCGACCACTGCTATAACGATGAACTCAACTATGCCGGCGTGCTCCGCTCACCCGTCGTCGCCCCCGAAGGCGGCCGCACCGGGTTCATGGATGGGGTGGAGCTTTACAACAACTTCCCCAAGGATCTGCGGGACAAGATCGAGGGGCTGAACATCATCTACACCCTTGACACGCGGCTCAGCAAAATGCGGTTCGGCGTGAATTTCAAGGCGGGCGAAGACACTTCTGCCACGATTCAGGCACTCCTCAAGGAAGTGGCGATCTTCCCGCGGGCGATGCATCCGGCAGTATGGACACGCAAGTCCGGAGAAAAGGTGCTGCACATCGGCCCGTGGATGTCAGTCGGTGTCGAAAATCACGAAACGCCCGAATTCGAAGCCGTCTATGATGAGGTCTGCCACGAGATCAATCGTCAGGGCCACGGCAAGGCTGCCTATTGGCACGACTGGAAGCCAACCGACATGTTAATCTGGGACAACTGGCGGATGCTGCATGCAGTCGAAGGCTGCGACACCAAGTACGAACGCCACACCGTCCGCACCACGATCAAGGGCGACTATGGCCTCGGTTATTTCGAGGACGGCAAGAAGATCGGTGAGGTCTTCCGCGAGGTAGCCTGATCCATCGCCGGGGGAAGGTTCGCGCGCGGCCCTTCCCCCGGCACGCGGCTTCTGCAATGAAGCCGCTCAAATGCCGCCGGTCGCATCCTTGATTTCCAAATTCGCGCTGATGCTTGCGCTGGCGCTGGGCATTATCATTCCCCCGGCGCTCGCCCGCGACAGCCTTGGCGTGTTCGAGAAATGGGGCGCATTCCGCGATCCCAACGTGCCACGCTGCTATGCCATCGCGATGGGGGAGCAAACAGGGCGCCAGCGCGACTACCAGCCCTTTGCCAGCATCGGCACCTGGCCTACGCGAGGAGTCCGCAACCAGGTACACTTCCGCCTGTCCCGGCAACTGGCGCCAGAGGGGCGCATCACCCTGTTCATTTCAGGCCGGCAGTTCGCGCTTCAGGGCGGCGGAGGCGATGCATGGGCTGCCGATCAGGCAATGGATGCGGCTATTATCGCGGGCATGCGATCGGCCCAGTGGATGACGGTAAATGCCCGCGATTCAAAGGGCCGCCGCTTTTCTGACAGCTGGCAACTGCGCGGCGCCGCGACTGCAATGGACGCCGCAACGGTAGGCTGCGCAAGGCTGAGGTAGCTTTTCGTCTCATTCGCTACTATATGCGCGCGCTTCATGGACACACAATTGATGCAGATCCCCGGGCATATCGACCCGCTTCCGCTGCCGCGCGACATCACTCCGCGTGAGGACGGCCGCGTTGACCTGATGGGATTGCCGCGCAAGCGGATCGCCGAACTGTTCGAAACGGCAGGCCTTGATAGCAAGCAGGCAAAGCTGCGCGCCAAGCAGGTCTACCACTGGCTCTACCATCGCGGCGTCACCGATTTTGAGGCGATGACCGACATCGCAAAAACCATGCGCCCGTGGCTTGCCGAGCGTTTCGTCGTCGGCCGGCCCGAGATCGTCGAGGCACAGCATTCCACCGACGGCACGCGCAAGTGGCTGCTCCGCACCGCAGACGGCCATGATTTCGAGATGGTCTTCATCCCCGATGCGGACCGAGGCACACTCTGCGTTTCGAGCCAGGTCGGCTGCACGCTCAACTGCCGCTTCTGCCATACCGGCACCATGCGTCTTGTCCGCAACCTGACCGCGGGCGAGATCGTCGGGCAGGTCATGCTGGCCCGCGATTCTCTGGGCGAATGGCCCAAGAACGCCAGCGACACGCGCCTCGCCACGATGGCCGGACTAGATGAGGACGAGGATGAGGGTTCCTACTCCTCCGATGGGCGCCTGCTGACCAACATCGTCATGATGGGCATGGGCGAACCGCTCTACAATTTCGACAACGTCCGCGATGCGCTGAAGCTGGTGATGGACGGCGACGGCCTTGCCCTGTCAAAACGCCGCATCACCCTTTCGACCAGCGGCGTCGTGCCCCTGATGGCCCGCTGCGGCGAGGAAATCGGCGTCAATCTTGCCGTCTCGCTCCATGCTGTGACCAAGGACGTGCGCGACGAGATCGTACCGATCAACCGCAAGTTCGGCATCGAGGAACTGCTGCAGGCCTGCGCCGACTATCCCGGTGCCTCCAATGCCCGCCGCATCACCTTTGAGTACGTGATGCTCAAGGACAAGAACGATAGCGACGAGGACGCGCATGAGCTGGTCCGCCTGCTCAAACACTACAAGCTGCCCGCCAAGGTGAACCTGATCCCGTTCAACCCCTGGCCTGGCGCGCCTTATGAATGCTCGACGCCGGAACGCATCCGCCGCTTCTCGGACATCGTGTTCGAGGCTGGCATTTCAGCGCCGGTGCGCACACCGCGAGGCCGAGACATCGACGCCGCCTGCGGCCAGCTGAAGACTGCTGCTGAGCGCAAGAGCCGTGCGGAACTGGAGCGGCTGTACGCGGAAAAGGAAGCGGCGCTGGGTTAGTCCAAAACGGACTCCGCTTTCCGGGTTTGTAGACGCGACTCGCCGCTGCGTTTGATATGACAGTTTCTTTACGGCATGGAGGCGCCCGTCGCCTTTTGTGTTGTTAGGAAATGCCATTGACTACCACTCCACCCGTCAGGCGCGTTCAGGACAATATGCTGGCGGCCTCTGAGCGGCGGCTGCTCAACTGGATATGCGCACGCCTGCCGTCCTGGGTTTTGCCCGACCATCTGACGGTTCTGGCCCTTGTCGCCGCGGTAATCATATTTGGGGGATACGTGGCGAGCGCCGTGAACCCCAACTGGCTATGGGTAGCAGTGGCGGGATACGTGCTGCACTGGTTTGGCGACTCACTGGACGGAAGTGTTGCCCGCTTCCGCGGCATTGAGCGACCGAAGTATGGGTACTTTGTCGATCACAGCGCTGATGCGCTGGGCACACTGCTGATTCTGGGAGGAATGGGCCTTTCCCCGTACGTCCGGCTGGACGTCGCCCTGCTTGCCCTCGCCGGTTACTATCTTCTGGCCATCCATTCGTTCTTGGGCGCTCGGGTGACCAACGAACTGAAGCTGTCCTACATCGCTGCCGGACCGACCGAACTTCGTCTGATCCTCATCACCTTGACCGCACTCATGTACGGATTTGGCCACGCCGATCCGCGCTTCATGACGGTTGGCGCATTCGATCTGTTCGTGGGCGGTGTCGCGGCAATCATGGTCGTGCTGTTCGGCGCGCAAACTTTGATCATGGCCCGCAAACTGGCGCACCAGGGCGGCTGATCGTCTGGGCACAGATCACCCTCCGCTGGCGAGTGCGGAGTAACGCCGGGAAGAAAAGCAAGCAGACGGACGGGCCGGCGCTTTGGTTGGCCTGACACGACAGGCTTGGCTTTGCGTCAATCAGTTGCGAACGGCGGATGAGGTAACGCAGAAACTCAACCACTCGGCCCTGGCGTGCGAGGCAGCGGTGG
>JBEVKC010000017.1:0-13489 GCA_040509895.1 Novosphingobium sp. | reverse complement strand
TCTCCACCTTCACCATCGGCACGCCGATCAGGTAGCGGTGGTGCATGTTCCAGCCGGTCTCCGCGGGAGCCGAGCCATTGGTGACCAGCGCCATGTCGTATGACGTGCCACCCATGTCGACGCAGAGCAGGTTCGGGTGCCCCTTGGCACTGCCGGTATGGGCGGAGCCGACGACACCGCCCGCCGGGCCCGAAGCCAGCACGCGGATCGGGGAGCCGTCGATGTACTCCTTGGTCATCACGCCGCCAGAGGCCTGCATGACCATGAGCTGGTTCTTGTAGCCCCCTTCCTTCAACCGGCTCACCAGCCGCTCAAGGTAAGAGGTCACGCGCGGGCCGACATAGGCGTTGACGATGGTTGTGCTGGTGCGGTCGTATTCCGGCGCGCGGGGCAGCACTTCGTGGCTGGCCGAGATATGCGCGTCCTGCATCTCCTGCTTTACGATCTCCATCACGCGCTTTTCGTGCGACGGGTTCACGAACGAGAACAGGAACGAGATCGCGACCGATTCCACGCCCTGCTTGCGTAGGCGGCGGCAGGCCTCGCGCACGGCTTCTTCATCGAGCGCCTTGTGCACCGAACCATCGTGCAGCACGCGCTCCGGCACCGTCAGGCGGCGGCGGCGCGGGGTGATCTGCTTGGGCGGTGCAAGGCGAACGTCCCAGATGTCTTCCTTGAAACCGCGGCGATATTCGATCTCGTCGCGGAAGCCTTCCGTGGTGATGAGGCCGGTGACGGCGCCGTTCATTTCGATCAGCGTGTTGTCGGCGATGGTCGTGCCATGGACGATGGCGTCGCACTTGCCGAGGAAGTCGGTGAGCGAATGACCTTCCTTCTCGGCCAGCTTGCCAAGCCCCTCCATCACGCCGACCGAGCGGTCTTCGGGCGTCGAGAGGTTCTTGTGCAGGATGACTTCACTGCCCTTCAGCAGGGCGAAATCCGTGAACGTGCCCCCGATATCGATACCAACGCGATAGTTCATTCTTTTACCTCATGTCCCCCTCCCGCTTGCGGGAGGGGCTAGGGGAGGGCCTGTTGCTGCCCTCCGCGCATCCTCTGGTAACCGGACCTCCCCCGACCCCTCCCGCAGGCGGGAGGGGCGAGTTGCCTTATTCCGCTGCTTCTTTCAGCAACTCGTCCACGCCCATCTCGCGGCGCAGAGCCTCGGTCGCTGCATGGTCGACCTCAAGGTCGTATTCCTCAAGCGTGCCGGTCAGCACCACGCCGTACTTGGCGCGCGCAGCTCCAAGGCTGACGTACTCATCCAGCACGTCCTCCCTCACCTCTTCGGGATCGCGGAGCAGCGGGAAGCCGAAGCCCGCGCCGCCGCCGTGCTGGTAGGCGATCACCGCGCCTTCGGGCAGCAGAGCTTGGGCCGTGTGCTCGATCTTGCGCTCGTTGGGCGAGCCAACCTCGAAGTGGTTGCTATACGGGATGGCATCATCGCCGCCGCACATGCCGCTGAGGGGATGCTCGGCCGAAACCATCCACGCCATCGCCGTGGTGGGCTTGAGCACCTGCTTGACGTTGAGGCTGCCCGGCGCGCCGCGCCATTGGCCAGCGCCGCCACCGTCGGTGGTCATCTCGCGGCTGATATTGAGGATGGGGAAGCGAATCTCCGCGTCCTCTGCCTCGGAAAGGATCAGGCTGCCCAGCGCATTGGGGCACGAACCCCAGCCGTCGATGCCCTGTACGGCGGATACGTCCATGGATCGGCAGTCGACGCCCTGGTCCATCCACATCATGCCGTTGTCGTAGAAGCCGATCACGGCGTTGGGCATGCCGATCTTGTAGAGCTGCGGCTGGGCGCGGTCCGGCGCCACCTGCGACAGGGCAATGCACACCGCCTCGGTAATCTCACACGCCGGGTGGAACGAGCCCAGCGCGGCGGGCTTGTTCGGCGGCGGCTGGGCGATGCAGCCCTCCGGCACGATGATGTCGACGGCGTTGAAGTAGCCTTCGTTCTTCACGATCGTCGGGTCCATCATGGCGACGACCTGGCACATCACATAGGACCGGGTGTTGGCGAAGGTGTTCCACACGCCGACAAGGTCCTGCCGGTCATCTGTGCCGGTCAGGTCGACTGTCAGCTGGTCGCCCGCAATTGTGCAGGTGACATGGACCTTGATGTCCTTCGTCCCTGCCGTGTCGTGGTCGATGAGGACGGTGGCTTCGTATGAGCCGTCGGGCCACTTTGCCACTTCCTCACGCGCGCGGCGTTCGGTGTGCTCGATCGAATGGTTGATCGCGGCCTTGATGGTTTCCGAACCCCACTTGGCGATCAGGCTTTCCAGCATCCGCACTGCATGCTGGACGCCGCCGATCATTGCCGCGATGTCGCCCGCGAACGTGGCGAAGCGGTTGTTGCGCGTGACCGTGTCGAACACGTCGCGGCGCAGTTCCCCGCGGTGGACGAGCTTGAGGCAGGGGTAGATCACGCCCTCGGTAAAGACGTCGGTGGCCTCCAGCGTGAAGCCGCCGGGATCCTTGCCGCCGGTGTCGCCCTGATGCGCCTGCAGCGTCTGGATGCAGATAAGTTCGCCCTTCTCGTCGTAGACCGGGCCATAGACGCAGTAATCGGGCAGGTGGCCGCCGCCGTGATCGGGGTCGTTGGCGACGAAGACATCGCCCGGACCCCAGTCATAGCGGTCCATGTTCATCAGGCCCCAGCGCGTCTCCATCTGGTTGACGAAGGTGAGGTGCGGCGTGCCGACCGCGCCCATGGCCAGGCGGCCGTGGGCATCGACGATGGCGGCGTTACGCTCGTTCGACTGGTTGATGATCGGCGACGAAGCGGCGCGGCCCAGAAAGGTCGCGCTTTCAAAGCACACAGTCTCAAACGCCCCGCGAATGATGTCGGCGGTAACGGAATCGATATTGACCGTGCTCGGCAGCGGATTCCGGCGTGCGGCAAGCTTGCGGTTCAGTTCGAAGGACATGGCTTCCTTTCTCACGCTCCTCTTACGGGACGCCGAATAGGCTAGCACATCGCCGGTTTTCTCGACAGACGGTGCGGCGCGACATGCAATTGGCGAAATGGCAGTATGGTGCCATGACCGGCGCCGCAAAGGGAGCAGCACGCGCGTGAATACAGGTTTGATGCGGGTCCATCCCGTCTATGCGGCGATGGAAACCACAATCTTTGAGACGATGTCGGGCCTTGCGCGGCAGCTTGGCGCCATCAATCTGGGGCAGGGCTTCCCGGACGATCAAGGCCCGCCGCAACTGATCGCCGCTGCCACGCGGGCGCTTTCGGAGAAATCGAACCAGTACCCGCCCGGCTCTGGGCTGCCCGAACTGCGCGATGCCGTCTGCGCATTTTACAAGCGGCGGCAGGGACTGGAGCTTTTGCGCGAACAGGTGATCGTCACTTCCGGTGCGACCGAGGCGATTGCCGCCGCCGTGCTCGCCTTCGTCCAGCCGGGAGACGAGGTGATCCTGTTCCAGCCCGCCTACGATGCCTATGGCCCGATGGTGCGCCGTGCGGGTGGCGTGCCGGTGTCGGTGGCGCTGCGCCCGCCGGAATGGCGCTACTGCGCGGAGGAACTGGAAGCAGCGATCACTCCGCGCACCCGCGTCCTGTTGCTGAACGATCCGCTCAACCCCGCAGGCACCGTGGCGAGCGAGGCGGAACTGGCGGGAATCTCGAAGGTCTGCATCGAACATGACCTGATCGCCATCTGCGACGAGGTATGGGAGGAAGTGCGCTTCGACGGCGCGGTTCACCGCTCGCTGCTGTCCTTCCCCGGCATGGCGGAACGGGCGGTGAAAATCGGATCGGCGGGCAAGATTTTCGGCCTCACCGGCTGGAAGACCGGCTGGATGTGCGCCGCCCCGAAAATGGCCGCTGCGCTGGGCCGCGTTCATCAGTTCCTCACCTACGCCAGCCCGCCGCCGCTGCAATGGGCGGTGACCGAGGGGCTAGCGCTACCTGATGAATGGTTCACCAACCGCACCGCCGGATGGGCGGCGTCACGCGAGCGTTTGAAGCAAGGGCTGGCGCAGGCAGGCTACGCCTTGCTGCCAAACGCCGCGACATGGTTCGTTTGCGTGGACCTGACCGGTTCCGGCATCACCCTGACCGACCGAGAATTCAGCGAAAGGGCGCTGCGCGAGGTGGGTGTTGCCTCAATCCCGGTATCCGCCCTGTTCGAAGGCGAAGCGCCTACGAATGTAGTGCGGTTCTGCTTTACCAAGGCGGATGCCGTGCTGGATGAGGCGGTGAAGCGGGTGGCGGGGTTTCTCGAGAAATTGAGGTGACACAGCGCGGACGTGGAACTGGCGGAAATTTCCGGCTTTTTGCTCTCATTTAACAGATAAGCAGCCACATTCCTGACAATGAGGACGATCCCAGATGCCCCGCCTTCCAATGCTGATAATGTGCTCCGCCCTCCTGGCTCTTCCGATCGGAGGCTTGGCCCAGGGCGTCGATGATCTTTCCGATCTGGTGGGCGCGCGCGCTGCCGGCGCGGAAACCCAGATGGAAGCACGCGGCTATCGCGTGACTGTGAGCAACACGGTGCGCGATCAGCGTTACACCTTCTGGTGGAATGAACGAAAAGGCCAATGCGTTTCGGTATCGACCGTGGATGGCCGCTATGCCTCTATCCAGCCGGTGCCACCGGGCAATTGCGATGCCGGACAGTCGGCCAAACCTGCCTACGGAGCGCATCAATCGCCCGTCGCGGATGCCAATTCGCTGGTGCTGGTCTGCTATGGCGCAGGTACCAAGCCGGCCGTCGCTCCGTCGCGTTACGAATGGAATCCCTGGAACCACAAGTGGGAGTGGAGCACGCCCCAGTCGACGGCAGAGGGCTTCAGTTCCGACGTCCAGATTGAACTGTACGGGGATCATGGCCGCATCCATCTGGGCAAGAGCCTGATCCCGCCCATTCACTCGGGCGGCGACAACGGCTGGTGGGATATCGAAAATCTTGCCGTATCGCCTACGCAGATTACCGGAAGCTTCCGACTAAACGGGATGAACAAGCCTAAATTCATCGTAAGTCGCAGCACTGGCCGGATCGATGTGAATGGAATGAGCAAGTTCACTGGTCAGTGCGACATGGGCGACTGGGGCAAGGGTCAAAATCGCTTTTGAGCTTCCGCCAAAGCAGCGTTGAACCCGGCGGGGCCTTGCCTGACCCCGCCGGACCCTTTTCAAGTCAGCCCTGCTTTAAGGCCGCAGCCCGTTCGCGGCGGCGGCGGGACCAGATGTTCAGGCACTCCACCCCTGCGGAAAATGCCATGGCGGTGTAGATGTAGCCCTTGGGCACATGCGCGCCAAAGCCATCAGCGATCAGGACCACGCCGATCATCAGCAGGAAGCCGAGCGCCAGCATCACCACGGTCGGGTTGTCGTTGATGAAGTTCGCCAGCGGATCGGCGGCCAGCAACATCACCAGCACTGCGGTGACCACCGCAATGATCATGACCGGCAGATGCTCGGTCATGCCAACGGCCGTAAGGATGGAATCGATCGAGAAGACAAGGTCCAGCATCAGGATCTGCGCAATCGCCGCGCCGAAGGTCAGCGTCTTCTTGGCGGAATCGAAAATGTCGTCGTTAGGGTGCGGGTCAGAGTTGTGGTGGATCTCTGTCGTCGCTTTCCAAACAAGGAACAGGCCGCCGGCGATCAGGATGAGGTCACGCCAGGAAAACAGCGTCTCGAAGCTGGGTTCCCCATTGGGGCCGATGGGCCCGTGTATGCCAAGATCGAATACCGGCGCTTTCAGCCCGACCAGCCAGGCGATGGTTGACAGCAGCGCCAGCCGCATGACCAGCGCCAATGCGATGCCGGTTCGCCGCGCCCTCTGGCGCTGATGTTCGGGAAGCTTGTTGGATACAATTGAGATGAAGATAAGGTTGTCGATCCCCAGAACGACCTCCATCACGACAAGCGCGAGCAGCGCCGCCCAAACGGCGGGATCGGAAAAAAGTGTCAAAAGGCCTTCCATGTTCGTCCTCATTTTCGCTGAGCGAAGTGTCGGAAAACCGGATCGGCACGATGCAGATAGCGGAAAGGCAGGGGCTGCATCGGGCATGACCCGATGCGGTCCGACATCGCTATCACCGCAAGGATGATCGCCAGAGGGGCCCGGTCCGCCCGCGCGACTTAAGCGGTTCCCGGCCTGTTTTCAATGGTGTTTGCTTATGCAGGCACGAACTTAGGCGTTCAGCCCGCCGTTGATGCTGATGACCTGGCCGGTGATCTTGCTCGCCCCGTCGCCGCAGAGGAACACCGCCATCGGCGCAATGTTCTCCGCCGTAGGCAGCCCAAGCCCGGCGCGCTCCGTTGCCTGGGCCATGCGTTCAGAGCCCATTTTGCGCGCGCTCTCACTTTCGGCGACATAGCTGGGGGAGAGGCAGTGCACGCGGATGCCGTCGCGGGCGGCCTCTACCGACAGGTTGCGGACGAAGCCGATGGTGGCCGCTCGCGCCGCGCCGATGATCGCCTGGCGCGGCGCGGCGAAACGGCCGGCGTCGGAGATGAAGGCGACCAGCGTGCCGCCCTGTCTCGCCAGATGCGGATAGGCGGCGTGGGACAGTCGCTGGAACCATGCGGCGGAGAGGTTCAGAAATGCGCCGTAGGCTTCCGGTGTGGTGTCCTTGAACAGCCCGGTGATCCGGCCTTCGGAGGGGCCGGTGGCGGTGCAGTCCACCACGGCGTCG
Source organism: Novosphingobium sp. (assembly GCA_040509895.1). Lineage (GTDB taxonomy): Bacteria > Pseudomonadota > Alphaproteobacteria > Sphingomonadales > Sphingomonadaceae > Novosphingobium. The sequence continues at coordinate 6,817 of JBEVKC010000017.1, read as the reverse complement.
ATCCGGTCGAACCTGGCGAAGGTTTCGGCGATCAGCTTTTCGGCTGCGTCGTCGGCGTGGATGTCGAGTGCGATACTCTGTGCGCCGATCTCCCCGGCCAGTGCCGCCAGTTTGTCTGCGCTCCGGCCGTGTATGGCGACAGCCCACCCCTGCCGCGCCGCTTCCCGCGCTATCGCGCTGCCGACGGAACCGCTGCCGCCGGCGATGAGCATGACCTTGCGGCCATCACTCATAGGCTTCATGCGCCATCGAACCGTCCGCCAGATCGGAGAAGCGCGTGATGCGCGGCTCGAACCGCAGGCGGACCTTGCCGGTGGAGCCGTGGCGCTGCTTGGCGACGATCAGTTCGGCAAGTCCATAGACGCGCTCCATTTCCTGCGCCCAGTTGGCGTGCATTTCATGCGTCTTGATGTCGTCGCCTTCGATCGGCCTCTTCGGCTCCTTGGCGGCGACGTAATAGTCCTCACGGAACACGAACCACACCATGTCGGCGTCCTGCTCGATAGAGCCCGATTCACGAAGGTCGGACAGCATCGGCCGCTTGTCTTCGCGCTGTTCCACCGCACGCGAGAGCTGGGACAGTGCGATCACCGGCACGCTCAGTTCCTTGGCGAGCGTCTTGAGGCCGCGGCTGATTTCTGAGATTTCGTTCACGCGGTTGTCGTTGGCGCGGCCCGTGCCCTGCAGCAGCTGCAGGTAGTCGACGATGACAAGGCCAATGTTGTGCCGCCGCTTCAGGCGCCGGGCGCGGGCGCGCAGGGCGGCGATGGAAAGGCCCGGCGAATCGTCAATGAACAGCGGCAGTTCGGCCAGGCGCTGGCTCGCGAAGGAGAGCTGCTGGAAATCATCGCGGCTGATCTTGCCCATGCGCAGCGCTTCGGAACTGATGCCCGATTGCTCGGCAAGGATACGCGTGGCGAGCTGGTCGGCGCTCATTTCCAGACTGAAGAACGCAACTGCCGCGCCCACCGACTTTTCCGTCTCGATGCCGTCTGCCTGATCGCGCCGCAGCCTATCCGCCGCGTTGAAGGCGATATTGGTGACGAGCGAGGTCTTGCCCATGCCCGGACGGCCGGCAAGGATGATAAGGTCGGAATCGTGGAGGCCGCCGATCTTCTCGTTGACCGAGGTGAGGCCGGTGGTCTTGCCCGAGATGTGGCCGCCCGAATTGAACGCCTTTTCAATGGCGGTGATGGCGGTGCGGGTGGCTTGTCCGAAGTTCTGCGCCTCGCTGCTGGTCGAAGCGCCCTCGGCCACGGCATAGAGTGCGGCCTCGGCCCGCTCGATCTGCTGGATCGGCTCTACCGCTTCGGACGTGTCCATCGCCGCGCTGACAAGGTCGCGGCCCACTGCGATCAGTTCGCGCAGCAGGGCAAGGTCATAGATCTGCTCGGCCAGTTCGCGCGGGGCGAGCAGGCCCTGCCCGTCAGCCGTCAACCGGGCGAGGTAGGTCAGGCCGCCCAGTTCCTTCAGCTGCTCGTCAGCCTCGAAATAGGGACGCAGCGTGACGGGCGTGACCACCGCCTTGCGGTCAAGCAGTTGCAGCACGCGTTCGTAGATCTTGCCGTGCACCGGCTCAAAGAAATGCGCCGGGGTGATCGGCGCCTGAAGCTCCTCGATCACGCGGTTGTCGATCAGCACTGCGCCAAGGAAGGCAGCCTCTGCCTCGACGTTGGCGGGCAGGGTGCGAGCGGCAGAATCGGCATCGCGGATAAGGAGGTCTTGATCGGCCATAAGCGGCGTTCAATGCGCCGATGCGAACGCGCCCGCAAGTGACCACGTTGTGGATAGCGGGGATCATTTGGGGACAGTTCGATGGGCCGTTTGCGATTTCCCAGCTGCCCCCTCGACAGCGGGATTTTGCTCCGCCATCAGGGGTTTGAATAGCGATTACGGGGGCATAATTGGTCGCGCTGGTTTCGACGGTGGCCTATCTTGGGCTGGAGGCGCGTAGCGTCGAGGTGCAGTGCCAGATCGCGCCGGGGCTGCCGCGCTTCAACCTCGTGGGCCTGCCCGACAAGGCGGTGAACGAAAGCCGGGAGCGCGTAAATGCCGCGCTCGCCGCCATGGGGCTGGCGCTGCCGCCCAAGCGGATCACCATCAACCTTTCGCCCGCGGACCTTCCCAAGGAAGGTTCCCACTATGACCTGCCGATTGCCCTCGCGCTGCTGGCGGCGATGGGCGTGACAGATGCCGAACAGCTGAACGATTTCGTTGCAGTGGGCGAATTGGCGCTGGATGGGCGGATTATCTCCTCCCCCGGTGTGCTGCTCGCCGCGATCCATGCCAGCGGTGCGGGCAAGGGCCTGATCTGCCCGGCAAACCAGGGGGCAGAGGCCCGCTGGGCGAGCGGCGTCCCGATCCTCGCCGCGCCGGACCTTGTCAGCCTGCTCAATCACCTGAAGGGCGTGCAGGTGCTGCCTGTGCCCGAACCGGGCGAGGCCGAGAAGCCGGGGCGCGGGCCGGACCTTGCGCAGGTGAAGGGGCAGGAAGTCGCCAAGCGCGCTTTGGAGATCGCGGCGGCGGGTGCTCATAACCTCTTGCTGATCGGCCCTCCGGGCGCGGGCAAGTCGCTGATGGCAAGCTGCTTGCCTGGCATATTGCCGCAACTCACTCCCGCAGAGGCGCTGGAGGTTTCGATGGTGGCCTCGGTGGCTGGCACATTGGAGGAGGGCCGGATCAGCCGGGTGCGGCCTTACCGGTCGCCGCACCACTCCGCCTCGATGGCGGCGCTGACAGGCGGTGGTCTGAAAGTGCGGCTGGGCGAAGTGAGCCTTGCCCACCTTGGCGTGCTGTTCCTTGACGAGCTGCCCGAATTCCAGCGTGCGGTGCTGGATTCGCTGCGCCAGCCGCTTGAGACGGGCGAGGTGACGGTTGCGCGCGCAAATGCTCACGTCACGTTCCCAGCACCGGTGCAGCTGATCGCGGCGATGAACCCTTGCCGTTGCGGCCACCTTGGCGATCCCGCGCTGGGGTGTAGCCGCGCCCCGAAGTGTGCGGCGGACTACCAGTCGAAGGTATCGGGCCCGATGCTCGACCGCATCGACCTGCATGTTGAGGTCGACCCGGTCAGGGCTGTCGATCTTGCCCTGCCGCCGCCAACCGAAGGTTCCGCGCAGGTGGCCGCGCGTGTGGCTGCGGCACGAGCGATCCAGACGGATCGGCTGGAAGGCACGGGCCTCAACACCAATGCCCAGCTTGATGGCGAACTGCTGGAACGCCACGCCACCCCGGACGAGGCGGGGCGCAAGCTGCTGATGCAGGCGGCAGAGGTAATGCGCCTGTCCGCACGCGGATATACACGAATGCTGCGGGTTGTGCGGACGGTAGCGGACCTGGCTGGAGCCGAACAGATCGGCCGTATCCATGTGGCAGAGGCGCTGAGCTATCGTCGGCAACCGCCGAGGAACTGATCCGCTTTCCCCGCAAGCATCGGGTACGGGTTCAGCGCCTGCTTTGCCTCCCACCACTTCTTGTCGGGCATGGTCGCCAGAATCGCGAAGTGGAGGTGCGGGGCAGTGGGGTTGGCGTTGCCGGTGAAGCCCACGTTTCCGATGGCGTCGCCCCTTGCCAGCGCGGCACCTTCGGTCAGTCCGGGGGCGTACCGATTCAAGTGCGCGTAGTAATAGATCACATCGCCGCCGGGTGATCGGACAAAGGCGGTAATCCCGCCAGCGTCTGACAGGAACAACTTTTCGACCCTGCCAGCGGCGGCGGCGACCACGGGCGTGTCCAGCGGAGCCATGATGTCGAGTGCATCGTGATTGCGGCCTTCCGAACGGGCGTCGTTGAATGTGTCGGTGAGTTGTTCTGGCCGCACGCCTTTGACGGGGATCGCCATGCTCCCAAGCGCATCACATGCAGTGACGGGCGGCGAGGCCGAGAGCTTTGCCGTGGCGGGCGCAGGGCCGGCAGCCTGCGTCGCAGCCCCCTGAGGCCCGCCGGGCACGCCGCGATCGACCTGCACCAACCACAGGCTGAGCGCGATGGTGATGGCAGCCGCTACCATCTTCACCGCGTTGGTCAGGCCCGCTTTCACCTCACGCCTCGAACTTTACCTGCGCGCCCAGCTTCACCATCTGGGCAAGCCGGGCGACGTCCCAGTTCGTCAAACGCACGCAGCCGTGGCTTTCGGCCCGGCCGATGGTTTCCGGGTGCGGCGTGCCGTGGATGCCGTAGTGCGGCTTGTTAATGTCTATCCAGGCAACACCTACCGGGCCATTGGGTCCAGGCGGAAGGAGTTGCTTTTCCTTGCTGTCGGACACGTCCCAGAACAGCTTGGGGTTGTAGTGGAACGGCGGATTGCGGGCCACGCCCTGCACCTTCCAGTTGCCGAGTGGAAGCGGGTCGCGCTCTGACCCCATCGTCGCGGTAAACATGCCCACCAGCTTGCCCGCGCCGTCATAGGCCTTGAGCGTTCCCTTGGATTTGCTGACGACGATCTTGTCGACCTTCGGCTGGGAAGAGCCGACGCCAAGGCTGGCGAGCGTATTGCGCCAGTCGGCATCGGTCACGGCGGCGGGGTCGATTGTGTCGGCGCCGACGTTGGGAACGCGCACTTTGTCTCCGGCCTTGAAGTAGCGCGTGCCAGTGGCCGGGGAAGTGGCGGGGGCGGGGCGGGGGTTCAAGGCCTGCAGCGTCTCCACGGTGGTGTGGAAACGTTCGGCCAGTTTTTCATCAACACTTTCATAACCGAGCGCAGGAAGCTTGGCCTGCGCCTCCGGCTTAACGGGAAGCGGAGCAAAGTTTCCGGCAGCAAATTCGGCAGGGATCGTGATGACACGGGTGGCTGGGATGTTGATCCACTGCGCCAGCGCCTGTGTGGTCGGCTCATCCAACTGGCCGTTGATCGTCAGTCCCTTGGCTTCCTGAAAGCCCATCACGGCATTGCGCGTGGAAAGCCCCTCCTTACCATCGACCACGCCGGGCGTGAATCCCAGCCGGTCCAGTACCACTTGCGCCTGCATGAGCGGGCGCGGCTGATCGTCCGCAAGTGCGGCGTCGATGGGCTGGCCGATGGCGGGGTCATGGGCTGCCAGCGGGTCTGACGGCGATGCGGTGGGTGAGGCCTTCCGCACCTCTTCAGCGGCGCCCGCTTGATCGCTGCCCGATGGGTTCATGTTGCAGGCGCTGAGGGCCAACGCCGCCACAAGGGCGATCGGCGCAAAGGCGAAAGGTACGGTTCTCATGAGGGGAGCGCTCCGGGTTATGGTTTTCCCGGAAACGTCCCGCATCCCATTTTGCTCCAGATCAGAGCGAGATGGCCGCTGCGGCTACTCTAGCAGGCCCTGCAGTTTCAGGTCGTGAGCGCCTGCGCATTCAGCATCTGCGACGCCAAGCTCCGAGCTGTCCTGCCATTGCAGTTCCTCCCATTCGATCTGTCGGCCATCGTGAGCATGGATCGCGATGAGGGCGATTGGCAGGCGGTCGCGCTTGTCGACCAGCACCGGATTGGAAGGCACGCCCAGCCCGTATTTCTCACCCCACTGCCGCAGCGCGAGCATGGAGGGGAGCAGGTCGATACCCTTCTGGGTCAGGCGGTATTCGATCTTGCGCCGATCATCGGGACAGGGCTCTCTGCGCATGATCCCGTGGTCCACCAGCCGGGTCAGGCGATCCGAGAGGATGTTGCGGGCAATCCCCAACGCATCCAGGAATTCTTCAAAGTGACAGACGCCGTTGAATGCGGCTCGCAGGATAAGGAACGACCATCGTTCGCCCATTGCCTCCAGTGCAAGCGGGAGGCCGCAATTCTGCTCTTCTAGCGGTTCGCGTAGCTTTCCCATCTGGTTCCTTCAGTCTCCCCCAGCAGCCTAACGCATAAAACGGCAAATCGTACTCTTAAAATTCACATGGCTCATAAAATGCATTTTCAGTTGCAACCTGAAATCTAATATTATAGGTAGCGAATCGCAACGCATATCGGCGTTTCCTCCCCGTTCTCGCCGATGAAGCGTTGGCTAATCTGTGGAGACCCTCGATGCCTACCGTGACTGCGCGGCGGCTTTCGGCTGCCGTTTTTGCTGCGTCGCTGGCACTTGCCGGCGTTGTCTCTTCTCCGGCCCATGCTGCTCCCCGTGGAGGCTCGTACGTTGCGTCGCTGTCGGCGCCGCTGGCAGAGCCGCGCGAGGACATCATCGACGGTGCCCTGTGGAAATGCACGGGCGACCGCTGCAGCGCTCCGGCCAAGGGTTCGCGCCCGGTCGTGGTCTGCGGGCGCGTTGCCAAAAAATTCGGCGCGGTCGCGCGCTTCACTTCGCCGCTGGGTGAGCTTTCCGCAGAGGAACTCGCCCGCTGCAACAGCTCTGAATGATAGTCTGACAGGGCAAGCTGCGGGATCCTTCCTTTACCCCCCTAGGTTGGATCCTGCGCACACTAAAGGCCTCCGGGACATATGCCCCGGGGGCCTTTTTTCATGCGATGAGATTGCGGGCGCGAAGGTCAGCCTCAAGCAGGGCGGCGTCGGTGAAGTGATGCACCTGCCAGCCGCAGTCGCGGGCTGCTGCGATGTTGGCTGCGCTGTCGTCAATGAAGAGCATTGAGGATGGCGCATGGCCGAATCGGCGCGCCGCCAGCTCGTAGATCGCCGGATCGGGCTTGGTCAGTTGTTCTTCGCCGGAAACTACGATGTCGCGGAATCGATCGAAGACCGGCTGGGTTGGACGAAAGCGGGCCCAGAACTCTGCGCCGAAGTTGGTGATGGCGAAGAGCGGGTGTCCGGCGGCGTAAAGGCGTTCCACCAGTTCGATGCTGCCAGGGACCGGCCCGGGGATGCTTTCATTGAAGCGCGTGCCATAGGCTTCGATGTGCGCGGCGT
>JBEVKC010000016.1:0-27488 GCA_040509895.1 Novosphingobium sp. | reverse complement strand
ACATGCCCAAGCTGCCCGGCATCCCCGGCATCGACACGTTCAAGGGCAAAATGTTCCACACCGCCCGCTGGGACTATGACTACACCGGCGGCAAGCCCGGCGCCCCCGAGCTGACCAAGCTGGCCGACAAGCGTGTCGGCATCGTCGGCACCGGCGCCACCGCCATTCAGGCGGTGCCGTACCTCGGCCAGTACGCCAAGGAACTCTACGTCATCCAGCGCACCCCGTCGAACGTTGATGAGCGGCCAAACCCGCCGACCGATCAGGAGTGGGCAAAGACGCTGCAGCCCGGCTGGCAGCATGCCCGCATGGACAACTTCCACCGCGCCGCCCAGGAATTCTTCCTGCCGGGTGAGGAGGACCTGATCTGCGACATCTGGACCGAAATTACCCGCAACCTTGCTGCTGAACTGAAGGAAGAGGGCTGGCCGCAGCTGCCGCTCGACGAATTCATGGCCCGCCGCGAGGTGGTCGACTACCAGGTGATGTCGCGCCTGCGCCAGCGCGTCGAAGACATCGTCAACGACCCAGAGACAGCCGAAGCGCTGAAACCGTGGTACCGCTTCCTCTGCAAGCGCCCGCTGTCGAACGACAACTACTACCCCACCTTCAACCGCCCCAACGTGAAGCTGGTCGACGTGTCGCTGACGCAGGGCCTTGAGCGGATGACCGAGAAGGGCTTTGTCCAGAACGGCGTCGAATACGAAGTCGACTGCATGATCTTCGCCTCGGGCTTTGAAGTTACGTCTGACCTAGAGCGCCGCTGGGGCATCCCGGTGGTAGAAGGCCGCAATGGCGAGTCCATCTATGACCACTGGCGCGACGGCCCCGTCACCCTGCACGGCACGATGACGCATGGTTTCCCAAACCAGTTCTTCATCGGCTACATTCAGGGCGGCATCAATTCGACCGTGACCGAGCAGTTCGGCCGCCAGGGTGAGCACATTGCCTACATCATCGCCGAAACGCTTAAGCGCGGCGCCGAAGTGGTCGAGCCCAGCAAGGAAGCGCAGGACGCCTATGTTCAGCGCTTTGAGGAAATGCTGCCCGACACCTCCGCCTTCGCGAACGAATGCACGCCCAGCTACTTCAACAACGAGGGCGAGGAGAAGCCCAAGTGGGCGCTGTTCCGCCCCTGGGGTCCGGGCTGGCATGACTTCATGGCGACCGTGAAGGCATGGCGCGAAAAGGGCGACATGGAAGGGTTGGTTCTGGAAACCCCCGTCCCCGCCGAGTAAGAATAAAAACCGGTCGGGGCGATATATCCCCGACCGGTTTTTCACGATAGCATTGCCGAATAAAGAATCTGGGAGAATCCGCGTGAACGAGTTGTCCAAGGTCCGTCCGGGAAACATCACTGCCGAGGACATGGATCAGGAAAAACTGATCACTTACCCGACCGAGGCCTTCCTTTCGAAGGACTACCTTGAGGCGGAGAAGGAACTGCTCTGGCCCAAGATCTGGCAAATGGTGGAGCGGCTTGAGGACCTTCCCAACGTCGGTGACTGGCTCACCTACAACGTCGGCGATGACTCGATCATCGTGCTGCGCGCGGCAGAGGGCACAGGTCCGGACGCGTTTCGCGCATTCCACAACGTCTGCCCGCACCGTGGCCGCCAATTGATCTCCGTACCCGACATGGTTCCCGGCCCGCATAGCGTCAGCCAGGAGAGGGTCCACGATGTTCGCGGCAACAACCGCAAGAACTTCATCTGCGGCTTCCACGGCTGGACCTTCGATACCGAGGGCAACAACACCTACATCCTTGACCCGCAGGACTGGCAGAACAAGCTGACCGCGGAAATGACCTGCCTTTCCAAGGTGAAGGTCGATACGTGGAACGGCTACATCTACATCAACATGGACCCGGAAAGCGGTTCCTTGAAGGAGTGGATGGGCCGCGCGGGCGAGATCCTCGACCATTTTCGGCTCGACGAGATGCGCTACAAGTGGCGCCAGTGGGCCATCTACAACTGCAACTGGAAGACCGCGATCGAGGCGTTCCTTGAACCCTACCACGTCGCCGGCACCCACACGCAGTTGCTTGCCTATGGCGACTATTACGCGCTGTCCAAGCAGTACGGCCTGCACTCAGTATCGAGCTACGACACGCGCGACTCCAAGTTCAAGATGAGCGAAAGCGCCGGCACTACCCGCGCCGGCAAGGGCGATGACGCCCGCGTTTCGACCTACGAACTGATCAAGGAAAACTACGAGACGGTGAACTACTCCGCCTCGACCGAAACCCTTGTGAAAGCTGCCAGCCGTCTGGTTGACGAGCTGCCCGAAACGGCTACGCCGACCGAGATCATCGCCCACTGGCTGAAGTCCGCCAAGGCCGACGACGCCGCGCGCGGGGTGATCTGGCCGGAGGTTCCGCCGGAGATCAAGCAGGAGTCGGGCCTCGCCTGGGGTCTGTTCCCCAACCAGAACATCCTCCACGGCGAGACCTTCGCGCTCTGCTATCGCGTGCGTCCCTATGGGGACGATCCCAACAAGTGCATCTTCGAAAGCTATGCGCTGGAACGCTTCCCCGAAGGCGAAGCGCCCGAAACCGAGTGGACCTATGCCGATCCGACCGGAGAAAACTGGGGCTCTGTCCTCGCGCAGGACTTCGCCAACATGGAATTCGTGCAAAAAGGCATGAAGTCTCGCGGCTTCCGTGGTCCGATGCCCAATCCACACCAGGAGCAGAAGGTCATCAACCTGCATCGCAACCTGGCGGAATTCGTGGGCATGAGCGTCCCGTCACTGCTGGAGACGAAAAACAGCGGGCGGTAAGCCTTTCTCCCCTCCTCTTTAGGGGAGGGAGTCGGGGCGCGGGGGCTCGCCGCAGCCCCCGCGCCTGACTGATCGCACCCACTCCAATCCCTCCCCTAAAGAAGAGGGGCTAAGTGTCGCATCCCAGTCCGATCACTCGATCCTTCCTCCCCGTGCAAGCCGGGCAGGTTGACTTTGCGCCTGCGCGGCGTACTGATCTACGGTGTATCACAGAGGATGCTGACAATGAGCGAATCCGCCGCCGCGTGCCCCGTCCACTCCGGAATCGACCCGGCGCGTGACGATCGCAAGTCCGCCGCGATCGCCGCCGCCAATGTCAAGGCGATCGAAGGCGCGAAAGTCACCGGCAACTTCGCCTTCGCCCGCGAGGTTCTCCGTAACCCTGTTTTCCTGCAGGCGGGCGCTGGCGCCGAACACATCGACACCTCGCAGCCCGAAAAGGTGCCGCTGTTCTTCCTTGACGGCGAGGTTCACAAAAAGCGGCGCGGCCAGCTTGCCCGCTTCTTCACACCCAAGGCGATCAACGACCGTCACCGCAAGGTGATGGAGACGACCACGGCCGAGCTGATGGCCCAGCTTCGCGCCACCGGTCGCCAGCGGCTTGACCTGATGTCCATGCAGCTCGCCTCCGACGTTGCCGCCGAAATCGTTGGGCTGACCAGTTCAGACCCAAAGGCGCTGGCCGACCGGCTTCGCCTGACCTTCCTTTCGATCGGCGGGAACCCCAATTCCTTCCTCGGCCGCGTCCAGAAGGGCGTGCTTTCGGCCTACAAGACGATGGTCTTCTACCTGCTCGATGTGCGACCCGCGATCAAGGAACGCCGCATGGAGCGGCGCGACGACGTGATCTCCTACCTCATCGACGAGGGGTTCACCGACAAACAGATCCTGATCGAGTGCATGACCTATGCCACGGCAGGCGTGCTCACCACGCGCGAATTTATCGTCATGGTTGCCTGGCACCTGTTCGAGCGCGATGACCTGCGCGAGCTGTTCCTGGACGGCGGCGAGGATGTTCAATTCGCCATCCTCGATGAAATACTGCGGCTCGACCCCGTCGCTGCGCTTCTCTATCGCAAGGCGACCACCGACCTCACTGGCCCGGGCGGTGAAACGGTGAACGCGGGTGAGCTCCACGCCATCAATATGCGGGACGCCAATACAGACGAGGCCGCAACCGGCGCCTGCCCCTTCGCGCTCGACCCCGAACGAGCCAAGCGCCAGCGCATGCCATCCAACTGGATGAGCTTTGGCGACGGCCCGCATCGCTGCCCTGGATCGCAAGTTGCGCTGCACGAGACGCGCGTGTTCATCGACGCCCTGCTGCGCCAGCCCGGCATCCGCCTTGCCAACAAGCCGACCATCGGCTGGTGCGCGCCGATCATGGGCTATGAACTGCACGGCGCCTATGTGGAGTGCGACAAGGCGTAGCTTGATCTAGCCGCTCAGGACGAAAGCCTGTTCCTCGCAAGTCCTCTCGCGCCGATTGAGGCAGCACTCGCAAGGCTGTACCCATGGCGGGCAAGCCAAAACGGCGCGAGAGGACCTGAGCCATGTTCATGCGCGGCCACTACCAGAACGCCTATGTGACCCATGACGTCGACAAGGCCATGCAGGCTATCTCTGACCGCTATGGCAAGATCGACTGGATCGTTTTCGAGCCCGACATGATCCTGCGCACTCCGCAGGGCGAAAAGCCATCAAGCGTCAAGGCTGCGCTGGGCTGGGTGGGCGGCCTCCAACTGGAACTGATCCAGCCGGGCGCGGGCTGGCAGGACGCTTACCTGCCATTCCTCCCGGCGGACAAGTCCGACCACTCGCCGCGCTTCCACCACATCGCCGTGCGCCGAGACGATCTCGACGCCATGCGGGCGGAGATCGATCAGCTTGGCCTGCCGCTAGCTTTCGAAGGCGAAGTGCCGGGGCTCGTCTACATCTACCTCGACGCGCGCGAGAGCCTTGGGCATTACCTCGAATACGTCTGGGCTTCGCCAGAGGGATGGGAGATGATCGGCTGGCCTGAGGGTCGGGCGGTTGTTTAGCCGCATCCCTTGCCACCCCGGATTTTCCGTTTGAAATCGGATGGAAACGTGGGATTCTTAGCTCCTCCGGCGTGACGCCACTGCATCGCCGATCAAGTCGATCCGCGGGAGGTTCAACGAACAAGGCATGCGAATTCGCTGGGACGAACGAGCAAGCGCGGCACAAATTGCCGCAATGGCCGCGCAGATCGATACTGCAGGCTATTGCCGGATCGATGGCTTTGTCAGCAGCGACGAACTGGAATCGCTGGCCCGAATTGGCGAAGCTGCGGTTCAGCGCAATGGCGGCGAATATGTTGCCTTGACGGGCCTTGAAGGCTTTGCCGGATCTGTCTGGGAAATGTTCAGCGCCAGCCCCGCGTTGCGCCACGTCTGCGAACAGCTATACCGGCATTTCACTGGCGCGCCGGCCAAAAGCAGCGGATTTCACCAGGTATTCCGGTGCCTGAAGGGCAAGTCTGTAAAAGGGCATTCGCTTTACTTTCACTTCGATTCCTATGTCATCACCATACTTGTGCCGATCCTCATTCCGCAGACGCGACTCTCAGGAGAGCTGATCCTTTTCCCGGCCCGTCGCCCCATTCGGAAATCGTGGTGGCGCAACGTGCTCGACAAGCTGGTGATGGAACTGCCCACGTCGCAGCTGTTCTACAGGCTGCGCGCCGATGCGAGGCAATCCCCTGCGGTTTCCGTCGCGCTCGCTCCGGGTTCGGCCATCGTGTTCTGCGGATACCGGTCGCTCCACACGAACAGCCGGCCCGATCCGGATCTACTGAGGGTTACTGGGCTGCTGCACTATGGAAATCCCCATCGACAGCTGTGACCCGCGCATCAGCTTGGATCACCACACCGGACGCCCTTCCGGCCAACCTACGAATTCCCATGCCTCCGGGCTTTTCCACGTGAACTCGACATAATGTCCGAGGTATGCCCGCGCATCGAGATAGACGAACACAAGGCTCGGTATCGCATCCTTGATCGCCAGCGGTCCTTCGAAGGCAAGCGGCAGGCGGAGCTGGGCGATTTCCTTGCGCATCTCTGCCTCGTCATCGCGGCGCAGCGAGATGTGGTGGAAGCGCGGCACGGCGTCCGTCTTGTCGTCGGGCAGCATCGAACAATAATGGCCGATATAGCCCGAAACCGGCTCGATGATTTCGATGTTCAGCCCGCCCGCCCAGTAGGAGGCCACCCGGCAGGCCATCGGCTGCGGGCCATCCAGCGTGTTCACCGTCATATCCGGGTCGAAGCGGTCGAACTTCTCGACGCCGAACTTGTCGGCGACAAGCTCCATCGCCTTGTCGAGGTTGTGGGTGACATAGGCATTCTGCATGTGGCCACGGATAAACATGCGTTTTCCTCCTATCGCCCGCGCCATTCTGCGCCAACCGGTCCGAAAGCCGCTTCGACCTTCTCCGCGCTCCAGCCGTAATCTTCGAGCTTGTAGCCATACGAACCGAGCTTGTGCCGGGGGTTGTCGATGTCCCACTGGCGCATCGCCGCCTCACCCTCCGGCGTCCACGGCAGCCCGGCCTTTTCGTAGACTTCCCGGGCCACGCTGAGGCCATCATTGACGCAGCGTTGGTAGCTGGCCTCGACCAAGGGAAGTCCCGCCTTCTGCTGCTGGTGGCGGTTCAATTCATAGGACCAGTATTCGACCGTCTCCGCCGCAAATTGCACGGGGTCCGGGTCATCAAGGCTGTTGACCAGAATCTCGCCCATCATGCGGAAGCTCGATCCCATGGTCGAGGCCAGGTCTCGCTGCGAGATGACGAAAGTAGCGTTCGGGAACAGCTCCAGCATCTCCGCCCCCTCGCCCGTATGGCCGGGGTTCTTGAGCAGCCATGGCCCGTGCCGCCCGCCCTGCTGCCACTGGAGGTACTGCAGCATCTTCTTCATGAAACCGAGCGGCGAGGTCCGGTCAACAGAGCGCGCCCACGCCAGGTATTCGTGGTCCGGCGCCGTGATGAACTGCATGAGGTAGTCGAAGTTCATCAGCGGTACGAAGCTGGACTCGTCAGCCTCTTTCGCCGCGAACTCGTGCATCTTCTGGTAGCTCTCGCCGGTGTTGGTCACCGCCGACATCATCCGCGCCGCCCATTCGATGCGCGGGCTGGGATCGCCACGCTGCTCGCCGGGGAAGGGGGCGGGGTTCCACATCATCCATGCCGGCGTCGCCTGAAGGTTGGGGTCGGCGGAAAGGAAGCGCTGCAGCTTGGTGGTTCCGCTGCGGGGAAGGCCAAGGACGACGATGGGATCGGACACGTCCTCGTCGAGGATTTCCGGATGCCGCTCGACGTCCGCTTCATAGCGCAGCCGGTTAACCAGCCAGCGCAGCGAATTGGCATGCATCCCCTGCAGCCCGCGCACCGACAGGATGAGGCGTGTCGGGATTTCGAGGACCTTTGCCAGGTTGGGCAGGAATGAGGTGTCGCGAAAATCCGTGGCTCCGGTGCCGGACTCAGCGAAAGCGGCATCGAGCAGCGGTTCGAGCGTCAGTGCGTGTTTGAGTTGGGCGACCTCCATGCTCAGAAGTCCGCCATGCGGCGGCGATAGACCGAGACCAGCCTGCTGGTGAGCAGGTCATGCCGTTCCTCTGCACTGATGACCGGCGTGTCCGCGGGGAGGTGGCCTCGCACCTCTGCCAGCGGCACGGTTTTCAGCCTCGGGTTTCGCGGCTTCTCCGGCGCGCGGAAGAAGCGGAAGGCGATGAGGCTCAGCATGCGGCCCGAGCAGTCCAGCCAGTTGGGCACGCCCGGGTCCTTCCAACTGGCGACAAAGCGCACCTTGCCGTCGCTGTCGCTATGGACCTGCGCGTTATTGAAGGACGACGATCGCGACCACCAATCGAGGTTCTCAAACTGCATCTGGAACAATGCGGTGTTCCAGTAGTGCGAGCCGGTGTCCTCGATCTCGATGATCACCGCCTCATCCGGCTTGCAGCGGAAATGGCCGGGGAAATAGGTCGTGCCCTCGAAAGCCCCTGGGAACACAAGCTCCGGTATCTCGTCCGGACCATGTCGCAGGTGCGATTCAACTCCGGCGCGGTAGAAATCAGTGTGGACGCGTAGCAGGTCGACAAGACGGGTAAAGCGGGTTTCGGCGGTGGGGCGGTCTAGCACTTTGGCCGGAAATCTCTGGCTCTCCATGCGGATCATGAGATCGGCCGGTTCCTCGGCCAGCCAGTCGCCATAATACTGGCGGCTGTGGAGTTCGCTGGGGCCTTCGGGAAGTTCCAACCATAGGGCATTGCTAAGATCGGCGGGCTTCTTTCGGCTGAGGACGATATTTACCTCGCCGCCGGGGGCAAGCTGATCCGGCTGGTCGAAATTGTTGGCGACGCAGTGCGTCTTCCAGCCGACAAGATCGCAGGCGTGCCCCGCATAGACGGCAACCTGGAACACCGATGCCGAACCGCGCTTGCCGGTGATGCGATAGGTATAATCGCCGTGCAGGATCACCGAATGGTACATGCAGTCGGGCGAGGGAAGCTGGAAGTTGATCCGCGAAGTCGCGCCCATCTTGGCCAAGGCGGGGTTCTTGTAATCAGCCTCGACATAGGCGGAATGGCCGAAGTTCACGTCGCGCAGCAGGTGGCGGATCGCCTCCAGCGTATCGAGTTCCCGGTCGTCTCCGGGCCAGCTGGTGATGTGCTTTTCCAGCTTGTAGCGCATGGCTGCCACCAGCTTGTCCAGCTGGCCGTTGGCATAGGCAAGCGCGCCCGCATCGCTCGAGAAATCGGCCGGAACTTCGGTGCCGGAACAGACATTGGCCGCAAAGTTCTCCTGCGACATGACGCCTTGGGTATCGCTCATCGATTGACCTCTTCGGGGATGGCGCTGGCATGGCTCGACCTTGGCCCGACCAGTCCGGTGCCGACAATGGCCCCGCCGTCGGCCACCATGGCGTGGCCGTTCACATAGGAGGCGCCGGGGGAGATCAGGAATTCCAGCACGCTCGCCATTTCGTCCGGATCGGCCCAGCGCTGCAGCGGCACCTTGCCGATGAGTTCGGCGTAGTGGTCGGGGGCCAGTTCCTCCATCGCCTCGGTCATGCCGGTCTTGGTCAGGCCGGGGCAGAGCGCGTTGATGCGGATGCCTTCGCAGCCCAATTCCCGCGACAGGCTGCGCACAAGGCCGATCACGCCATGTTTGGTGGAGCAATAGGCCCAGTTCTCTGCATCCCCCGCCACGCCCATGGTTGAGGATGTCAGGGCAATGGCAGGGTGCTTGCTCTTGCGCAGCAGCGGCAGGGCGGCCTTGATGCCCAGAACCGGTCCGAATAGGTTTACCGCGACGACCTTCTGGTAGTCCGCAAAGGAGAGCGCATCGATGCTGCCGCCCCCGGTGACACCGGCATTGAGGATCACGGCATCCAGCCCGCCAAAGCGCGCCTCAGCCGCTGCAACCATGCGGCGGTTGTCTTCCTCGGAGGTAACGTCGGCAGCGAAAGCGGCGATGTGCTCAGCGCCATCGGCCCAGCCGAGTTTCGCGGCATCGCGGTCCACCGCCAGCACGTTCCAGCCATTGCCAGCGAGGCGTTCGGCAGTGGCGCGGCCAATGCCGCTAGCGGCTCCGGTTACCAATACGGTGCTGCGTCCGTCCATCCTCAACCTCCCGAAATCTGCCATCCGCCGCTGGCGTCCAGCACCTGCCCCGTTACCCACGAGGCCTGATCGCTGGCGAAGAACAGGACGACCTTGGCGATGTCCTCAGGCTCACCTATGCGGCCGAGCGGCGTGACCGAGCGGATCCAGTCCTGCGTCGCCTGATCGGCCTCAAGGTCAAGGCTCTCGCCCGCATATTCGCCGCGGGTCAGGCCGGGCGCGACGGCGTTGATGCGGACGCCTTGAACGCCGAGCTCAGGCGCCAGCGTGCGGGTGAGCTGGTTGAGCCCCGCCTTTGAGGCTCCGTAAACCGACAGCTTCTGCGACGGCACAACGGTGTAGCGAGAGGCGGTGGAGGAGATGACAACGATGTTGCCCCCCGTCGCCACAAGGTAGGGCACCGCCTGCTTGAAGAACCGGGTGGTGGCGGCAAGGTTGGTATGGAAGATCTCGTCAATCTCCTCATCCGTTGTCTCGTCAAAGCTCTTCCAGAGCTGCGCACCCGCATTACTGACAAGGATGTCCAACCGGCCGTGACGTTGAACGACGGTCGCGAGCGCCCTCGCCCGTTCCTCATGACTGGTGAGGTCCATCTGGACATAGCTGATCGCATCGGGCGCCAGCGCGCAGGTCTGTTGCAAGGGCGCTTCCCGCCGCGCGGCGATGACGACCTTGGCGCCCTCTGCCGCAAAGGCGAGCGCGATGCCCTTACCGATGCCGGTTCCCGCGCCCGTCACAAGCGCAACCTTGCCGTCCAAGATGCCCATTCAGCATTCTCCCGGAAAGGAGTTGGCCGTCGGCGGCCGAAAAATGCAAGCGGTGCCGGAGCGGCAGTCATGTAGCCGCACCTGCCCGGTCAAGCGGTGGACGGTGGAATCCTTGACCCTCTCCCCGCTCCTCTCATAGCCATTGGGGAAAAGGGAGAGCGCCATGAAATTCGGCATCACTTGCGCCGGTATCGGTCCCTATGCGCGCGGCGATTTCGTCCGGCGGTCCGCTCAGGCGGCGGAGTGGGCGGGCTTTGGCGCGTGGTGGGTTCCCGAGCATGTCGTGCAGTTCGCCGCCTATCCGGAATCGGACTATCCCTATGCCGAAGGTTCCGGACAGGAACTTCCCGAGCAGACCGAAGACGCCCCGCTGCAGTGGGATGACGATACGTACGCCATGTCCGACCCGCGCAATGACCTGTGCGACCCGCTGATGGCGATGGCGTGGGCCGCGGCGGCAACCTCTACGCTGGAAGTCGGCACCAACATCATGGTCCTGCCGCAGCGTAACCCGGTGGTCCTGGCCAAGGAACTGGCGACGCTCGATGCCTTCAGCGGCGGACGGGTCGTGCTGGGCGCGGGGGTTGGCTGGGCCAAGGAGGAGTCCGATGCAGTCGGCGTGGATTTCGCCAGCCGCGGCCGCCGCACTGACGAGGCAATCGCCGCGCTGCGCGAACTGTGGGGCAATGAAGCCTCGACCTTTGCGGGCGAACACTATCGTTTTGCCGGGGCCTACAGCTTTCCCAAACCCGCTCGGCCCGGCGGGATCCCCATCCTGATCGGCGGGGAGAGCAAGACGGCGATGAAGCGCGTTGCACGGCTGGGCGACGGGTGGCTGCCTTACAACCTTCCCGTTGAGGACGCGGCATCGGTCATCGCCGATCTGAAAGCAATGACGCGGGCGTTGGGTCGCGATCCCGAAAAGCTGCGCATCGCCAAGATCGTCTACAGCACCGCAAGGCCCGACGACCTCAAGCGCTACCGCGACGCCGGCGTTACCGAGTTCAACCTCGCCACCAGCGGCGAAATCCCGCTGGACGAAGCCGGCATGCGGTCAAAATACGCCGAGTTCCGCGAGAGGCTGGTCGATCCGGTGGCGGGCTGGTAGGCACATCTCCTTCGGCTGATTGGAGAAAACCTATGGCGTCCACCGGCAACATCGCGCTGCTTATTGACGCCGACAATGCGTCACCGGCGGGCCTGGACAATACGCTGACGGTTCTGGCCGAGCTTGGCACGGTCAATATCAAGCGTGCCTATGGGAACTGGAGCAAGACGGCGCTCAAAGGCTGGGTTTCGCTGATGCAGCGCTACGCAATTGAGCCGCAGCAGCAGTTCGACATCACCAAGGGCAAGAATGCCACCGACATGCGGATGACCATCGATGCGATGGATCTGCTCTATTCCGGCCGGGTGGATGGCTTCGGGATCATGTCGAGCGACGGCGATTTCATGCCGGTGGTCATGCGGCTGCGGCAGAATGGCTTGCCTGTCTACGGCTTTGGCTCTGCGCGCGCGCCGCAGGGTTTCCAGCAGTCCTGCACGCGCTTTATCGACCTTCAGGCGATGAGCGAGGCACAGGCAGAAGAAGCCGACGACGGCCAGCCTGCAGGGCACGAGGTTGATCAGGCGGTGGTCGACCTGCTCGCCGATGCATGGAAGGCATCGAAGCGCGACGACGGTGGTTTCGCTAGTCTCTCCGAAGTGGGACAGCGGGCCAGCAGCCGCTCGTCATTCGATGCGCGCAACTATGGGTTCAGCAGGCTGTCCGATCTGCTGCAATCGCTCCCCCAGTTCAAGACCGAGCGGCGCGAGGGTGGGTTTTTCATCAAGCGCATCCGTTAGCGCCATGCTTGCATGGTAATGACGCGCCGATAAGGTGCGCGTCAGCGCGCATATAAGCTCGCGGTAGAGAGGGAGCGCCATGGCCGCAGACGGCGGAAAACCGCAAGTTCGTTACGAGATGGCGGCGGACAGGGTCGCGCGGATCGTGCTCGACCGGGCGGAGAAACGCAACGCGCAGGGGCTGGACATGACCTACCAGCTTGACGCTGCAATCGCCCGCGCCTGTCAGGACGATGCTGTAAGCGTCATCCTGCTTGCCGCAGAGGGCGATCATTTCTCTGCAGGGCACGACCTGTCGATGGGCGACACGCGGCCGCCCGCACCCGAACAGCGCGTGACGATGTGGGGGCAGTACGACGGGCCGGGGTGGGAAGGGCTCTATACCCGCGAACGCGAAACCTATCTTGAGATCACCGAGCGATGGCGCAATGCGCCCAAGCCGATTGTCGCCGCGGTGCAGGGAAGCGTCATTGCCGGCGGGCTGATGCTGATGTGGATCGCCGACATCATCGTGGCCGCCGACGACGCGCGATTCCGCGACAACACCGGCTCCGACATGGGCGTGCCTGGGGTGGAGTTCTTCGCTCACCCGTTCGAGCTGGGCGTGCGGCAGGCCAAGCAGTTCCTGTTCACCGGCGGCTGGCTTTCGGCGCACGGTGCGTTGGCGGCGGGCATGGTCAACGAGGTGGTGCCTCGCGCCGACCTGCAGGACCGGGCGCTGGCATTGGCGGAAGAGATTGCCCGGACGGACCGTTTCGCGCTGAAACTTATGAAGGAATCCATCAACGCCGCGCAAGACGCAACGGGCCGGCGTGACGCGATGAAGACGGCCTTTGCCAATCACCAGATCGGCCACCTACAGAATATGCTGATCCACGGCTTTCCCATCGACATCACCCGTCTGCCCGACAGCATCCGCCTCCGGCTTGAGGAAGCGCTGGCCGCCAAGCGGAAAGGCTGACGCATGGCCGAAGTCCTGCTGGGCGACATTCCTGAACGCAACGCGGCGCGACTTGGGCCTGATCGCTGGGCGGTGCGGCATGGCGACGAGGTGCTGGGCTGGGGCGAATTGGCGGACCGGGCACTGCGCCGTGCCCATGCCCTCGCCGGGCGTGGTGTCAGGCAAGGTGACCGCGTGGTCCTCGCGCTGCCCAACAGCAACGCCTTCTACGAACTGACTTTCGCGCTGTGGAAGCTGGGAGCGACGCCCACGATTGTCTCGCCCCGCCTCCCAGCCGCAGAACTGCGCGCAATCATCGAACTGGCAGAGCCTCGCCTTGTCATCGCAGGCGATGCGGAATTGCAGACCGCGGCCGGGGCGCTGCCCATCGACTTTGGCCGCAACCATGCTGACGCTTCGTCGCTTGCGAGCCGCGTGGCGCCGCACTGGAAGGCAATGACCTCCGGCGGGTCCACGGGGCGGCCCAAGCTGATCGTCGACAGCCTGCCTTCCCGCATGGACGACAGCCTTCGCGGGCTTGGCCTGCCGGTGGACGGGGCGATGATCAACCCCGGCCCGCTCTATCACAACATGCCCTTCGCCATGTCGCACATGTCAATGCTGCTGGGCAGTTCGGTGGTCGGCATGGAAAGGTTCGACGCGGGCGAGTTCCTTCGCCTTGTCGAGGAATGCCGCCCCGAATTCGTTACCATGGTCCCGACCATGATGAACCGCATCGCCCGCCTGCCCGAAGCGGAGCGCAGGGGGCGCGACATGTCCTCGCTCAAGATCGTCTGGCACACTGCCGCGCCGATCCATGAGTCCCTCAAGCAGTTCTGGATCGACTGGCTTGGGCCGGAACGCATCTGGGAGATGTACGGCGGCACTGAAGGTTTTTGCACCACGCAACTCAGCGGCACCGAGTGGCTGGAGCATCGCGGCTCTGTCGGCAAACCGGCGGGCGGCGAATTGCTGATCCGCGGGGAGGATGGCACCGCGCTACCTCCCGGCGAAGTGGGCGAAGTGTTCATGCGCCGGGCTCTCAACGGTCAGCCCCCAAGCTACCAGTATGTCGGCGCGGAAGCACGGCGGCTGGAGGACGGGTTCGAATCCCTTGGCGACTTCGGCTGGGTGGATGAGGACGGCTATCTCTACATAGCCGACCGCCGCACCGACATGATCCTTGTCGGCGGGCGCAACGTCTTCCCCGCCGAGGTGGAAAGCGCCTTGCTGGAGCATGGCGACGTCGCAGAGGCCATCGCCATCGGCCTGCCCGACCCCGACATGGGCGCGCAGGTCCATGCCATCGTGCGGCTGGAGGACGGCTCCGAGGCCACGGCCCAAGACCTGCTCGCCTTCGCCGCAGATCGCCTTGTCGCGTACAAGCTGCCACGCTCTGTGGAATTCACCGCCACCGCGCTTCGCGATGAATCCGGCAAGGCGCGCCGCAGCAAGTTGCGCGAAGATCGCATGGCGGCGATGGAACGGGGCGACAAGCCCGAAACGCCATGCCAATAGCCGCGCGCCACTAATGAGAAGAACGTAAGCTCTGTGCCCCAGCCCAAATCAATGTTTCGCGCCATCCTGCTCGCCAGCGTCCTGATGCCTGCATCGCCTGCAGTCGCGGACGATGAACCTGTGAACGGGCCGATCATTGTCACCGGGCACGGACTTGAAGCCACGCCCGCGACGCCCGCCTATGATGTGAAGGAGATCGGTCGCGAACGGATCACCACCTCTGCATCGGGCCGCATCGAGGACGTGCTTTCGCAGGTCGCAGGTTTCCAGCAGTTCCGCCGCTCCGACAGCCGGTCCTCCAACCCTTCGGCGCAAGGCGTCACGCTGCGGGCGCTGGGCGGCAATGCCACCAGCCGCGCGCTGGTGCTGCTTGACGGCGTGCCGATGGCCGACCCCTTCTTTGGCTATATTCCGCTCTCCGCCATTGCACCGGAGCGGCTTGAGTCGATCCGCGTGACGCGCGGCGGCGGATCGGGCGCATTCGGATCGGGTTCGGTCGCGGGCACGATCGAAATGACCAGCGCCGATGCCGGGACGCTCGGGCTCTTCAATGGCTCGGCACTGGTGAACGACCGGGGCGAGACGGAACTTTCCGGCACCGTGGCTCCGCAACTGGGCCAGGGCTTCGCCGTGGTCAGCGGCCGCTGGGATCGCGGCAAGGGGTTCTGGACCACGCCCGAAGCACAGCGCGTTCCCGCCAGTGTGCGGGCGAAGTTCGACAGCTGGTCAGGCTCCATCCGCGGCGTCGCACCGCTGAACGACACGGTAGAATTGCAGGCACGCCTGATGGCCTACAACGACGAGCGCACCCTGCGTTTCGACGGTGCCGACACGGCAAGCCAGGGCCAGGATGCCAGCATCCGCCTGGTGGGACGGGGCGACTGGCAGTTCGATGCGCTGGGATATGTCCAGAACCGCGACTTCTCCAACATCGTCATCAGCTCCACCAGCTTCCGCAAGACACTGGACCAGCGGCGCACGCCTTCCACCGGAATCGGCGGAAAGCTGGAACTGCGCCCACCGGTGGGTGATGACCACGTTTTGCGCTTCGGCGCGGACTGGCGCCACGCAGACGGGGACATGCAGGAAGAGGCCTATAGCGGCGTCACCGGCCTGGTCACCGCGCGCCGCCGGGCGGGAGGGCGCAATGACGACATCGGCCTTTTCCTTGAGGACGACTGGACCATCGGCAACCTTGTGCTGACCGGCGGCGTGCGCGGTGACTATTGGTCGATCCGCGACGGCTATTTCCGCGAGGCCAATGCGGCAGGCGCGGTGCAGGTCGAAAACAGGTTCGACAACCGCTCCGGCTGGGATGCCAGCCTGCGGGGCGGGGCGGTGTGGAAAGCGGGCAGCGGCTTTACCCTGCGCGGCGCCGCCTACACGGGCACAAGGCTGCCGACGCTGAACGAGTTGTATCGGCCCTTCACCGTGTTCCCGGTGACGACCCGCGCCAATGCCGCGCTGAAGAACGAGAAGCTTCGCGGCTTCGAACTGGGCGTGGACTTCGCCGCTGCCGACAACGTCACGCTGTCCGCCACCGCTTTCGACAACAAGGTGAGGGACGCCATCGCGAACGTCACCATCGGCACCAATCTGCGCGAGCGGCAGAATGTCCAAGCGGTCCATTCGCAGGGCATCGAACTGTCAGCAGACTTGCGCTTCGGCCAGTTCAGCTTCGACGGCTCCTTGGCGCTTACCGACGCAGAGGTTAAGCAACCCGGCACCACCCTTGACGGCAAGCGCCCGGCCCAGACGCCGGAAGTGGCGGCAGCGGGCACGCTGGCCTGGCGGCCCAAGGATGGCTGGGTGATCGCCGCCACAATCAAGCACGCCGGCATGCAGTTCGAGGACGATCTGCAAACCGACAAGCTGCCATCCGCCACGACATTCGATGCCTATGCCGAAGTCCCCGTTGCCGGGCCGTTCAGCGTGGTGCTGCGTGGTGAAAACCTGAGCGACGAAAAAGTAGTCACGCGCAATCAGGCCGGCTCAATCGACCTTGGCGCGCCACTTACACTGTGGGCTGGCGTGAAGCTGAGGCTTGGCCAGTAAGACCTGGGTGCCTATCATGCACCGCTGAAGGAGAGGGCCATGCACCGCAGGATCGAATGCTCCGACGCCGAATGGCAGGCGCGGCTGGACCTTGCTGCTTGCTATCGCGTGTTCGATCACCTCGGCTGGTCGGAATCGATCTACAACCACATCTCGCTGCGGGTGCCGGATCAGGAGGGAGCCTTCCTGATCAATCCCTTCGGCCTGCTGTTTTCAGAGGTTTCGGCATCGACGCTCGTCAAGATCGACATTGACGGCAACACGATGGATGGCAGCAGCTTTCCGGTGAACAAGGCGGGCTTCGTCCAGCACGCCTATTTCCACCGCCACCTGCCCTGGGCCCACGCCATTTGCCACACGCACACGACCGCCGCGATGGCGGTCTGCGCTCTTGAAGGCGGGCTGCAGCCGGTGAACTTCTATGCCTGCAACTTTGTGGGCCAAATGGGCTATCACGATTTCGAGGGCGTGACGGTTCGGCCTGAGGAGGGTGAGCGGCTGCTCGCCAATCTTGGCAACCACCGCGTGCTGATGCTGCGCAATCACGGCCCTGTCGTTCTGGGCCAGACCCTGCCCGAGATGTTCCTGATGCACTGGGGGCTCCAGCGCGCCTGCGAGATTCAGCTGGCCACCATGTCGATGGGCAAGCCAATCGTCGTACCGGATGAGGTCGTCGCCGTTCACCAGCGCGATATCTTCATGGCGCAGGCTCCCGGCGGCCCCGGCGCGGCGGACTTTGCCGCTTGGGTACGCCGCATCGACAAGATCGACCGGAGCTGGCGCGACTGATGAGCCGCCTTACCGTCAATGGCCAGCCGGTCGAATTCAGCATGGACCCGCAGACCCCGTTGCTGTGGGCGCTGCGCGATGCCGCCAACCTGACCGGCACCAAATACGGCTGCGGCGTGGGCGATTGCAGCGCCTGCATGGTGCTGGTCGATGGCGAGGCGCTGCGGAGCTGCCAGCTCTCTCTCGCCGAATCCGAGGGCCGCAACGTCACCACGATAGAGGCGCTGTCGCGCGATCGTTCCCACCCCGTGCAGAAGGCGCTGGTGGAGGAACAGGCGATCCAGTGCGGCTTTTGCACGCCCGGAATCGCCATTGCCGCCGCCGCACTGCTGGGACGCAATGCCAATCCATCGGATGCGGAGATCAAGGCGGCGATCCCCAATCTCTGTCGCTGCGGCGTCTATCCGCGGCTTGTCCGTGCAGTGCAGAAGGCGGGCGCCGAAATGCGAGCAAGCCTCCCGCCCGAACCTATCCCGTCTGCGCCCGAAGCGCCGGATCAAACCATTCAGGAGACAGCAACATGAAGGCCACTATCTGGCACAATCCCAATTGCGGCACGTCGCGCAAGACGCTGGCGGCGCTTGAGGAAGCCGGTGCCGACGTGACTATCGTGGAATACCTCAAGAATCCGCCAAGCGCCGCCAAGCTGGCCCAGCTCTATCGCGATGCCGGGATCACGCCGCAGCAAGGGCTTCGGCTGAGAGGCACCGACGCGGAAGAGCGCGGCCTGCCACAGGCCGAAGATGCCGCCGTGCTTGCAGCCATGGAGGCAGAGCCGAAACTTATCGAACGGCCCTTGGTTGAAACCGACAAGGGCGTGCGCCTTTGCCGTCCTCAGGATAAGGTTTTTGAAATCTTGTAAACGTACACAGCGGGGTTGCGGACTTGCTTTCGCACCCCAAATTTGCAAACCCAACACGTCGCAGTCCTAATAGTAACGGCGCAGGAATATCTCCCGGCATGAGCAGTACAGATCTTGCGCGTGAAGCGCCGACGCAGAAGCTGAAGCGCAAGGTTAAGGCCGCGCTTGGACCCTGGGGCGTGTTTTTCGAGGGATTTCTGAAACATCCGGTGATGGTCGGTTCGATCATCCCGTCGTCGCGCTTCACCATCGAAAAGATGCTTGCCCCCGTGAAGTGGGACGAGTGCAAGCTGTTCGTCGAGTACGGTCCCGGCGTCGGCACCTTCTGCCGGCCGGTGCTCGACCGGCTGCGCCGTGACGGCCAGTTGATCGTGATCGACACCAACCCGCTCTATATCGACTACCTGAGGGCGACGATCACCGACAGCCGCTTTATCGCCGTTCTGGGATCGGCCGCCGATGTCGAAGATATCGTCCGCGCCCATGGCCATGACCATGCCGACTATGTGCTGTCGGGGCTTCCCTTCTCGACCCTGCCCGACGGTATTGGCCCAGCCATCGCTGATGCAACCCACCGCGTCATTCGGCCCGGCGGCGCATTCCTTGTCTATCAGTTCACCGCCCGCGCCCGCGACTTCATGGCGAAGCATTTCCGCCATATCGACGCCGGCTTTGAGCTGCTGAACGTCCTCCCCTGCTTCCTCTACTGGGGGTGGAAGGAAGAACCTGCCGAGGTTTGATCGGCCGTTAGGTTACTCAATCGAAAGTAGCGCTGACCGCTTCCGGCGAAGACCCCGCAAGCTGGCGATGCACAGCTGCGACCACGGAAACTGCATAGACAGTCACGGTGGCGCCGAGCGTGCTGGAAACCACCGCATTGACGATCCGCGCGCCCTCTGCCCCGGC
The DNA here is from genome assembly GCA_040509895.1 of Novosphingobium sp. Lineage (GTDB taxonomy): Bacteria > Pseudomonadota > Alphaproteobacteria > Sphingomonadales > Sphingomonadaceae > Novosphingobium. The sequence goes on along the minus strand of JBEVKC010000016.1, from coordinate 8,380 downwards.
TATAACGGCGGCAACGATGCCGATCAGCGCCGATGCAATGAAAATGACGACCATGAAGGTGAAGAACAGCAGCACATAGAAAACCGCTATGCGAGCCGAATTGCCCGAAGTGAGCGCCCATGAACGCTTGAGCGCGGTGATGGGATTGCGCACGCCTTCAACGACGACCACAGGCGCCACCAGCGACGTCTTCACAAGGGCATAGACGGCAAAGACGATCACCCCCACCACCAGGACGAAAGACAGGGCGGCCAGCCCCGTGGCCACGCCAAGACCGATGACGATCATCGCGATCGCGCTTACCGCAAAACCGACAAGCAACTGCGCCACCAGATAGGGCAACAGGCCGATAGCGCCCTGCCGGATCGCCTCGCCTACCGTGGGGCGCGTGCGATCGGTGAACAGCGTCAGCAATGCCATCGAACCCACCGCCTGCAGGATTGCCATGGGAATCATCCACGGCAGCGATTCTTCATAGAAGGCCAGCAGCAGGTTTGCTGCCTGCTCTCCGGTCATTCCCGCCGCCGCTTCGGGCTGGGGAAACAGCAGGCCAAAGGCGAGGCTGGGCAGCAGGATGAACACGCCCGCGATGGCAAAAAGCACCTCACGATTGGCGGTTACGGCCGCCGAGGCCTCCTTCCATGCCCGGTTGCTATCGAACTTCATCCATGCCCTCCCTGCGAGAGGGCACTTGATAACGGCAAGGAATGCCGCCAGCAACGCGCGATGACCGACCTTGGGGATATCGAAGTCCGCTGCGAGACTGAAGCCGTCGCCTATCGCGCTGCGCTGGAGGAAATGACGGCCCGCAACGCCGCAATTGCTGCGGGCAATGCGCGCGAACTGATCTGGCTGCTGGAGCATCCGCCAGTCTACACTGCCGGTACCAGCGCCAACCGCGCTGAACTGATCGACCCCCGGTTCGAGGTAGTCGAGGCAGGACGCGGTGGGCGTTACACCTATCACGGCCCCGGCCAGCGCATCGGCTATGTGCTGCTGGACCTGAAGCGCCGGGCCCGCGACGCCCGCGGCTTTGTCCATGCGATGGAAGGCTGGGTTATCTCCACACTCGACTATTTCGGTGTCGAAAGCTTCCGCCGCGAAGGCCGCATCGGCATCTGGACGACCGACATCGACGGGCGTGAGGCAAAGATCGGCGCCATCGGCGTGCGCATCCGCCGCTGGGTGACGATGCACGGCTTTTCCGTGAACCTGAACCCCGACCTGACCCATTTCGCCGGCATCGTGCACTGCGGGATCGAGGAGTTCGGCGTTAACAGCCTCGCCCGGCTTGGCATAGCGGTTGATCAGAAGGCATGGGATCGGGCATTGCTTGCCCGCGCCGGTGATTTCCTTGCCGCGCTGGACAAGCCCTGCCCTCCGGAGCCCGCCGCATGATCCGCGTCATTCGCCTTACCTGCCTTATCGCCCTGCCGCTGGCCCTTGCCGCCTGTGGGGACAAGGAACCGGATGCAAAAGCAACGGCAGCAGGTGAAATCCTGGAAGGCACGACGAGCGATGCCATGCTACCGCTCGACACCGTGCGCTCACAGCCGCCATTGGCACCAAGGACCGAGACCGTGAAAGCGGACGGCAAGAAGGGCGATGCGGTGGCCGAAGACGAAGCAGCCGAAGGTCCCGCCGCGCCGACCGACGTAGCTACGACGCCTGCCGTTGCACCGACGATCACTGTCCCGACCGCGCCCACGCCACCAGCGGCGACCAAACCCGCGATGAAATGAGCACCGCCGCGCAAGCAGCTATTCCGCGCCCCGCCGCGCGGCCGGCGCATGTTCTTGCCTTGCTGGGCGGCAATGCCGCGCTGGCGCTGGGGCCGTGGTCCGTTCGGCTCGCCGACTGCGGGCCGGTTGCCGCCGGGTTCTGGCGCCTGTTCCTGGCGCTGCCGATACTGGCGATACTGGCGCTGGCCAATCGTCAGCCGCTGAGCGGATTTCCCAAGGCGGCCTGGCTTGCGATGGCCGGGGCGGGCATCTTTTTCGGACTGGACCTTGCCGCCTGGCACATCGGCATAGGAATGACCCGGCTGGGCAACGTCACGCTCTTCGGCAATTCCGGCAGCCTGCTGCTGGTGGCATGGGGCCTGATCGTCTTGCGCCGCCTGCCCCGCCGCAACGAGGCCCTGGCCTTAGCCGCCGCCATTGCCGGTTCCGCGATCCTGCTGGGCCGCAGCCTGCAGGTCGGCACCGACACATTGCATGGCGACCTGTTCTGCCTGCTCGCCGGATTCTTTTATACCTTCTACATCCTGCTGCTGCAGAACGCCCGGGCGACGCTGGGCAGCTGGAGCCTGCTGTTCTGGTCGAGCCTTGCCGGTGCCCCGGTACTGCTGGCCATCGCCATAGCGCTGGGCGAGCAGATCGTACCGACCAACTGGCTGCCGCTCATCGCCCTGTCCTTGCTCAGTCAAGTCATCGGGCAAGGGCTTCTGGTCTATTCGCTGCGCCACTTCTCGCCGCTTATCATCGGCCTTGCGCTGCTCACCCAGCCCGCCATCGCCGTCCTCGCCGGATGGTTCGCATTCGGCGAAACCTTCGGCTGGATCGACGGACTGGGCATGGTGATGGTAGCCGGAGCGCTGGTAATCGCGCAGGCGGGCAAGCAAGCGGATTAGCTCCGCGCGCCCAAGTCTCCCTGCCCAACGGTCCCGGCCGCCATTTCCAGCATCCGGTCGAGGCTCTTCTTCGCGGCGAGGCGCAGGCCTTCCTCGATCTCGATGCGGGGCTGCAGGTCGCGCAGGGCGAGGTACAGCTTTTCCAACGTGTTGAGCGCCATGTAAGGGCAGATGTTGCAGTTGCAGTTGCCGTCCGCGCCAGGGGCGCCGATGAAGGTCTTGCCGGGCATGGCCAGCTGCATCTGGTGGATGATGTGCGGCTCTGTCGCGACGATCAGCGTGTCGCCTTCCAGTTCCTTGGCATAGTTCAGGATGCCGCTGGTGGAACCGACATAGTCCGCGTGGTCGACGATCGACGGCGGGCATTCCGGATGGGCCGCAATCGGCGCGCCGGGGTGCTGGGCCTTGAGCTTCAACAGCTCGGTTTCGCTGAAAGCCTCATGAACGATGCAGACGCCCGGCCACAGCAGCATCTCGCGGTTGAACTTGCGCGACAGGTAGCCGCCAAGGTGCCGGTCGGGGCCGAAGATGATCTTCTGGTCCTTAGGTATCTGCTGCAGGATCGTCTCGGCGCTGGACGAGGTGACGATGACGTCCGACAGCGCCTTAACCTCGGTCGAGCAGTTGATGTAGGTCAGCGCGATGTGATCGGGATGCGCCTCGCGGAACGCCTTGAACTTTTCCGGCGGGCACGAATCCTCAAGGCTGCAACCGGCGTCGAGGTCGGGCAGGACGACGATCTTTTCCGGCGACAGGATCTTCGCCGTGTCGGCCATGAACTTCACGCCGCAGAACGCGATAACCTCTGCATCGGTGGCGGCAGCCTTGCGCGACAGTTCCAGTGAATCGCCGACGAAATCGGCAAGGTCCTGGATTTCCGGCTTCTGGTAATAGTGGGCGAGGATCACCGCGTTGCGCTCTTTGCGCAGGCGATCAATCTCGGCCCGCAGGTCAAGGCCGGTGAGGTTGGCAGTCTGGACAGTCATTTTCGCGCGTCCCGCAGTCGGTTGTTCCGCGCCTATCTAGTGATGCGGGGCCGCTATTCCCATCGAAATTTGAGCCTAACCGCCAAGTCTCTCCGCCACGGCGATCACAACCGGCGAACCCGACAAAAGGCTGACCAGAACGTGCGCCATTATCACCGCTCCGGCGCCCCAGAAGAGCGCGGGATGGATCGCTCCGCGGTGCTTGCGATCATGCAGCATCGCGATACCAAGGATGGCGACCTGCAACACGCCGGCGATTGCCTCGCCCAGTTCCGCCCCCAGCAACGGCATCGGCAACGTGCGGCCGAAGGCGGGTTCAAGAACCAGTACTGTGGCCGACAGCATCAGCCGCCGGTGCCATTCGGTCTGGCGGCGCTTGATAATTGCGGCAGCGACCATGCCACCAAAGAATATCGCCCCCACCTGCGTCAGAGCCAAGAAATACGGCGGTGTGAAGAACGGCGGCTGGCGATGCAGCGTAATCGCCATAATGCCGGTAAAACTGGTGAGCGGCACGATCACCGCAGCCACAGCAACGGCAAGCCAGCCCAGTTTGCGGTGAAGCCCAATCGCTCCGCGCTCTGCCAGGACATTCTGGACCACGAACAGCGTCACCCAGCTGATGAAGAACAAGCCGTGCAGGTGCACCCAGAACGGCGCGGTTTGGTAATTGACGAAACCGCGCGCGGCGAACTGCGCGAAACCGAAAAGGATGAAGATGGCAATGCCAATAGCCATCCGGCTGAAGAAACGCTGGTCGCCCGAATAGGGGGCGGCTGCTACCGTCGCCATGACCTGATACTCCCCACTAACCCACGCGGGAAGTTACGTTAGCAACGACTTACCGTCAAATCCCTGTCAAGGCGCTGGACTTGCAGGCAGCGACTCTCCGTCAAAGCGCACTGTCACGGTTACGTTGCCATAGCCCGCCACCTGCAGCGGAATGGCAAGGTTCTGGCGGATCGCATCCTTTGCGGCATTACGGGCAAGGTCCATAAGCACCGGGTTGCTGGCTGCTTCCCGTGCCTGAACTTCGGCAAGCTGGGTGTTGTCGCGCGTCAAGCTGCCCTGGGTGTCGCGGCTGATCCACACGCCTTCGCGAAGGTACTGCGCCCGCCCTTCATCAAGGTTCGGTCGGCTGAGCTGCAATGGCGGCAGGCGCACGTCGAGCCTGCGGGCGTTTTCATCCCAGGTCATCCGCCTGCGGTCTATGGTCGAAAGGTCCAGCGTGTAGTCCACCCGCGCCGGGATCACCGCGACCTGCCGGCTCTTCAGCATGCCGAACATCTCACTCCTGTCGCTGGCGACGACGGGCGAAAGCTGGGCGCTGAACACGGTCAGGCGGTTCTGCTTTTCAAAGGCGGCAAGCGACGTCGCGAGGGGATCGCCGCGCTCCTCCCGGCCAAAGGCGAACCACAGCGCCCATGCCGCGACAGCCAGTGCTACGGCGAACAGTGTCCATGGCAGAAGCGGAGTGCGCTTCTCCTCGATAACCGTCAGGCCGCTATCTTCCATTCATCCCCCTTGCGCGAGACGACGCGGCGGTACTCAAGGTCGATCAGGTGTGCCAGCACGGAACGGGCGGCTGCAGGGTGCAGCTTTTCGTCCACGCCTTTGTACATCAGCGGGACCATGTCCGCGATGCGGGCCGTCCCGCCTTCGACCAGCTTCAGGATCTGGCGTTCGCGCTGACGGCGATGGCCGATCATGCCTCGCACAAGCTGGCGGGGTTTTTCCACCGCCGGACCATGCGCGGGGTAATAGACGCGGTCGGTGCGGTCATAGAGCTTTTGCAGGCTCGCCAGATAGTCCGCCATGTCGCCATCGGGCGGCGCGACGACCGAGGTCGACCAGCCCATGACATGATCGCCGCTGAACAAGGCGCCGGTTTCCTCCAGCGCAATGCACAGGTGATTGGATGTGTGGCCGGGCGTGGCAACTGCGGTGAGAGTCCAACCGTCGCCGGAAATGCTCTCGCCGTCGGTCAGCACGCGATCAGGGCGATAGGTCTGGTCGAACGGCGCGTCTGAGCGCGGACCGTCGTCGTCAAGGATCAGCGCCGCGCAGCCGATGATTGGGGCACCAGTCAATTGCGTCAATGGTGCGGCGGCAGGCGAATGGTCCTTGTGCGTATGGGTGCAGACTATGGCGGAAACCGTGGCATCGCCAATCGCAGCCAGCAGCGCCTCCAGATGGTCGGCTTCATCCGGGCCGGGGTCAATCACCGCCACGTCCTTGCCCCCGCCAACAATATAGCTCTGCGTGCCAGTATAGGTGAAGGGCGAGGGGTTGGCTGCCAATACGCGGCGCACCAACGGTTCAAGCTGTTCGGCGGTGCCGGTCGGCCAGGGGCGGGCGGGGAAATTCATGCTTGCGATATGGGCTGCAATTCCCTTCGCGCCAAGACCCGGATAGGTTCTGCCCATAACCACACGGGAGAACAGGATGAATCCGCTGGGCGCACTGATCCTTGTGCTGGACGCCGGGACCACCTCGACCCGCGCCATGGTGTTCGACCGGGACGGCGCGATGCGTGCGGTGGAGCAGCGGGAATTGACCCAGCACTACCCGCACGCGGGCTGGGTGGAGCACGATGCGGTGGAGATCTGGGAAAGCACGCTCGCCTGCGCGCGCAGTGTCGTCACCCGGTCGGGCGGGGCAGATCGCTTTGCCTGCATCGGCATCACCAACCAGCGCGAGACTGTGGTGGCCTGGGACAGGAAAAGCGGCCAGCCGCTGCACCATGCGCTTGTCTGGCAGGACCGGCGGACTACCGCCGCTTGCAATGACCTGCGCGCAGCTGGCCATGAAGCAGAGGTGCAGGAAAAAACCGGGCTCCTGCTCGACCCCTATTTTTCCGCCACCAAGATGCGCTGGTTGTTGGGCGAGGTGCCCGAAGTACGCGCCGCCGCCGATGGCGGGCGGCTGGCGCTGGGCACAGTCGAAAGCTGGCTGGTGTGGAAGCTGACGGGCGGACTGTTTGTTACCGATGCCAGCAACGCCAGCCGCACCAGCCTGCTTCCGCTGGCGGGTCCGACATGGGACGAAGAGCTTTGCAGCCTCTTCGGCGTTCCCCGCTCGGCGCTTGCCGAAGTCGTAGACAATGCAGGGCGCTTTGGCGAATCGCTGCCTGAATGGCTCGGCGGGGCGCTGCCCGTCACGGGCCTTGCAGGCGACCAGCAGGCCGCAACTATCGGACAAGATTGCCTTTCCGCCGGAGACACAAAGGCGACCTATGGCACCGGAGCTTTCGTGCTGGCCAACATGGGCAGGCAGATTCCGCATTCACGCACACGGCTGATTGGCACCGTATTGCACCAGCTTGGCGGTGAGCGGTGCTATGCATTGGAAGGGTCGGTCTTCGTCGCGGGCAGCCTGGTGCAGTGGCTGCGCGATTCCATCGGCCTCATCGATAGTGCGCCCGAAACAGAGGTGCTGGCCCGTCAGGCCAAAGACAGCGGCGGCGTGATTATCGTCCCCGCCCTTGCCGGCCTTGGTGCGCCGCACTGGAGGCCGAACGCTCGCGCCAGCATTACCGGAATCAGCTTTGCGACCACACGTGCTCACATCGCCCTCGCGGCGCTTGAGGCCATGGCGCACCAGACCTACGACCTCGCCGAGGCATTTGCGGCCGACGGCGCGCGCTGGTCATCCCTGCGCATTGATGGCGGTATGAGCGCCAATGACTGGCTGGCGCAGGATCTTGCCGATGTGCTGGACCTTGAAGTGGAGCGGCCTGACCTTGTGGAAACTACGGCTCTGGGCGCGGCCATGCTCGCGGGCCTCGGTGCTGGGATGTTCGCGACGTTGGAAGAGGCAGCTAGCGCGATGCGCGGAAGCGTGCGCCACTTTACGCCGCACATGGATCCAGCAAAGCGCGAAGCGAGACTGGCAGCGTGGCACAAAGCGGTGGCGGAAGTTTGACCGGTGCCGCTTCCAGACAGACCTGAGAGCGGCTAAGCACCGGACACCGGCCCTATTCGAAGGGGTACAGCTTGATCGACCTGCAGGCCATCGTTGACGATATCGCCGCCGAAATGGCGCAGGCGCCTGATCGCGGAAAGGTCGCGGACTACATCCCCGACCTCGCGACCGTTTCTCCGGATCAGTTCGGAATCGCGATCATCACTGCGGACGGCTCCTATTATGCAGCCGGGGACGCCGACGTGCCCTTTTCCGCGCAGAGCATTACCAAGGTCTTCAGCCTGACGATGGCGCTGGGCACGGTGGGTGACGCGCTGGTTCGCAGGGTAGGGGTCGAGCCATCCGGCAGCGCGTTCAATTCCATCGTCCAGCTTGAAACCGAACACGGCATCCCACGCAATCCGTTCATCAACGCCGGAGCGATCGTGGTCGCGGACGTCCTGCTTGGACGCTCATCACCCGAAGAGGCAGTTGCGGAATTCGTGCGGTTCATGCGCGCGCTGGTCGGCGACGACAGCGTACATATCGACCGGGACGTGGCACGCGGTGAGAACGAAACCGGCTTTCGCAACTTCGCTCTGGCCAACTACATGCGGGCTTTCGGGAACATCCACCACCCGGTCGAGCAAACGCTGAAGGTCTATTTCCACCACTGCGCGCTGGCGCTAAGCTGCCGGCAACTGGCGCTCGCCGGCCGGTTCCTCATGCATTCCGGACGAAATCCGGACAACGGCCGGTTTGTCGTATCGACCATGCGCGCGCGGCGCATCCTCGCGCTGATGCTCACTTGCGGTCACTATGACCAGTCGGGCGAGTTCGCCTTCCGTGTCGGCCTGCC
>JBEVKC010000015.1:0-3831 GCA_040509895.1 Novosphingobium sp. | reverse complement strand
GGCAACATTCGTGACCGCTATGCCTTCGGTTTCGTCATCGACTATGCCGACCTGCACTTTGGCAGCTTCCGCCCCTTCCTGATCTTCAACATCGCGGATGCCGCCATCACCATCGGCGTCCTGATTATCCTTGCCCGATCCTTCCTTTCGCGCGAAAAGCGCGACGGAAACGGCACGCCAACCACTACAGGCGCCACCAATGGCACTAACGCCAGCACTGACGCCGCCCCGGAGAGTTGATGAAAATGCGCAAGATTCCTGCCCTGATCATGGCAACCGCCGTTTCGGCCCTGCTGGCCGGCTGCGGCTCTGGCGGAGGGCTGATGAACCGCGACCGTCCTGACGAAATGGCCGTACAGCGCCAGGCTCCGCTGGTCATCCCGCCCGATTTCGCATTGACTCCGCCTGCGCCGGGCGCACCGAAGCCGATTGACCGCACCATCCAGCAGCAGACCATCGAGACGCTGTTCGGTGGCACCGCCCCGCGCAGCGAGGTGGAAAAGAACACCATCAGCCGTGCTGGCGTTTCGGCCCCGGGCATTCGCTCGAACGTGGGTGATCCCAATACCTACACGGTGGCCAAAGGTGAAATCACCCGCGAAATCCTCGCCGCCCCACAGGGCGACGGCCGCGAGGCGCAGGCTTCACTGGGTAGCTGATTCTGGGTGACGGGAGAACGGCCTAACCCGCCGCCTTCTCCCGGTCCTCGGCATCCTCGGTCGACACCAACAGTTTGTCGATCTTGAGGCCGTCCATGTCGACGATCTCAAACTTCCAGCCCTGGTCGCAGAACCACTCACCCTCCTTGGGCAGCCGCTTCAGCACGGACAGGGCGTAACCCGCGACAGTCGCGAAGTCGCGGCTTTCGGGCAGGTCGATTCCCAGCCGGTCGGCCAAAGCATCAGCCGGCAAGGCACCCGCCACCAGCAGGGAGCGATCTTCCCGCACCACGATCATCGGCTGATCACCCTCATCCTGATGGCTGGCAAACGTGCCGACGATGGCCGACAGCAGGTCAGCGGGCGTGACCACGCCTTCAAGGTGACCGTATTCGTCATGCACCAATGCCATCGACACATCGGACTGCTGGAGCAGCCGAAGCGCGTCCATCGCGTCCAACTGGTCGGGTATGATCTCTGCCTTCTTCATCAGCCGGGCGATCTGGACCTTGCGCCCGGCAAGCAGCACCGCCTGCACATCGCGTACCTTGACCACGCCGACAATGTTGTCGGGTGAGCCGTCCGCTACTGGCAGCAGCGAATGCGGGCTTTCCTTGATGGCGGCCCGCACCTCCACCTCTGTCGCGCGGCGGTCTATGGTGTCGAGTTCGGTTCGGGGAGTCATCAGTTCGCGAACAGGCCGGTCGGCCAGCCGCATGATGCCGGTCATGATCTGGCGCTCGTCTTCCTCGATCACGCCGGAACGCGTTGCCTCTGCAAAGATCATCTGCAGGTCTTCGGCGGTGACGTCGGCATCGCCCTTGTGCCTCACGCCCGTGAGCCGGAGCAACAGCGACGAAGAACGATCAAGCAGCCAGACGAAAGGCGCAGCGACCCGCGCCAGCAGCAGCATGGGCCGGGCGGCGATTATGGCGACAGGCTCTGCCACGCGCAGTGCGAACTGCTTTGGCACCAATTCCCCGATCACCAGGCTGAAATAGGTTGTCAGGGCGATCACCAGCACGAAACCGGCATTGTCAGCATAGCGCTCTGGCACGCCAAGCATCTCCAGCCGCTCAGCGGTTGGTCCGCCCAGGCTCGCGCCCGAATAGGCACCGGCGATAATGCCAATCAGGGTTATGCCGATCTGCACGGTCGACAGGAAGCGCCCGGGATCGGCCGCTAGCTGGATCGCGCAAGCAGCGCCTTTGCTGCCCCGCTCCGCCGCAAGCTTCAGCCGCGGCGTGCGTGCGGAAACGATCGCAAGCTCCGACATGGCGAACAGGCCATTGAGCATGATCAGCCCTGCGATAATGAGGACATCGGTCCAAGGAAAAGGTGTCACACGCCGCCGCTAGCAGATGCGCAGCGGTTTTGGAACAAAGGCCCGCAGCGGCTGTTTGCAATTGCTGGAAAAACAATTGCGTTTCATAGTGGAAGTCTTGGCTACCCGCTTCAAAAATGAGGGGGCCGTGATCTGCAGAAGAGAACCGAAAGGGAAAATATGGCCATGAAGAAATCGCGTCTGCTCGTCTCGAGCTTCGCAGCACTTTCGCTCGTGACGGTTTCGGGCTGCGTTACGGACCCCAACACGGGTGAGCAGAAGGTGTCGCGCACGGCGATCGGCGCCGTCGGCGGCGCCCTGGCAGGCGGTCTTCTGGGCGATGTGATCGGCGGCAAGACCGGCCGCATCATCGGCGCCGGTGTTGGCGGCATCGCGGGCGGCGTGGTCGGCAACAACATGGACCAGCAGATCAAGCAGCTGAAGGAATCGACCGCTGGCTCGGGCGTGGAGGTCGAAAAGACGCCCGATGGCTCGGCCATCCTCGTCAGCCTTCCCGACGGCGTTACGTTTGACACCAGCAGCTATGTGCTGAAGCCCGAATTTCGCTCGACGCTGACCGACATCGCCAACAGCCTGAAACAGTATCCCAACAGCCTTGTCGACGTGCTGGGGCATACCGATTCGACCGGATCGGCGGCCTATAACCAGACTCTTTCAGAGAATCGCGCCCGCACGGTGGCCAACTTCCTGTCCTCGCAGGGCGTATCTTCCAACCGCATCCGCAGCCAGGGCTTCGGCATGACCATGCCCGTAGCTACCAACGACACGCCTGAAGGCCGCGCAAAGAACCGCCGCGTGGAAATCAAGATCGTGCCGATCACGCAGGAAGAAGTGCAGGCCGCAAAGCAGGGCCAGTAATCGTCGCAGCCCCTCCTCCCCGTGGGGAGGGGCTAGCCCTCGATACCCGACAGCGCCCTTGCCCGATCGGCAAGCCGCTCCACCGCCGCGCCATGTATGCCCGGAGCGGTAACCAGCACGCCAAAAGCACGTGGATCGCGCTTGTTGTAATTCAGGGGCTGGCCAAAGGCGTCGGTCACGGCCGCGCCAGCTTCGCGCGCGATAAGCGCGGCCGCACCGATATCCCACTCAAACCCCCAGCGCACCGTGGCGACAAGGTCTGCCTCGTTGGCAGCAACCATCGCCATGCGCAGCGCAATACTGTTGGGCTGATCGACCCTGACACGGTCGGAGTCTTCCTTGGGCAGCTGCTTGGCCGGCACGCGTGCACCGGGCAGCGTGCCGCGAATGCTGGCCGCCAGCCGCTCGCCATTGCGCCAGCTGCCCTTACCCGATTCGCCGTGCCAGAATTCGCCCCGGGCCGGTGCAGCGAGATAGCCAAACAGCGGCCGCCCAGCACTGACCAACGCCACAGACACCGCCCAACCGGTCCGCCCGTGAATAAAATCGCGCGTACCATCGATGGGATCGACCAGCCAGATCAGCCCGCCATCCAACCGCTCTGGCGCATCGGCAGTTTCTTCCGATAGCCAACCGGCCGCCGGCAACAGCGCGGAAAGCTCCCGCCGCAAGAACCTGTCTATGGCAATATCCGCCGCACAGACCGGGCTTCCGGGTGTCTTCTCCCACACTTCAAGGGCATGACCGTGCCCCGGCCAGCTGTCGATCGCCATGCGCGCGGCTTCACGGATTATGGACTCAAGACGATTGCGGTCGATCATGCAGCGGAAATGACTCCTTCCTCCCGCGCCTTGGGCCTGCTTCCGGGGCTTTTCAAGCCCGCGGCGATATGCTTATGCGGCGACGCAAATTCAGCCCTCTCCCCAGGCAGCAGCAGCGGAAAGCGATCCCCTATGAACATCCATGAAT
>JBEVKC010000014.1:0-25854 GCA_040509895.1 Novosphingobium sp. | reverse complement strand
GTCTGGATATCGAGCATGTACTGCCCGATTGCGCGCTGCAGCCGCGCCATCTGGCCACGCAGGAAAGTGAAGCGCGCGCCGGCAATGCTTGCACCCGTCTCGAAATCGAGACCGAGCGCTGGGCCAAGATCGGCATGTTCTTTCGGCTCGAAGTCGAACTGGCGCGGATGGCCCCAGCGGGCGATCTCAAGGTTGGCGCTCTCATCCTCACCATCGGGCACTTCAGCGTCCGGCAGGTTCGGAAGGCGGGCAAGCGCGTCCTGAAGCTGTGCCGTAAGGTCTCGGTCTTCATGCTCCAGCGCTGGTAGAACCTGCTTCAGCTCGGCAACTTCCGCCATCAGGGCGGCGGCTTCATCCTCACGCTTTTGAGCCTTGGCTGCGCCGATTGCCTTCGAAGCCTCGTTACGGCGGTTCTGCGCTTCCTGCATCCTGGTCGCTACAGCACGCCGCTTGGCATCGAGTTCGACGAGGGCAGCGGCCGACGCTTCCACTCCCCTGCGAGAGAGGGCGGCATCAAAGGCTTCCGGATTTTCGCGGATCAGGCGGATATCATGCATGGGGCGGCGCTATGCCCGCTTGCTACCACGCTTTCAACCCGGGTGAATGGTGGGCGCGGCAGGGATTGAACCTGCGACCCCACCCGTGTGAAGGGTGTGCTCTACCACTGAGCTACGCGCCCATTCACCACGGAAGCGCGCCCTTAGGCAATCTCCGGCTCGTTGACAAGCGGCGTAAGCGCCCTAGAGGCTCATCGAATGAGCGAAGAGACTTCCACCGGCCCGGACGTGCCGCCCGATCACCTGGCGATCAACCCCGCCAGCCCCTTCTTCGATGCGGAAAAGCTGCAACGCGGCATTGGCATCCGCTTCAAGGGCGTGGTGCGCACCAATGTTGAGGAATATTGCATTTCCGAAGGCTGGGTGCGCGTTCAGGCGGGCAAGACGATGGATCGCAAGGGCCAACCGCTGACGCTGAAGCTGAATGGTCCGGTTGAGGCATGGTACGAAGATCTGGGCGAGAACCCGCCTGTCGCCAAGGTCTGACTTCTCCAAGGCCTGATTTTCGCCACTATTTTGCGGCATTCGGCTTGGGAGAGGGGCTACTCGGTGACGCACCTCTCCCAAGCCTGTTCTCCCTTCGCGGGGAGATGTTATGCCCGGCGTCATGTTTTGCGCCGGTGTGTTATCCCGAGGGCTCGTTACAACTTCGGGTGCGACCGTTGATCCACCTCTATCGTTTTTGCAGTTGCGAATGAATCCTCTGCAGGCCGTTGCGTCGTGTTCAGCAACCGGTTTAGCTCATTCCGTAGGTAAAACCTGCAGCCGAACAGGGATATAATTCGGCGATTCGTCTTTTCAGGGCCTTCGCGGCGAAGGTTTTAATGAGCTGCGCTTAGTTCCGGTTTGCCGAATTTGGCTAATGGGCGGGCAAGGAAACGCCGTTTTGCTTGCCATTTCTTACTGAAACCGTCACTGGCGCGGGGCATGCTCCCTCAGGTAATCATTATTGGCCGGCCCAACGTCGGCAAGTCGACGCTGTTCAACCGGCTGATCGGCAAGAAGCTCGCCCTGGTCGACGATCAGCCCGGCGTGACGCGTGACCGCCGTTTTGGTGATGCGCACCTGCTGGGGCTGGATTTCACCATCGTCGATACCGCCGGTTGGGAGGATGACGATCCGGCTAGCCTGCCGGGCCGTATGCGCGCCCAGACCGAGGCTGCGCTGGTCGGTGCCGACGTCGCCCTTTTCGTGATCGATTCCCGTGCCGGTTTGACGCCGCTCGATGAGGAAATCGCTCGCTGGCTGCGATCATCGACTGTGCCGGTAGTGTTGCTTGCCAACAAGGCAGAGGGCCGTGCAGGCGAGAGTGGCCTGCTGGAAGCCTATGGCCTTGGTCTTGGCGAGCCCATCGCGTTTTCGGCGGAGCATGGCGAGGGCCTAGCCGATCTGTTCGGCGCGCTGCGTCCGCATCTGGAAGGCGATGAGGACGAGGACGATTTCGAGCCGGACGCAGAAGATCCGGAAATCGACGAAGAGGAGCGCCTTAAAGGCCCGCTGAAGCTTGCCATTGTCGGCAGGCCTAATGCCGGCAAATCAACTCTCATCAATCGCCTGCTCGGAGAGGACCGGCTTTTGACGGGTCCGGAAGCGGGGATCACGCGCGATTCTATTGCGGTCGACTGGAAGTGGACCGATCCCGATAGCGGCGAAGAGCGCGCCGTTCGCCTGATCGACACGGCGGGGATGCGCAAGAAGGCCCGCGTGGTCGATAAGCTGGAGAAGCTGTCGGTTGCCGATGCCCGCCATGCGATCGACTTCGCCGAAGTCGTCGTGCTGCTGCTCGACGCCACTTTGGGTCTGGAGCACCAGGATCTGAAGATCGCGTCGAAGGTGCTGGAAGAAGGCCGCGCCCTGATGATTGCCATCAACAAGTGGGACATAGCGGAAAATCCGTCCTCACTGTTCAACGGCATCCGCGCCGCGCTGGAAGATGGGCTGGCGCAGGTGCGGGGCGTGCCGTTGCTGGCGGTGTCCGCACGCACCGGCAAGGGCCTCGATCAGATGCTTTCCGCTGCCTTTGAAATCCGCGAGGCTTGGTCAAAGCGCGTGCCGACCGCCGCGCTCAACCGCTGGTTCGACGATGCGCTGGAGGCGAATCCACCGCCAGCGCCGGGCGGCAAGCGTATAAAGCTGCGCTATATCACCCAGGCCAAGACGCGCCCGCCAAGCTTCGTCATGTTTGGCACGCGACTGGATATGCTGCCCGAAAGCTATCGCCGATATCTGGTGAACAGCATCCGCCGCGAACTGGGATTCGATGCGGTGCCGATCAGGCTGACCCTGCGCAGCCCGAAGAACCCATTCAAGCGGGACTGATCAGTCTTCGGCAGCCTTGGCATTCAGCTGAATGTAGTTCTGCAAGCCCATCCGTTCGATCAGATCGAACTGCTTCTCGATGAAATCGACGTGCTCTTCCTCGCTTTCGAGGATTTCCTCGAAGAGTTCGCGGGAAATATAGTCGCGGGCGGATTCGCAATGGGCTATGGCGTCGCGGAGGAGCGGAAGCGCTTCGTTTTCAAGTGCGAGGTCGGCCTTGAGGATTTCTTCGACCGATTCCCCGATCCGAAGTTTGCCGAGCGCCTGGAAATTGGGCAGGCCTTCAAGGAAGAAGATGCGCTCCGCCAGCTTGTCGGCGTGCTTCATCTCATCGATGGATTCTCCGCGCTCATACTCGGCGAGTTTGTGGACGCCCCAATTGTCGAGCATGCGGTAATGCAACCAATACTGGTTGATTGCGGTCAACTCGTTGAAAAGGGCCTTGTTGAGGAAATCGATGACTTGCGGGTCACCCTTCATGGCGGCCTCCTTCAATAGTGAAGGAGCACCTTACGCCCTCCATCGGGCCAAGCGCAAGTCAGGCGAAGGCTTCTTCGCTTGAATTCAGCCTGGCTTCCGCAATGATTTCACTCGCTTCGTCAAGGCACTGGCAGCACTGCGGCTGCTTGCCCATCGATGCGTATATTTGCTTCGGGCATGCCGACGCACGGCTCTTTGCCGCTGCGCGCAGCTCGGTCTCACGAATGCAATTACAGATGCAGACGTACACCAGTACCTCTCCTTGGTTCTGCACCCTTTTTAATGCGAATGGATATCAATAGCAAATATCAATTTGAGTCTGGTCGTCGCATTTCAGTCAGCTTTCGCCAGGCCCATTCGAGTGGTCCCTGACCGAAGCGCGTGAGCCACGGCTTGCTCCACCAAAGCATTGCGCTCCAACCAAAAAGCACGAAGGGGATCTGCCACGAGGTGGATATCTGGCCCATCAATCCAAAGCCCCAACCATAGAAAATCGCAGTCATCAGGACGGTGGTGCCAAGGTAATTGCTGAGCGCCATCCGCCCGGTGGCAACGATTCTCTGCCCCAATGCCGTGGCCCCGATTCGCGGCGTGGCGAGCACGAGCAACCCGGCATAGCCCAGCGCCATCAGTAGGTGCGGGACGCTCAAGGCCGAATTGATCGCGAGGCGCATGACCTGAATGGGGAAATGATGGGTGAACGCCCATGCGACGAATACCGCGGTCATGGCGCTGCCAAATCCCAGCGTGACGAGGGAGAAGCGGCGCAGCCTTGCCTTGGTCCATCCGCCAGTGAAGAAGCCGACCCTAAGCAGGATCATGCCGATCAGCATCAGGGGGAGGGTCTCTCCAAAGGAATAGGCCACGCCCGCGACCGGATAGAAGGTGTTATTGGCGAGATTGTAGCTCGCCTGGGTAAGGAAGCCGCGTTCATAGCGGGCAATCTCTTTGCGCGTGTCGCTGTATTGGCGTTCCCGTACCTCGGCCAGCTTGGCTGCGTCTGCCGCTGCGATAGGAGCACCCGTGATCTCGCGAAACTCGATCTGCGCGAGTGGCAGGTCGCGGACGATTGCATTGGCTTGCCACGCGGTAAATCCAAGAAGCGCCAGTGCGAGCATGACGCGTGTGTTGAGCCGGGCCAGCAGCAGCGCGACGAGCCCTGAGATCGCGTAGAGGAACAGGATGTCCCCCCACCAGAACAGCGCGAAGTGCAGGTAGCCGAATAGGGTCAGCCAGCAGAGTCGCCGGAACTGGAGAATGGCGCCATCCTCCCCGCGCTCGTCCGCCTTTTGCACGAACAGCAGCAGGCTTGCCCCGAACAGGATGCTGAACAGGGTCCGCATCTTGCCTTCGAACAGAAACAGCATGGCGGCAAAGGCGATCTCGTCCGCGCGGCTGCCCGGCACGGGCACGTGCGGGCTGTAAACCGCGAGGGACGGCCCGGCGAACCCGGAAATGTTGACCGCAAGTATGCCAAGAACGGCAACGCCGCGAATCAGGTCCAGAGCCTGGATCCGGTTTGTTGATGACTGTTCCAGAGACCTAGTTCCGGGTCACAAGGCAGCTGAATCCCGATACCGAAAGGCGCGAGCAGGCACGCGCGGCTTCTGCCTCACTGGCAAAGCCGCCGGCAAGCAATCTCGTAACTTTCCCTGATCCGGCGTCGATGCGTGAATGGCCGGAGAGTTCGGGCCGGCGCTTCAACTTGTTCCACAACGCGTCGGCATTGGCACGGACACTGAACGCGCCAAGCTGAACGCGCCATCGCCCGGAGGCAACAGCGGCCTGTGTGGCGGGCTTGGCGGCTGGCTTAGGTTTGGCGATCGTGACCAGCGGGATCGGCGGTGGGACGATAGCCGCGGACACTGCACTCAGACCCTCATCGCTTGGAGCACTGGGCTGATGAGCTATCGATCGATCGGACATCTGGCGTGCAAGGGCCGCTGCCTGCTCGCGCTGTTCGAGTGGTATGTGGGTATCCATCTGGGCGATGGCAGAGCTGGCTTGCGGCAGGCCTGCCTGCTTCGCCAGAATTACCAGCGCATAGGCGCGAACCCAGTCCTTCGGAACGATGTCGCCGTTGAAGCTGGAGATGCCGAGCAGATATTGCGCCCGCGCGTCGCCCCGTTCGGCGGCAGCTAGGATGTAGGGAAGGGCACCCGTCCCGTCGCCACGCTGGAAGAGCAGCAGGCCATAATTGTCGGCTGCCTGAACATGACCCTTTGCCGCGGCTTGGGCGAAGAGTTCCTCCGCCTTTGCCATGTTCTGCGGCACGCCTTTGCCGAACTTGTAGGCCTGAGCGAGATTATACAAAGCATCGGCATCGCCGTGCGAAGCCAGCCCCTGCCATGCCTGCACCGCAGCACCAAATTCATCGGTGACGTTCGCATCGGCACCGTGCGCTGCTGCAGCAAGGCATAGCGCAACCGCGAGAATCGGCGTCGTGACGGCAATGCGGCCGAAAATGGTGGCCACGGGCAATCTCCTTGGCCGGCAACGATTTCCGGCTGTTAATCTTGATATCGGCGACAGCATTTGCGGCCGCAAGCGGCGCGCCAGCACTGTAGCGATGCCTAATTCCTATAGTGAACCAGGAATTAGCAAAGATTTTATCAGAGAAAACTCCTTGTTCCCCCGACATTTGGCGTCACTTCGATTAACCAAAAATTAGGAACGATCTGCGATCTCCCTGCATGACCGAAATTTGCATGTTGTAAGCAATCAGGGGGATAAAGCGTTGCGCGTACTCGCATTGGCATCGCAGAAGGGCGGATCGGGCAAGACTACGTTGTCCGGGCATCTCGCCGTGCAAGCCCAGCGCGCGGGAGCTGGGCCGGTAGTACTTATCGACATCGATCCGCAAGGTTCACTGGCTGACTGGTGGAACGAGCGTGAGGAGGAATTTCCGGCCTTCGCGCAGACCACAGTGGCCCGTCTGGCAAGCGATCTTCAGATCCTGCGCCAGCAGGGTTTCAAGCTTGCCGTGATCGATACGCCTCCGGCCATCACCATGGCCATCCAGAGCGTCATCTCGGTGGCAGAGCTTATCGTAGTTCCCACCCGTCCGAGCCCGCATGACTTGCGTGCCGTCGGCGCCACGGTGGACCTTTGCGAACGCGCCGGAAAGCCGCTGATCTTCGTGGTCAACGCCGCAACGCCGAAGGCAAAGATCACCAGCGAAGCCGCAGTCGCGCTTTCGCAACACGGCACGGTTGCACCGACGACGCTGCATCACCGCACCGACTTTGCAGCCTCGATGATCGACGGCCGGACTGTCATGGAAGTCGATCCGGGCGGCCGTTCCTCGCAGGAAATCGTAGCGCTGTGGACCTACATCGCGGACCGCCTGGAAAAGAACTTCCGCCGCACCGTCTTTGCCGCGCCGTCCAGCCCCGCTGGTGCAGTTGCTGCCGCCGGAGCCATGCGCCCCGCCGGAGGCTTCGGACGCCGGGTGGCCGGATCATGAGGGAGGGCATGGGCATGAACGAACCGAAGCCCTTCGCCTCGCTGACGGGAAGCATCCTTGCCCGCAAGGGCAGCGCTCGTCCCGCTATGCGGCCGCAAACGGCTCAGTTTAGCTACGATGCGTCGTCTGCAGCGCGCCAGCTCGAGGAAGACCTTGGCTGGAACGACATGGGCGAGATGCCCGACCTGGGCGACCTGAGCTCCATGGTCGACTTCGGCGAGCCCGACGAAACCACCCAGTTCAGTGCCCGCGGCGGCAAGCTCGACCTCAGCGGCCTGAGCAGCATGACCGAGTTGAACCACGCAGCAAACGATGCCGTCGCAGAAGCGGATGAATACTCGGACGAATATGAGGCACTTGAAGAGTTCGATGAAGAACTGATCGAGCCCATTGCAGCCGCATACGAGCCCATAGCTGAGCCCGTTGTTGCAGAAATCGTGACCTTGATTCCGAACGCGTCTCCTCCGCAGGCTGAACGTCCGGAAGTGCTGCGTCAGCAGGACGAGGTTGCCGAACGGATCACCGCTGCGCCACGCAAACGCGGACAGCGCCGTGTTACTGCGGCCGACGGTCGCCGGGCAGCATTCACCCTGCGCCTGGATACCGAACGCCATCTCAAACTTCGCCTTGCCTGCACGCTTACGGGAAAAAGCGCGCAGCAGCTTGTCACGGACGCACTCGACAAGCTGATTTCGGAATTGCCTGACGTTTCCGCCCTGGCGGTAAAGGTCAGTGAGGGTCGCCAGTAAACTCACCAACCGGGTCAACGGGGGACAAGCGAATGAATGCCTCAAGGACGGCCAGCAGGCCTGTCACGTTTCGATTTATTGCGAGCTCTGCCCTCGCGGTTGCATTGCTCGCAGGCTGCGCCGGTGCCGGCAGCGCGGATCGTGTTTCGTCAGCGTCTGGCAGCCCTGAGCGCGGCGTGTCTCAGGCCGAAAGGTCCGTCGAGAAAGAGCCTGGGGTGGCTTCTCTCCGCGTGGCGCTGGGTCAGACCTATATGAAGGCGGGCCGCTTTGAATCGGCGATTACGGCGTTCAACGATGCGCTGGAACTGGGCGACCAGAGCCCGCGCACCGCGCTTTCGTTGGCGCTGGCCAATATTGCCATTGGCCGCAACGACGAAGCCGTCGCCATCCTGAACGATTGGCAGGGGCAACTGCAGGCTGCGGACGCAGGATTGGCCTATGCCCTTGCCGGTGAAGCCCGGCGTGGCACGGCAATCCTGACTGATGCTGCCCGTTCCACGGCTCCGACAGCGCAGACGCGGCAAAATCTTGCCTACTCGCTTGCGCTTGAAGGCCGCTGGCGTGAGGCGCGCATTGTAATGTCGCAAGATCTCGCCCCCGAATTGATCAACGATCGCATTGGGCAATGGGCGGAACTGACCAGTGCGGGCAATCCGCGGCTGCGCATTGCAGCGATGCTCGGCGCTCCGGTTCGCACTGACGCCGGCCAACCGGAACGGCTTGCGCTGGTAGCACCTTCGGTTCAGCCGCAGGCGGCAACGCCGGTTGAGGCGACGACAGATTACGCTACGCTTGCAGCGGAAGCCCCGGTTGCACCTGCGGCTGTGCTTGCCACTGCCGAGCCGACTCCTGAGGCCGCGCCCGCGCCGGTTGCAGCAACGCAGGAGTTTGCAGCAGCTTCGGTTCAGCCTGGGTTCGTGTCGATGCCCGTGATCCAGACGCTTCCTGCACAGGCAGCGAAACAGCCACGCGCGGCCCGTGTTGCGCGTACCGAACGCAAGCCGGTTTCGCCGGTGATCGTTGCTGCCAATGGCACGCACGTTGTCCAGCTTGGTTCGTTCACTAGCGAGGAAAGCGCGCGCCGTGCCTGGGCCGTCTACACCTCACGCAATGCCGCGCTGCGCAACTATCGCATGACCATCATTCCGGCGACCGTGAACGGCAAGAGCTACTGGCGCGTCGCGGCTGGCGGACTTGATGCCGGAGCTGCCCGCACGATGTGCGGTTCGATCAAGTCACGTGGCGGATCCTGCCTGGCCTACGCCAGCAATTCACCCGCCCCGGCTGACCGCGGTGGTCCGCAGATGGCGCGTCGCCGTTAATTGAAAAACAAGTTCATAGCGCAAACTCCAATCCCCTCCTGCTACGCGCGGGAGGGGATTTTCTTGCGCCTTTCCCCTGAGATTCCGTCCCTCAGATTTCCGCGCCGCCCTTGAACAACGCGACAACGCGGCCCTGTACAGGCTGCTTGTCGAAGGGAGTGTTGCCGGCACTGGCGGCCATCTTGTCCGAATCCACAATCCACGGACGGTCGGGGTTGATGATCGCGATATCCGCTTCGAGGCCAACCGTCAGAGATCCGGCTTCCACTCCAAGCAGTTTCGCTGGATTGGCTGTCAACATGGCCAGCGCGCGCGCCGTGTCGATCACGCCATCACGCACAATGCCAAGCGTAAGCGGCAGCAACGTTTCCGCCCCGGCCATTCCGGGTTCTGCGTCGGCAAAGGGCAGGCGCTTGTCCTCGGGCCCGCGCGGGTCATGACCCGATGCGATCACGTCGATGGTCCCGTCGGCGATAGCGCACAGCACAGCCTTGCGATCTGCCTCACTGCGCAGGGGGGGTGACAGTCGGGCAAAGGTGCGGAAGTCTGCCGTGGCAATGTCCGACAGCATGAAATGTGCCGGGGTCACGCCAGCCGTAATTGATACCCCACGCGCCTTCGCCGCGCGAACAAGTGCCAGGCCGGCGTCAGTGGTGACCTGGCGGAAATGGAGCCTCGCTCCGGCAATCTCCGCCAGCGCTATGTCACGGGCGATTGCCAGCGCCTCTGCCTCTGCCGGAGCCGAAGGAAGGCCAAGCCGCGTCGCCATTTCGCCTGCGGTGGCGACCGCTGTCCCCGCAAGCCCGCCATCCTCGGCATGGGTGATGACGACAAGGTCAAGCATGGCGCAATAGCGCAGCAGGCGTAGCATCGTCCCCGAATCGGCGATCCAGTGCCGACCGGTGGATACTGCCTTGGCCCCGGCGTCGCGCATCAGGGCGATCTCGGCCAGCTCCGACCCCTGCAGTCCGCGCGTTGCGGCTCCGAGCGGGTGGACCCATAGACCCGGCTTGCCGGACTGCGCGGCGAAGCGGACGGTGGAGCGCCGGTCTAGTGGCGGCGACTGGTCCGGCATCAGCGCGGCGCGGGTGATCCCGCCGAAGTGGAAGGCGGGCTTGTCAATGGCGAAGACGCCCAGGTCGACAAGGCCGGGCGCGACCAGTGCCCCCTTGGCATCGACCACGCGGTCGCCATCCTGCGGCGCCACATCGCCAACCGCGACGATCCTGCCGCCTTCGCAGCGGACGGCACCCTTTGCTGGTTCGCCCGTTGGGAGGACCAGTTTGCCGCCCGTGATGATGAGGGGAGGCGCAATGCTCATGCCCAGCCCTCCATCTTGCGCGCCTTTCGAGTGAGCACGTCGAGGCAGGCCATCCGCATCGCCACGCCCATTTCAACCTGTGTTGTGATCGCCGACCGTCCGGCGAGGTCGGCGACATTGCTGTCGATCTCTATGCCACGGTTCATGGGGCCGGGGTGCATGACCAGCGCGTCGGGCTTGGCCTTGGCCAGCCGGTCAAGCGTCAGGCCGTAGAGGTGCCAGTATTCGCGGGGTGAGGGGATGAACTGCCCCTCCATCCGCTCTTGCTGAAGGCGCAGCATCATCACCACGTCGGCACCGGCGAGGGCCGCATCGAAATCGTGGAACGGCGTCACCTTCATCTGCTCGATCCCCGCAGGCATCAGCGCCGGAGGTGCACAGACGCGAACCTCTGCGCCCAGCGTGGTGAGGCAGTGGATGTTCGACCGGGCGACACGGCTATGCAGGATGTCGCCACAGATCGTGATCGTCAGGCCGTTGAACTCGCCCCTGGCGTGGCGGATTGTCAGAGCGTCGAGCAGGGCCTGCGTCGGGTGTTCGTGCTGTCCGTCACCGGCGTTGAGTACCGGGCAGTCCACCTTGTCGGCGATCAGCCGCACCGCGCCCGAGCTGGCGTGGCGGATGACGATGGCGTCGGCGCGCATGGCGTTCAGCGTCATCGCCGTGTCGATCAGCGTTTCGCCCTTCTTCACGCTCGACTGTGCGGCATGCATGTTCACCACGTCGGCGCCGAGCCGCTTCCCGGCGATCTCGAAGGAGAGCAAGGTACGCGTTGAATTTTCGAAGAAGGCGTTGATGATGGTCAGTCCCGAAAGCCTGTCATCCCGCTTTTGAGACTGGCGGTTCAGTTCCACCCATTGCTCGGCTTCGTCGAGCAGGAAGAGGATGTCATGCGGGGCAAGGCCGGCGATGCCGACAAGTCCGCGATGCGGGAAGGCAGCGCTGCCCGGGGGGTAGCGTCCTGATCTGTCTGATGATGCCATTGAAGACAGCGCCATAGGTTGTTGCACGGGACTGCTCAAGCCCGCTTTACCATCTGTCCCCGGGCAGCCTAGATAGGCGGGAGGAACCAAGGGGTTGTTTGATGGAATTTGCGGGCAAGGTCTGGCGTCTGCTGGTTGGAATCAAGGACGGCCTTGCGCTGCTGTTCCTGCTGCTGTTCTTCGCGCTGCTCTATGCCGTGTTGTCGGTTCGTCCGGATGCCGGCGCGGTGCGTGACGGGGCCCTGCTGCTGACGCTTGACGGTGCGGTGGTGGAAGAACCGGCACGGGTCGATGCACTTGACGCGCTACTGTCCGGCAGGGTGCCTGCAGGGCAGTACCGCGCTCGCGACATTGTCCATGCCCTGCGGACGGCGGCGAAGGATGACCGCATAAAGGCGGTGGTGCTGGATTTGTCGAATTTCAGCGGCGGCGGAATGGTCACGCTGCAGGACGTTGGTGCGGCTATGGACGAGGTTCGCGCTGCGAAGAAGCCGGTGCTCACCTATGCCGTGGGCTATGCCGATGATGGCATGCTGCTCGCCGCGCATGCCAGCGAGGTTTGGGTGGACCCGATGGGCGGCGCCGTGGTGATCGGGCCGGGCGGCAACAACATCTATTTCGGCGGGCTGATCGAAAAACTGAAGGTCAACGCCCACGTCTTTCGCGTCGGCACCTTCAAGAGCGCGGTAGAACCCTACATGCGCGACGGCCCATCGCCCGAGGCGCGTGAGAACGCCTCAGCCCTTTATGATGCGCTGTTCGATGCTTGGAAGGCGGACGTGGCGAAAGCTCGTCCGAAGGCCAACCTGGCACTTGTGACGACAGACCCGGCTGGCTGGTTCAAGGCATCGGGCGGTGACGCTGCCAAGGCCGCACTTGCGGCGGGTCTTGTCGACCGCATCGGTACGCAGGAGGAGTTCGGCAAACGCGTCGCGGAAATTGCCGGAAAAGACACTATCGACACTGGCCCCGGCACCTTCGCCTATACGTCGCTGCGCAACTGGCTTGCGGCGCACCCCCCCTCCCAGCAGGGCAAGGCGATTGGCGTCGTGACTGTCGCCGGTGAGATCGTCGATGGCGATGCCGGCCCGGGCGCGGCTGGCGGTGAACGCATTGCGAAAATCCTCGACGATGCATTGGACAGCGATCTTTCAGCGCTGGTGCTACGTGTCGATTCGCCGGGCGGTTCTATCTTCGCTTCGGAAGAAATCCGCCTCGCGGTAGAGCGGCACAAGCGCAAGGGCATACCGGTGGTGGTGTCCATGGCGAACCTTGCGGCGTCGGGCGGCTATTGGGTCTCGACCCCCGCGAATCGCATCTTCGCAGAGCCGGGGACGATTACCGGTTCCATCGGCGTTTTCGCGGTGCTTCCCACCTTTGAGCGCACGCTGGCCGAGTTCGGCGTGACCGCTGATGGGGTGAAGACCACACCGCTTTCGGGCCAGCCGGACATCGCCGGAGGCCTGTCGCCAGAGGTGTCGCAGATGGTGCAGGCTAATGTCGAAAGCAGCTATGGCCGCTTCCTTGGCCTGGTCGCAGCATCGCGCCGCAAGTCGGTGGAGGAAGTCGCCCGCATCGCTGAAGGGCGCGTGTGGGACGGCGGGGCAGGGCGCCAGATCGGTCTTGTTGACCAGTTCGGCGGCCTTGACGATGCCCTTGCCTCCGCCGCTTCTCTGGCGAAGTTGAAGGACGGCGAATGGCACGCGGAATACCTGGAAGATGAGGAAGACGCCCTGTCGGTGTTCTTCCGTCAGTGGGAGACTGGCGACGACAGCTCGGCACCCGCAGAGGCGCGTGACTGGGCCGGTATGGTTGCCGTACACCAAGCTTCACTTGTTGACAGGGCCTTGGGCGAGTTCAAACGCGTGATGACAGTTCGCGGCACGCAGGCTTATTGCCTTGAATGTCCCGCACCTGTTCGTGGAGAAACCACCGCGCGAAGTGATATCGAGGGGCGCGGCCTGCTGGCTTTGCTGGCGCGATGGCTGGGGCCATAGTGATAGCCACATCGCGACGCTTGCCCTTTTCGCGCACTGCCGATAAGGGCCACCGCTCATAATTTTAGGCTTCGTCGGATTGCGGGCGTGGCGGAATTGGTAGACGCGCTGGTTTTAGGTACCAGTATCGTAAGATGTGGGGGTTCGAGTCCCTTCGCCCGCACCAGCCTCCTCCGCCTGGCCGACGCGGTCAGCGTTTGAAAAGAAGGCATTTTTTGTCATGCAGATTGTCGAGACCACCAACGATGGGCTGAAGCGGGCCTACACCATCACCATCGGCGCGAAGGAAATCGCGGCCCGCATCGAAGGTGAAGTCACCAAGATCGCCCCGCAGATCCGCATGCCCGGCTTCCGCGCAGGCAAGGTTCCCGCGAATCTCGTCAAGAAGATGCACGGCCCGCAGCTGCATCAGGAAGCGCTGAACACTTCGATTCGCGAAGCGATGGACAAGCTGGTCGCCGACCACAAGCTGCGTCCCGCCATGCAGCCCGACGTATCGCTGGGTGAAGGCTATGAAGAGGGCAAGGACGCCGAGCTGGCAGTTGCCCTTGAAGTGCTGCCCGTGATCGAAGCTCCCGCGATCGATGGCCTGAAGCTGGAAAAGCTGGTGGTCCCCGTAAAGGACGAGCAGGTTGATGAACAGCTTGAGCGTATCGCTTCGGGCGCCAAGAGCTTTGAAGATGCCAAGAAGGGCAAGAAGGCAGAAACCGGCGATCAGGTGATCGTCGATTTCACCGGCAAACTCGATGGCGTCGAATTCGACGGCGGTAAGGCTGAAAGCCAGGCGATCGAGATTGGCTCGGGCCGTCTGATCCCGGGCTTCGAAGAGCAGCTCGTTGGCCTGAAGGAAGGCGACGAGACCGTCATTACTGTCACGTTCCCGGCTGACTATCCGGCTGAGAACCTGAAGGGCAAGGATGCGACTTTCGACATCAAGGTTCACTCGGTGAAGGTGCCCGGCGAAACCAAGATCGACGATGATTTCGCCAAGAACCTTGGCCTTGAAAGTCTCGAAATTTTGAAGAACCTGCTGCGCGGCCAGCTTGAGCAGGAAACTGCCGGCCTGACCCGCACCCAGATGAAGCGCGCCCTGCTGGACCAGCTCGCCGCTTCGCACAGTTTTGACGTGCCGCCCTCGATGGTCGAGGCCGAGTTCGGCCAGATCTGGCAGCAGCTGACCCACGAAGCGGGCCACGAGGAAGATCCCGAAGCTGCGCTGAAGGAAATCGAGGCAGAGAAGGACGAATACCGCGGTATCGCGGAACGCCGCGTGCGTCTTGGCTTGCTGCTCTCCGAAATCGGCCAGGCAAATGGTGTCGAGATCAGCCAGCAGGAAATGTCGATGCTGGTTACGCAGGCTGCGCAGCAATACCGTCCGGAAGACCGCCAGCGCTTCGTCGAATACGTCCAGTCGGACCCGCTGGTCGCCGCCCAGCTGCGCGCTCCGCTCTATGAGGACAAGGTTGTCGACTTCCTGTTCGACAAGGCCGAAGTCAGCGAGCGTGAAGTGACTCGCGACGAGCTGCAGGCTGCTATCGAAGCCGAAGAAGGTCACGTCCACGGCCCCGATTGCGGCCACGACCACGGCGAAAAGCCAGCAAAGAAGGCTGCCGCCAAGAAGCCTGCGGCCAAGAAGGAAGCCAAGCCCGCCGAGGAAAAGGCCGAGGAAGCTCCGGTAGAAACCAAGGCTGCCAAGAAGCCGACCGCCAAGAAGGCCGCTCCCAAGGCAGAGGCTGTCGAGGCTGAAGCCGAAGCCAAGCCTGCTCCCAAGAAAAAGGCTGCTGCCAAGAAGGCCTGATCTTCAGGCACTCCGGCGCTACCAGACATACAGCGGCCCGGTGCACTATAGTGCTCCGGGCCGCTGCTGTGTCGAACGACGCCAAATCCAGCAGGCCAGAGGCGCGACAAATCGCCGGAGTCGAATAATCTGATCGCCATGGCGAACTGGACGGCCTTTCGTGCTCGCTGTACTGCACAGGTGTTCAGCCACAGGCTATTACGGAGATTTAGATCGATGTCGGTCACCGAACAGACCCGCCTTGTTCACGAAGAAGTGAAGCCGAAGATCGGCAGCCGGGTTCTCAACACCAAGGAAGAGCTGCTGTCCGGGGCGCTTGGCGGCGAAATTCGCGAACTGCTGGAACAGCGCGGCGTGCTGGTGTTTCCGTCCATCAACTTCACGAATGAAGAGCAGGTTGCCTTTACCAAGACGCTGGGCACATTTGCTCCCGAGCGGAAGGGCGATCCCGAGGCGATCTCGAAGATCACGATCGACGTGAAGGAAAACCCCGCCGCTGCCGAATACCTCAAGGGCTCGCTCTACTGGCACATCGACGGCACGATGAACGACGTGCCGATCCTCGCCTCACTGCTTTCCTGCCACAAGAAGGCAGCTTGGGGCGGCAACACCGGCTTCTGCAACACATATGCTGCTTGGGAAGCCCTGCCTGACGATCGCAAGGCGGAACTAGACGGTCTGCGTACCATTCATGGCGTCTGGCCGACCGTGTTCTACTACGATCCGGAACCCAGCCTCGCCAAGCTCAAGGGCATGCAAGGCGTCGGTGAAAATGAACTGCCGCTGGTGTGGAAGCACAAGTCGGGCCGCAAGTCGCTGGTCATCGGCTGCACCACGCTTCGGGTGCTCGATAAGTCCGACATGGAAAGCGCACAAATCATCCACGGTCTGCGCGAATGGGCCACGCAGGAGGAGTTCTCCTACAGCCACGAATGGACGGTTGGCGATCTGGTGATCTGGGACAACACCGGCACCATGCACCGCGCTGAACAGTACGACCTGAACAGCGGCCGCATGATGCACCGCACGAAGCTTGAGGGCGAAGAGCCCTTCGAATAAGCGCGCTACTGTCGCAACGGCACTTGGCGGCCCGGTTCTCGACGAGAGCCGGGCCGTTTGCATAGAGTGCTCAGCTTGACCGGATTTGACGTGAACTGTACACTTGTTCAGCAACTTCGCGCAAAGCGAAGGCCGGGAGAAAGAAATGTCTGTTGCCACTACCTCGCGCTGGGAAATCGTAGACCTTCAGCCCAAGATCGGGACCGCCATCTACGCCGACAAGGAAACGCTGTTATCCGGCGGAAAGGCGCAGGAAATTCGCGAGATCATGGAACGCCGGGGCGTCATTGCCTTCCCGGAAATCAACCTGACGGATGAGGAACAGATTGTGTTCACCCATACCCTCGGCACGTTCGCGCACGAAGAGGGGGAGGGCAGCGCTGGCAAGGACACGGTCTATCCGATCACGATGGACGAGAGTATCAACCCGATTGCCAGCTACCTGAAGGGCGCGTTCTTCTGGCACATCGACGGTACCATGTCGGAGAAGCCGATCCTCGCCTCGATTATGAGCGCGCGGGCGCTGGCGCCGGTAGGCGGAGAAACCGATTTCTGCAACACCTATGCCGCCTGGGATGACCTGCCCGATGAGGAGATGGCCCAGATCGAGCAGCTGAAAGTCGTCCACGCAATGTGGCGCTCGCAGCTCTACTGGAAGCCTGAACCTAGCTATGCGGAACTTCAGCAGTGGATGGGCCGTGGCAGTAACACGCTGCCGCTGGTGTGGAAGCACCGTTCAGGCCGCCAGTCGCTGGTTTTAGGCGCGACGGCGCTGCAGGTCGAAGGCATGGGGATCGTTGAAAGCGAGGCTTTGCTCGTCCGCCTGCGCGACTGGGCCACGCAGCCACAGTTCTCATATCGCCACACGTGGAAGCTTGGCGACATGGTGATCTGGGACAACACCGGCACGATGCACCGCGCGCTTCCCTATGATCACAAGAGCGGCCGATTGATGCACCGCACGAAGCTGGAAGGTGAAGAGGCCTTCGCCTGATCGTTGAGCTTGCACACCGCTCCATGGCCCCCGTTCCCGACCGGGATCCGGGGGCCAGTTATGTTGACGGCATCGGCGCACTTTCGCTAACTGCCTGCCGCTAATAAATTGACGAATCGAAAGGGTGAGCAAATGCCTCAAGGTCCCGTTGCCGTAGTGACTGGTGCGAGCCGCGGGGCAGGGCGAGGCATTGCCATCGCGCTCGGATCGCATGGCTGCACTGTCTATGTGACTGGCCGCTCGCAGAAGGAAGGCGACGCCTCCATGCCGGGCACTATTCACGCCACCGCCGCGGAAGTGACAAGCGCCGGAGGCAAGGGCATCGCCGTCGCCTGTGACAGCTCTGACGATGCGCAGATCAAGGCGCTGATTGACCAGGTCGTGGCCGAGCAGGGGCGCATCGACATCCTGATCAACAATGCCGCTGCGATCTATGACGAGCTTTCGATGCCCGGCAATTTCTGGGAAAAGCCCCTGAAAATCGCTGACATGATCAATGTCGGCGTGCGCAGCGGCTTTGTCTCAAGCTGGTATGCCGCGCCGCATATGGTGAAGCAGAACCGGGGGCTGATCCTGTTCAGCTCATCGCCGGGGGCAGCGCATTACTGCTTCGGCCCTGCCTATGGCGCACACAAGGCGGGCATGGACAAGATGGCCTTCGACATGGGCGTGGACTTTGCAGATGCGGGGGTGAATGTCGCTGCAGTCTCAATCTGGATGGGGGCACTGACTTCTGAGCGGCTGCTTGAGATGATCGCGGCCGAGCCTGAGAAGTTCAAGCATCTTGAAGGCCAGCTCGAATCCACCGGCCTGACAGGCAACGTAGCCTACGCGCTGTTCAACGATCCCAAATTGATGGACTACAACGGCAAGACGCTGGTCGGCGCCGATATGGCCAAGCATTACGGGATTACCGATCTTGGCGGTAATTATGCGCCCTCGTTTCGAGAGCAGACCGGCATCTCCCCTGTCGAGTTCGCACCTTACAAGGTGAAGTAACGGTCCGATGGAACATGTCGGGGTGCAACTGTCTAACTTCACTTGGCGTTCATGAGAGCGCTGGCTATAGACCCCGCCATGCAGATTGGATCGCCACTGAAGCTCGCCGTTTTTGCCGTCGCCACCTCGGCGCTTGTTCTCACGTCCGGTTGTGCCGGCGGGAAGAACAAGAACAAGGATACGGCCTATGTCGCGCGCGACGTGGACTCGCTCTACGCTGCAGCGAAAGAGCGGCTCGATCAGGGACGGACTCGCGAAGCGGCAGCTCTGTTTGACGAGGTGGAGCGCCAGCATCCCTATTCGCCGTGGGCCCGCCGTGCCCAGCTGATGAGCGCATTTTCCTACTATGTTGCGCGCGATTACACCAAGTCGATCCAGTCGGCGCAGCGGTTCCTGTCAATCCATCCGGGCAACAAGGACGCGCCTTACGCCTACTATCTGATCGCGCTGAGCTATTACGAACAGATGAGCGACGTCTCGCGCGACCAGAAGATTACGGAACAGGCGAAGACGGCGCTGACCGACGTTGTGCGCCGCTATCCCGATACGCGTTATGCCGCCGATGCGCGACTTAAGCTGGACCTTGTGAATGATCACTTGGCCGGTAAGGAAATGACCATCGGCCGCTCCTACCAGCGTTCGGGCAAGTGGCTGGCGGCGACGATCCGTTTCCGTGAAGTTATCGACAATTTCCAGACTACTAGCCACACGCCGGAGGCGCTCTATCGCCTCGTTGAATCCTACCTCGCGATCGGCATTCCAGAGGAAGCACAGAAGGCGGCGGCGGTGCTTGGGACCAACTATCCGAACTCCGAATGGTACGAGAAGGCGTATAAGTTGATCGGCAAGAACGCGCCTGAAACCGTTGCGAGCTGATATCCGCCGTTTCTTTCTACCCCGCAGGTTGACATAGACCTGTGATGGGCGTTTTCCTGCGCTTGCCATGCTGTCGCAGAAGACTCGTTATACCATTCGTGCGCTGCAGCACCTTGCCGACAACTGGCGACAGGGCGCCGTCCGTCTGGATGCTATTGCCCTAAGCCAGAATATCCCGCGCAAGTTCTTGACCGTCATTCTTTCAGAAATGGTTCGGGAAGGAATCGTCATATCCCATCGCGGGCGTGAGGGCGGGTATGAACTGGCCCTGCCGCCAGTAGATATTCGTTATGGCGACATCATCCGATTGACGCGCGGCAGTCTCGCACTTGTGCCATGCGCTAGCCGCAATGCTCACGAACACTGCAACAACTGCCTGCCTGAGGCGGAGTGCCGATTGCGCGGCCTGATGCTGGTACTGCGGGACGAGATGGCGACGATGCTCGATCGCGTGACGCTGGCCGATTCGATCGTGCTGGAACCGCCTTTCGAAGAGCATGAAGCAGCGTGACGCGACGGCGTTAGTCCGCTAGAACAGCACGCGAACATGCTCACTCGCCTTTCCATCCGCAATATCGTGTTGATCGAGGCGCTTGAGCTCGATTTCTCCGGTGGCCTTGGTGTGCTGACGGGTGAGACCGGCGCGGGCAAGTCGATCCTGCTCGATGCGTTGGGTCTGGTTCTGGGCAACCGCGCCGACAGCGCATTGGTGCGGGCTGGTGAGGACAAGGCAAGCGTTACCGCCAGCTTCGAATTTGCGGCGCTGCCTGCCGAGATAGCTGCCTTGCTTGGCGATGCCGAGGTGGACATCGAACCCGGCGAACCGCTGATCGTCCGGCGCCAGCTCAAGAGCGACGGCGGATCGCGTGCTTTCATCAATGACCAGCCGGTTGGCGTTGCCCTGCTGCGTGACCTTGGCGGCTATCTTGTAGAGTTGCACGGCCAGCATGACGACCGCGGGCTGGTAAACCCGCGTGGCCACCGTGCGCTGCTGGATCGCTATGCCCGCGCTGATCCGGCTTCGGTCGAGGCGGCGTGGCGTGACTGGCGTGTGGCGGAAGATGCACTGGAAACAGCGCGCGCACGGGTGGCGCAGGCATCGGTCGATCAGGACTTGCTGACCGCCCATCTGGCCGAGCTTGATGGATTGCAACCGGCAGCGGGCGAGGAGGAGCAACTCGCCGAGGTGCGGACAACCATGCAAAAGGGGGAGCGCCTGTCGGGCGACCTGGCGGAATTGCAGCATCTGTGGGCGGGGTCGGACTCTGCGCTTGCCAGCCTGCGCAGTGCAGCGCGGCGGTTGGACCGAATTGCCAGCGAACACCCGCTGCTCGCCGAAGCGTTGGAGGCGCTGGACCGCGCTGTGATTGAAGCGGGGGAGGCTGAAGACCGGCTGGCCCGCGCGGGCGAGGCCTTGTCGCATGATCCGCAGGCGCTTGATCGCATAGAGACGCGGCTGTTCGACCTGCGGGCGGCGGCGCGCAAGCATGGCTGTACGGTGGATGACCTGCCCGATCGTATGATCTCCATGCGGGCCCAGCTTGACGCCATTGAGGGCGGCGAAGCGCACATCGTGCAGCTTGAGCGGACGGCGCATGAAAAGGGCCTTGAATACCAGGCGCGGGCAGAGGGGCTGTCCATCGCTCGCGTGGAAGCGGCGCAGCGGCTGGACAAGGCAGTGGCGGGAGAACTTGCACCGCTGAAGCTGGACGCGGCAAAGTTCCGCACCAGTGTCATCCGCTTGCCGGAGGACCGATGGGGACCGCATGGGGTGGATGCAGTGGAGTTCCTCATCAGCACCAACCCCGGAGCCGACTTTGCGCCGCTGACCAAGATCGCCTCTGGCGGTGAGCTTTCGCGTTTTATCCTCGCACTGAAGGTGGCATTGGCCGAAGAGGGCGGCGCTGCGACGGTTATTTTCGACGAAATCGACCGCGGTGTCGGCGGCGCCGTGGCCAGCGCCATCGGTGAACGGCTGGCGCGACTGGCGAGCGACGGGCAACTCCTTGCCGTGACGCACTCGCCGCAAGTGGCGGCGCGGGGCGGAATGCATTACGTAATCCACAAGTCGAGCGAGGGCACGGTCACGCGTACCTCTGTCACCTTGCTCGATGCGGGTGGCCGTCAGGAGGAGATCGCACGGATGCTTTCCGGTGCGGAAATTACCGCCGAGGCGCGGGCTCAGGCTGACAGGCTGCTGGAGGGAGTGTGAAGTGGCTCGGGTGCGTAAGTGACTCTTGATTTCTCCGAAGCCGATGCCGCCAATGAGCTGATGCGCCTCGCGAAGGAAATCGCGCGGCATGACCGGCTGTATCATACGCAGGACGCGCCCGAGATCAGCGATGCCGAATACGACGCGCTGGTGCGCCGCAATGCGGAGCTTGAGGCGTCGTTCCCGCATCTGGTTCGTGCCGACAGTCCAAGCCGCAAGGTAGGCAATGACGTGTCCTCGTCGCCGCTCTCGAAGGTGCGGCACGAGGTTCGCATGATGAGCCTCGACAATGCGTTTTCCGACGAGGAGGTGGAGGAATTCGCTGCGCGCGTCCGCCGCTTCCTGAACCTGCCCGTCGATGCCGAAGTGGCGATGACAGCGGAGGACAAGATCGACGGCCTGTCATGCTCGCTGCGCTATGAAAACGGCAAGCTGGTGCGTGCAGCCACGCGAGGCGATGGGCAGGTGGGTGAGGATGTCACGGTCAATGTCGCGCACATTGCTGATATCCCGCAAATGCTGCATGGCAATGCACCCGCCGTGTTTGAAATACGCGGCGAAGTTTACATGGAAAAACATGCTTTTGCTGCGCTCAATGCACAACTGATGGCAGAAGGTGAAGCGAAGGCGGAGGCGAGCGGGGAGGTCTTTGATCCCGCCAAGATTCGGCAATTCGCCAATCCGCGAAATGCTGCGGCAGGTTCGCTACGCCAGAAGGATGCTGCCATCACGGCAAAGCGCCCGCTACGGTTTTTCGCCCACGGTTGGGGCGCGGCAAGCGAAGTTGCTGAGGTCACCCAGTTCGAGATGATGCGCCGCATTGCCGGATGGGGCGTGCCAGTATCACCCGTGCTTTCGCGCTGCACTTCGGTGGCGGAGATGGTGCAGCATTATCGCAGCATTCAGGCCGCGCGACCGGGTTTGCCCTACGAGATCGACGGCGTCGTATACAAAGTTGACCGGCTCGACTGGCAGGAGCGGCTGGGCTTCGTCGCCAAATCACCGCGCTGGGCCCTTGCGCACAAGTTCCCTGCCGAGCGCGCCGAGACAACCATAGAGGCCATCGACATTCAGGTAGGTCGCACCGGCAAGCTGACTCCTGTCGGGCGGTTGCGCCCGGTGCTGGTCGGCGGCGTTACAGTCACCAATGTCACGCTGCACAACCGGGATGAGATTGCCCGCCTCGGCCTGCGCGTGGGCGACAGGATCGTGCTGCAGCGCGCGGGCGACGTTATCCCGCAGGTGGTCGACAATCTCACGCGTGAGGAACCGCGCACGCCTTACGCATTCCCCGACCATTGCCCGGAATGCCAGTCCGAAGCGGTGGCGGAAGAGGGTGAAGTCGATGTCCGCTGCACCGGCGGGCTGATCTGCCCGGCCCAACGTACCGAGCGACTGCGTCACTTCGTCAGCCGCGCCGCGCTAGATATTGAAGGGCTTGGCGAAAAGACCATTGCCGAGTTCTTTTCGCTCGGCTGGCTCGAAAGCCCCGCCGACATCTACCGCCTCCGCCGTCGCCGTGAGGAGATCGTCGGCCGCGAGGGGTGGAAGGACAAGTCTGTGGACAACCTGTTGGCAGCTATCGAGGCGAAGCGCTCTCCCGATGCTGCTCGCCTGTTGTTTGGCTTGGGGATACGCCACGTTGGCGCAGTCACTGCGCGCGATCTGCTCAAGCGTCTCGTTACCTTGCCGGCGCTTCGGGACGCGGCGGAAAAGGCGCATTCTGGCGATGCCGATGCGCTGGCCGAATTGACCTCGATTGACGGCGTCGGTCCCGTTGTAGTCGAAGCATTGGGCGACTTCTTCCACGAACCGCACAACGTTGATGTCTGGGATGACATCCTGACCGAAACCAACCCGCCGCCTTACATCGTCGAAACCAGAGATAGCGCCGTCGCCGGCAAGACCGTAGTGTTCACCGGCAAGCTCGAAACGATGAGCCGCGACGAAGCAAAAGCTCAGGCCGAGGCCTTGGGCGCCAAGGCGGCAGGATCGGTTTCGGCAAAGACGGACCTTGTCGTCGCCGGGCCGGGGGCAGGATCAAAGCTGAAGCAGGCCGCGGCCCTCGGGATCCAAGTGATCGACGAGGCCGCCTGGGCCGAGATCGTCAAGGCGGCAGGCTAGTCCTCTATATCCACCATGATCTCGCCGGAGATGTTCTCCAACGCGGCACGAACATCCTCCAGCGCAGTCCCTTTTGGCACCAGTACCTGTGCCTTGGCGCGGAACAGTGTGCCGCCGAACATGGCGCCTTCCTCTGTGCCAGTCTCAAGGTCGTCGATGCTTACGCCAAGTCCGGCGAGCGCAGTCGATACCTCGCGCACAATTCCAGGCCGGTCCTTGCCGACCAACTCGAAACGCAGTGGCTGGCCTGCCGGGGTCATTCCGGTCGCGGTGGGCAGTACGCTGACCCTAAAGCCGGAGGCGTCCATGCGTCCGGCTGCTTCTTCAAGCTGGTCAATCTTGCTTGGCGGAAGCTCAACCAGCACGGACCCGACAAATTT
Organism: Novosphingobium sp.; assembly: GCA_040509895.1. Taxonomy (GTDB): domain Bacteria; phylum Pseudomonadota; class Alphaproteobacteria; order Sphingomonadales; family Sphingomonadaceae; genus Novosphingobium. The sequence goes on along the minus strand of JBEVKC010000014.1, from coordinate 2,218 downwards.
GCCGCCCAGCGTGGCGAAGTGGCTTTCCAGCCAATTGCCTTCTGCCTCGACAATCGCGTCAGCCAGTGACTGGGTCAGACCCGGCCTGTCGTCGCCGACCGCCATAAGGATAACTTCCAACGCGTCCTCCTTCGTCTAGCCACTGAACGTCGGACAGCGTGCTAGCCCTCGTTTGCGGGTTTCGGAACCCATTTCATGACGCCGCCGGCAAAGGGCGTCCACCAGCCGGTTCGGATGCCAGCGGCGGCAAGAGTATCGCTGGTCCACTGATTGCAGGTGTTGCGTGCGGTATACCGTCCCGGCGCATCGTAGAATACATCGTGGGCGCCATAGCCGCGATGGCGCTTTCGCGTGGCAGAAGATGGCAGCGATGCCTCTATCCGCGCGACGAGCCGGGCATATTCTGCCTCGTTGATCCGCAACGGACGGATATTCTCGGCGGGTGCGGGGCGAACATAGTGGGCGACGTGCAGCAACCCATCACCGCCAATACCGATAATGCGCAGCACGGTCAGCGGCGAAAGGTCCGCCCAGGTTGGCGTTTCAAGAAACACCTGTCGCTCGCCCCATGACACTGAGACATGGGTATAGGGATCGTAAGGCGCGGCGAGTTCGCTTGAGGGAAAGTCCTTCCGCCAGTCTTTTTGTGGTGTCACCAGCGGCATGACAATGGCGGTGTGGATGCTATTGCTTTCGACCATGATCTCCACGCCCCCGGGTGTCTCGCGCCAGTCGCGATTGCGTGGGATCGACGAACCGAACCAAGCCGAAAGCAGGAAAAGCCCCAGCACAAGCACTAGCCCGCCCACTACGTCGCGGGCGAGGAGGACCCACCAGGCTCGGCGAGGGCATTTCACGATCCCGTTTCCATGTCGCCTTTCAGCCGGTCCAGAAGCCCGACAGCTTTTGCAGCATAGGGCCCGATCCATCGTTCGTGAATGTTGTGGATGGGCAGCGGATTAAGGTGATTCCACCGCTCCCGGCCACGGCGCTCGACAATCAGCAGGTCGGCATCTTCCAGCACTTTCAGGTGTTGCATGACCGTGCAGCGATCCAGTTCAGGCGCCTCTGAGCAAAGCGCACCCGTTGTCATCGGGTGGTCCTTCAGCAGGTCCAGCAGGCGGCGGCGAACGGGGGAGGAAAGCGCCTTGAATGTCCGGTCGTCAGGATCGATTGACATGTTATAAATATATAACATAATAGATCGCGACTCAAGAGGAGATGGCCCATGGAACTGAAGTTCACGGTGTCCGCCCATATCTCGAAGCCGGTGCACGAGGTGTTCGAGGCTGTTGTCGACCCGGCCAAGCTGTCGAACTACTTCACCACTGGCGGTGCGGTCGGGCGCATGAAAACCGGGGCGACCGTGCAGTGGGACTTTGCCGATTTCCCGGGTGCCTTTCCGGTCGAGATTGTTGAAGTGATCGACGACCAGCGCATCGTTCTGCGCTGGCAGGCCCACGAAAGCGTGCCCGAGGGCAGCACGGAATCTAGCCGGCAGGACTACAAGACCGAGGTGGTCATGGACTTCAAGCCGCTCGACGATGGCCGTACATTGGTGACGATCACCGAAAGCGGATGGCGCGATACGCCGGGCGGCCTCAAGTCATCCTATGGCAATTGCATGGGCTGGTCGCAGATGCTGTGTGCGCTCAAGTGCTGGGTGGAGCGCGGATTTAACCTGCGCGAGGGCATGTACGTATAGGGGTCTGCTCGCCCTCCTCGTGGGAAGAGTGAGCATACTGTCACCAGCCCTTGGCCCAGCTGGGCAGCGCCCCGATCCGCCCCGAGTGAATATGCGCATTGGCCCGCTTGCGCATCCAAAGGATCGACCAGTCACCGTTCACCATTCGCGCGGCGAGGCGCAGTCCAGCGCGGCGGCAAGCTGCACGCACCTGTGCTTCCTGCGTTTCCAGCAATCCCGCCAGCAGCAGGTGTCCGCCCGGCACCAGCAATGAGGCGAAGTCGGGCGCCAGCGAAATCAACGGCCCGGCAAGGATATTGGCGATAACGACGTCGTATGGCCCTCGTGCCTTGAGCAACGGGTGGTCCATGCCGTCTGCCACCAGCATGGTCAGTTCGCCAGCCCTTGCACCCATGCTGATGCCGTTAAGTGCGGCGTTCTCTTCAACCACGCCGACGCAAACGGAATCGATGTCGCTCGCCGTAGCCAATGCTCGTGGCCACAGGTCGAGTGCGGCAAAAGCAAGCAGACCGG
>JBEVKC010000013.1:0-10249 GCA_040509895.1 Novosphingobium sp. | reverse complement strand
TATGACTTCGGGCCGATCCGCCATCTTTCGGCACGGGGTCTCGCCAGCGAGGAAATGTACCTTGTCGGGCCTGCGGGGCGTTTCGGCACGAGCAACGAGGACGCGCCTGACATTCCGCTGTCTGGACTGAAGGATTTCCCGCTCATCACTTTTGGACAGCCGCACGGATTGCGCAAACTGATCGATCAGGAGGCGCAGCGCCAGGGCTTCACCTATCGCGTTACGCAGGAAATCGACGCCGTCGGCACGATCGCACGACTGGTCGCCAACGGCCACGGCTACTCGATCCTGTCGAAACCTGCGGTCAGTGACGAACTGGCTGAAGGAAAATTGAGCTTCGCAAGGCTTGGGGGCGGAGCGTTGCGGCGCACGTTGTGCCTTGTTCGCAATCCCGCGCAGGTCGTCACCCACGCATCGGCCCGGGTCGAGGATCTCACCATCAAGGTCATGGCCTCCTTGATCGGCAAGGGGGTTTGGGAGGCCGATCCCGAGGCGGCGCTCGGCCAGGCATAAGACTGAAAGGGACAAGGATGAGCAAGGCTCTAGCAGGCAAAGTCGCGCTGGTGACCGGGGCGGGCCGGGGTATCGGCCGGGAGATCGCCCTGCGGCTGGCCCATGACGGCGCGATCCTTGTGGTTCACTACGCCAGCAGCAAGGCCGGCGCCGTCGAGACCGTTGCCGAAATCGAACGCAATGGCGGAACGGCCGTCGCCTATCAGGCCGACATTTCCAGCCGCGCGGAAGTGGCGGCCATGTTCCGGGCAATCGACCGAGATCCCGGCCAGCTCGATATCGTGGTCAACAATTCCGGCGTCAGCGGCAGTGGAAAACTCGCGGACCTGAGTGATGAGGATGTCGACGCGATATTCGGCATCAACATGCTGGGTCCGCTCTACATCGCCAGCGAAGCGGCAACGCGGCTGCGCGACGGCGGGCGGATCATCAACTTCAGCTCAAGCGTGGCGAAATACCCGATGGCAGGGGCGGGCCTCTACTCTGCGGCCAAGCGGGCAGTCGAAAGCTTTACGGAAAGCTGGGCCCGAGAGCTGGGCGCGCGCGATATTACCGTCAACACCGTGATCCCGGGCGCGACCAGTCCGGGGATGATGGACAATTCCCCCGCGCACCGGGCCTTTTTTGAAAACGCATCGCCCTTTAAACGGATCGGCAAGGCGGGAGAGATCGCGTCCGTCGTGGCGTTCCTCGCTTCCCCTGAGGCAAGCTGGGTGTCCGGCGCGCACATTCTGGCCAATGGTGCGGCCGATACTTGACTGAGTCCTTGATTATCTTGCGGTTGAGACACCCCGGCCTAATGTAAGTGTCCCGCAGTCATCTTGCGCTGCTGTGCGTCAGGGGATACCGGAATGAAAGCAGACACCGCCGTCAGCGCTCCCTTGTGCATTATTGCGGTGGTATTGCTTGCTGTGGTCGCGTGGTTTGCCAGCAGCGTCTTTGCCCCGCTTGCCACTGCGCTTTTTGTCATGGCGCTTGTCTGGCCATTTCAGGAGGCGCTGCAGACGCGCATGCCGCAGCTGGCGGCGCTGGCGTTGACCCTGCTTTTCACGCTTGCGGTTGCCTTTGTATTTGGCTCGCTCGTCATTTGGGCCGTGGGGCGTGTGGGTCGCTCGATCATGATGGACGCCGCGCGGTACGAACTCATGTACCAGAGCGCGGCGGACTGGCTTGATGGTCAGGGCATTTCCATCGCGGGCATGTGGGCCGAACATTTCGATTCGCGTTGGATGATTACCGCTGCCCGCTATTTCGGCGGGCGCGTGCAAACCACGATGGTGTTCTGGATCATCGTCGTTACCTACCTGTTGCTCGGCCTTCTGGAAGTGGGGGACTTCCGCCGGAAAATAGCGGCGATGGAAAACCGGGAGGCGGCGCGAGTCCTGCTGGACGGCAGCCGCATCATCGCAAGCAAGTACCGGCGTTACTTGAAGGTGCGCACGATGATGAGCGCGTTGACGGGCCTGCTGGTCTGGGCTTTCGCGCGCATCGTCGGCCTGCCTCATGCCAACGAATGGGGGATCATCGCCTTTGCGCTTAATTACCTGCCGTTCATTGGGCCGTTCTTCGCGACGCTCTTGCCGACGATGGTGGCCATGACAACCTTTGAGACATGGCAGGCCGTCATCCTGGTATTCATCGGCCTGAACGTCATCCAGTTCATAGTGGGCAGCTATATAGAGCCCATGGTGGCAGGAAACGCGCTCTCCGTTTCGCCCACGCTGGTGCTGTTTGTCATCTTCTTCTGGACCTTCATGTGGGGGCTCCTCGGCACGCTGCTGGCCATGCCCATCACGGTTGCGATCCTGACCTTCTGTGACCAGCACCCGCGAAGCAGATGGGTGGCGAGGCTGCTGGGAAGCGCGCAGGAGCCGGATTGAGTATCAGGCGCGGTGCAGGCGGGCGATGATTGCCGCAATGCTTTCCGCCGCCTTGCCGTCGCCAAGGGATTATGAGCCTGCGCCATCTCCCGATAAGCGGCATCGTCGTCCAGCAGGCGGGCAGTTTCGGCGACGATGAGGTCGGCATCGGTCGCAACCAGCCTCGCCGTGCCGGCCGCGATGCGCTCTGGACTGTTTATTTGCACTGGGAGTTGACCCGGGATTTTCACCAAGAAGGGACCCGGTGGGACGGCAATGTTTCGTGATTTGTATCATGGGTCAAGCGGGAGATGTTTCCTTTGCGGCTGTGGGTAGAGCGGTGCTGGTACGGAACCTGTAGCTGTAGCTGTCGTTGCCGGTTTCGAGGATGTGGCAGTGATGGGTGAGCCGGTCGAGCAGGGCTGTTGTCATTTTGGCGTCGCCGAACACGCCTGACCATTCGCTGAAGCGGAGGTTGGTGGTGATGACGATGCTGGTGCGCTCGTAGAGCCTGCTGAGCAGGTGGAACAGCAAGGCGCCGCCCGAAGGGCTGAACGACAGGTAGCCCAGTTCATCGAGGATGATGAGATCAAGGCGCAGCAGGCGCTCGGCGAGCTGGCCAGCCTTGCCCATGGCCTTCTCAGTGAAAATTATTACCCCTTCCGGGTCAACTCTCAGTGCAAATGAACACCTTCACCGCGGCTGGTCAGCTGCGCTCGTTTGTCGATGTATCCGGCCACACGGTGATCGAGGCGAACGTCAACGCCAATCTGGCGGCAGATTTCCGGCTTGTGCTGGACAGCAATTTCGCGCTGTCGGCAGACCACTTCGTCGGGCTTGCGATGTAACGGGGGGTTCCGTCGCAAGCTGACAAGGGGCGGGGCGCCAAAGGGTGCCTCGCCCCTTATGCTTTCCGTTTATGCCTTATCGCCGGGCCGGGGCCTTGCGGAAACGCCAGCCCTGTTTTGTGGGGCGGGCGGCGACGTCAGCCAGTGTTGCGGGTTTGCCGGTCAGCAGCGCGTCGTAAAGGCGGGCCACGGCCCCTCCCCTGGCCGGACCGCAGCCCAGTTGCTCCACAATCAGTGCCAGCACGCCAAGTGCGATGGCGCGGGGCGCAACGGGGCAATAGAGCGCTATTTCACCTTCCCAGCTGACCTCCTCTTTCCATTCGCGTGCAACCGCCCAAGTGAGTGCAACATCTGCGTCGGCAAGGTTTGCAGCACTGGTAGCCAGCGCCGGAACGTCGATCCAGTCGCTGTCCGCCAGTGCCTTGCGGATACGAACTCGGTCAAAGCGGTCGGATTCATTGCTCGGATCCTGAACCGGATCGATGCCCGCCTCCGCGACGATTGCGGCCAGTTCGTTCCTCCGCCAGTCCAGCAGCGGCCGGACAAGCGCGATGGCGCTCCCCGGAACGATTCCGCGTGGCCGGACCCCGGCAAGCCCTGAGACGCCGCTGGCCCGGTTGAGCCGCATCAGCAACGTCTCTGCCTGATCGTCGGCATGATGGGCTGTGGCCAAGGCGGAAAGGCCCCGGCTTTCAAGCCAACCGGCAAGCGCCGCATAACGTGCCGCGCGGGCCTCTGACTGAAGGTTTCCGGCCGCCAAAGTGACCGGCAAGACGGCGTGGGGAACGCCAAGCGCCTCACAGACGCGGGCGACCATCAGCGCCTCTTCGGCGCTTTCGGGCCGCAGTCCATGATCGACTGTCGCGGCCTCTACCTTTCCGGGAAGCGCCTCTGCCGCAAGCAGCAACAGCGCCATGCTGTCCGGCCCGCCCGATACGGCCACACCAAGCCGCCCGCCTTCAGGCCAGAGCGCGGAGAGGCTCTGGCGAAAGCGGTCGATCAGTGCCGGATCAGGCGGAAGCGGGCTATCAATTGCACTTCACCGCAGCGCGCGTCTGGTCGTACTGACCCTTGAGCCGGCTGGCGGCTTCGGCGGAATAGGTCTCGCCAAATTCGGCCAGTGCGATGCAGGCGCGGTTGCTGTCCTTCAGGCGGCGCATGGATTCGGCCAGGTACAACAGGCTGTCGGGCGCACGCTCGCCATTCTTGTTCCCTTGGTAGTTCTGCAGGAACCAGTTTGCTGCATCGCGCGGCTTGCCATCGTCAAGATAGGCTCGGCCCAGCAGGTTGCGCGCGTAGCTGATGCGCGGATAGCGCGGATACTTTTCGAGCAGCAACTTCAGCTGCTGCTGCGCCTCCGGATAGAACTTCGCCTCCCACAGGCGGAAGCCATAGGCATATTCGTCTTCCGGGGCATCGCCGGTCTGCGGCTTTTCGATCGCGCGGACAGCGGCAAGCCGCTGCGCGGAAGGTGCGGAAGCTGGGGTCGTCTTGGTCGTGCTTGCTGGGGTCAAGGCGGGCTTTGGCGCGGGTGCGATAGGCTTGGGGGCAGCGGCACCGCCTGTCATCGCGGACAGGTTCGTGGTTGCTGCGGGCGGCGGCGTTACCGCAGGTGCCGGGGCGGCGCTGCCTGCAGGCGGCGTGATTAGCGGTGCCGCTGGTCCTTCCTGTACACCAAGCCGGGCTTCGATCTGCGCGATCTTATTGCTGTTCTGCTCAACCTGAGAGGTAAGCTGCGCCAACTGCCCCTCAAGCGCGTCCATACGCGTGAGCAGATCGGTCATCGCAGTGGTCGCCGGCTGGCCTGTGGTCGGTCGCGGGGCCGTGGAAGGCGCAATTTCCGGCGTGAAGGTCTTGCCGTCGCTGGACGGGAAAACCTTGCGCTGAAGGGCGCGGATTTCCGATTCCATGCGCTGTATACGCGCGTCAGGCGACGTGCTCTGCGCCATCGCGGGAATTGACGATGTGGCCATCACCAATGCCAGGGCGGTAATTGCCCTCGCCTTTGCCCGGCGGCCCTGGCCAAGCAGTTTATTCATTGCCGTCCTGCTCCATTCGTGACCCGGCGGGGGCGATGGCGTTGTCGCCGCCTGAATCCCCGCACCCTGCAGAGTCTGCACCACAGGCCGCCCCATTGTCGACCCGGGGCTAGCGGGAAACAGTGGAAGCTTGCGGTGCGAAGGTGGGAAGCGGCGCTGCCGTCACCACGCGCGATGCATCCTCATTCACTGCCTGCGGGCTTGCAGTGGGAACCGCGCTGGGAGCGAACGATGCAGGAGGGGAGCTTGCTGTGCCACGGGCGAGAAGGGCGGCGGCCGATACCGGCACGTCCTTGATCGTCACCTGCCTGTCGGCCAGCGGTGCCAGCACCCGGCCGCCTACGCTAACCTGCAGTGCGTCGGGGCGTGCGGTCCAGATCAGCGGCCCCTGCGCTTCGGCCGGAATTGTATAGGCCTCACCCTTGGCCATCAGCTTTTGCATAAGCTGGTTGCCCTGTGCGTCGTAGAACTTCACCCAAACGCCTTCTTCAAGGGCGGTGAATACCACGGGCTCCTGTACGCCGGGCTGGGCAGCCGCTGTGGGCGGAGCTTCCTGCGTCGCCACAGCGGGAGCAGACTCTTCCTCAACCAGGGAGGGAAGCGTAACGGGCGGCGCACTGTAGTTCCGCCACAGCGTGATGCCAGCGACAATAACCGCCACGGCGCCCAACGCCGCGATCCAAGCGGTCCCGCGGCCCGGAATTCGCGAAGGATCGCCGGGTTCGAACTTGGTAGGCTGCCGGCGATCGTCGTCAGACTCTGACGCTCCAAGTTCGGCGCGCAGTTCCGACGTGATCTCTGCCTCGTCCAACCCGACTGCACGGGCATAGCTGCGGGTGAACCCGATGGCATATGCGCGGCCGCCCACGGCGTTGAAGTCGCCAGCCTCCAGCGAGATCAGGTGGCGTTCCGGTATCTTGGTGCGTGCTGCAACATCCGGGCGGCTAAAACCAGCCTGCTCGCGTGCGGCACGAAGGCGTGCCGCGACGCCGCTATGCGTCATCTGCTCTGGCGAATCCTGAATTTCAGCCATCCCGATCCTGTTTGGCAATAATTGTTGTTGGCAACCCTGTTGCGGTGGACAGAACCCTGTTCCCCGCCGGAGTCAAGGATTGCCGCGCATTTCCGCTGTGGTCAGCGAGGCGAATTCCGTGGAGTTGGGCAATATCCACGATGAAATGGTCAATCTACCGCAAGGCCGTGTTCGCCGGCCCAGTCCAGCAGGGCCTGCCGCAGGTTCGGCGGGGGCGAGGCAAGCCACTTTGTCATGGCATCGCCAATTTCGTTCAGATCGATGCGGCGTACAAGTTCCTTGATCGGACCTACCGCCGCTGGCGTGATCGAAAGGCGGCGGATGCCAAGGCCCAGCAGGGCCAGCGCCTCAAGCTGGCGCCCGCCCATCTCGCCGCAGACGGTGATGTCTATGGGATAGCCCGCGACGGAATTGACGATGCGCTTCAGGAAACGCAGGATCGATGGGCTGAGCCAGTCGTAACGTTCCGCCAGCTTGGGATTAGCGCGGTCTGCGGCAAACAGGAACTGGGTGAGGTCGTTCGTGCCGATCGACAGGAACGAGACCTTTGGAGCCAGCAGGTCAAGCTGTTCTGCCAGCGCCGGGACTTCCAGCATGGCGCCATAGCGGATCACGTCCGGCAGCATCTTCTTCTGGCTTTTGAGGAACTGGTACTGCTTCTCGAACACGGCGCGTGCGGCGTCGAACTCCCACGGTTCGGAAACCATCGGGAACATGACGTTGAGCGTGCGCCCGGCGGCGGCTTCGATCAGGGCGCGTGCCTGAACCTTGAGCAGCCCGTCGCGGTCCAGGGCGACACGAAGCGCGCGCCAGCCCATCGCCGGGTTTTCCTCTCCGTCGCCGCCCGTGTGGCGCAGGTAGGGCAGGATCTTGTCGCCGCCGATGTCCACCGTGCGGAAAATCACCGGCTTGTCGCCTGCCTGTTCCAGCACATCGCGGTAGAGGCGCGTCTGGCGTTCCCGCTGCGGCAAGGTCGCGGAAACGAGGAACTGGAATTCCGTGCGGAACAGGCCGATGCCGTCGGCGCCCGTAAGGCTCAGGTTCGGCATGTCGTCGCGCAGTCCGGCGTTGATCATTACCGTGATGCGCGTGCCGTCACGCGTGAAGGGCTCGACATCGCGCAGCGCGGCATAGCCGGCCTGCCGTTCGCGATTCTTGGCAAAGCGCGCTTCGAATGCCTCGACCAGCGGGGGCAGCGGGCGGATGTCGGCGGTGCCCTGGTCGGCGTCAAGCAGCAGGTGGTCGCCCTCGCGGATCATACCGCGCAGGTTCCGCACCCGGCCAAGTACCGGCACGCCCATGGCCCGCGCGACGATGACGACGTGCGCGGTGAGCGAACCTTCCTCAAGGATCACGCCCTTCAGCCGCCGCTTGTCGTATTCCAGCAGTTCCGCGGGGCCGAGGTTGCGGGCGATAAGGATGGCGTCGCCGCGCAGACCCTGGCTGGCCGCTGTGCCCAGCTGGCCCGAGACGATCCGCAGCAGCCGGTTGGAAAGATCCTCCAGGTCGTGCATGCGGTCTGCCAGCAGCGGGTCATCGATCTGGCGCATGCGCATGCGGGTGCGCTGCTGGACACGCTCTATCGCAGCTTCGGCGGTGAGGCCGGAATCAATCGCCTCGTTGATGCGCCGCGCCCAGCCTTCGTCATAGGCGAACATGCGGTAGGTCTCGAGAACCTCCTCATGCTCGCCGCCCATGCCGAACTCTGCCTGGCTGGCCATGCGCTCGATCTGGTCGCGCATCTTGTCAAAGGCGAGGTAGACGCGCTGGCGCTCCGCCTCGGTATCGTCGGCCATGACGTGTTCGATGGTGACGCGCGGCTGGTGGAACACGGCGACCCCGCTGGCGAGCCCCTTGACCAGCGTGAGGCCAGTGAGCCGCTGCGGGCCGGAAAGCTGGGGTGAAAGCGCCCCCGCCTCTTCCTCATCGACAAGTTCGGCGTTGTTGATCAGCTCTGACAGGACCATCGCCACAGTCTGCAGCGTCTCAATCTCGACCTCTTCATACCGGCGCGGTTCGACGTGCTGGACGCAGAGTACACCGACGGCGCGTTCACGCCGCACGATCGGCACACCGGCGAAGGAGTGAAACTTGTCCTCCCCCGTTTCCGGCCGGTACGAGAAGTCCGGATGCGCCGTCGCCTCGGCAAGGTTCAGCGTGTCGACGTCCTTGGCGATGGTGCCGACAAGCCCTTCGCCGACAGCCAAGCGGGTGACGTGCACGGCTTCCTGCGCCAGCCCCTTGGTGGCGAACAGTTCAAGGAAACCCTCGCGCAGCAGGTAGATCGAGCACACCTCGCTGTTGAGGCCCTGGCCGATCACATCGACTACCGTGTTGAGCTTGGCCTGCGCGTTATTTCGCGATGCCATCACATCATGAAGGCTGAGCAGGATCTTCCGGGACGAGGCGGCGGCTGAGGCAAGCATGCGTCACGACTAACCCAAAGCCGAGGCTTTGGAAACGCGGCAAGCAACAGCGGCATTCAAAAACCGGCAGATGGCAAAACCAGCACTAAGCCCGGAGCGGAATGTGCTCGATCTCTTCCTTGAGGCGCAACTTCTGCTTCTTCAGTTGCTGGATCACCGCGTCGTCAGGCAATGGGCGGCTCAATTCCTCCTCAAGCTTGCGCTCCAGTCCGGCGTGTTTGAGCTGCAGGCTGCTGACATGCGAAGTGTCCATCGACGGTCCTCCATCTTGGTCCGGCACATCCGTTACGACTCGGCATAACGGGGGCCGGCGTGATTGCCATATCATCACAACCCGCCTATCTTGCGAAGCCGGTTTTGCGGCATTTCGATGGAGCGGAACATGGTTGCGCCCAAGCGCCGGAGGCGTTTCTACGGCGGGATGAACGGGGCCTGCTGTTGGGGGTGGCATGGTAAATGACGAAGAGATGGCTAAGCGTCTGGCCGCGCTCAGAATTGAGCATCGGGACTTGGACGCCGCTATCGATGCACTGCTTGCATCAGGCAGTACCGACCAGCTTCAGATCGCCCGGCTGAAAAAGCGCAAGCTTCGGCTGAAGGACCAGATCGCATTGATCGAAGACTACCTGATCCCCGATATCATCGCCTGACAGTACCGAATTCGCACTGTTCGAAAACACTGTCCCAAAATGGTGTGGTCACGCTGCGAATCGCCGATTGCATGAGATGGATTGAGGAGCTTATCGCATGGACCCAATGTCCCAACCGGTCGCCATCAACCCGCGTATTATCGAAGCGCTATATTGCGAGGCGCTAATCCTTGCCGATGAGGCCCGGACCGCGTTCGAAAAAGCAATGCGCCCGGTGACAGACCGCGATGACGAAGATCTGGTCCGCATCGCCCTGTCGTGTGAAGCGCTGCGCACGACCACGCGCATGATGCATGCGCTGGCCTGGCTGCTGAACTATCGTGCCTATTTCAATGGCGAGCTGACAGAGTTCCAACTGCTGCGCCAGGCACGGCTTACGCAGAATTATCCGGGTGCCGACGCCGAACGCCTTGCCCTGCTCGACGCCGGGACAAGGGAGCTGGTCGGCGCGACCGAGCGGTTCTACGCGCGCCTTGTCCGCATAGAAAAGGGTTGGCGCCAAGGCGGCGCCAAGGCGCCAACGGCAATCTCCCGCCTCGAAGAACGGCTGGGCATCAGCGCGGCGGGTTAGGCCTCTCCAACGAAAACCGGATCGAACACCGACCAGCCGGTTCGCTGGACAAGCCGTTCCAGCGCAAGCGTACCGAGTTGCGAATTGCCCTGCTCGTTGAGGCCCGGCGACCAGACTGCGATAGAAGCAACGCCGGGCGCGATAGTCAGGATGCCGCCGCCCACGCCCGATTTGCCGGGCAGGCCGACACGGAAGGCGAACTCGCCCGACTGGTCATAGTGACCGCAAGTGAGCATCAGCGCGAGGATGCGCCGCGCGCGCATGGTCGATACGACAAACCGGCCGTTGTCCGGATTTCGTCCGGAATGCA
>JBEVKC010000012.1:0-4215 GCA_040509895.1 Novosphingobium sp. | reverse complement strand
GCGAAGATCCGCACCGTTCCGGCCCTGCGCGGACGCATCCTTGCCTATGGGCCGGAAGGGAGCATGACGCACATTTCCGATCTTGCGGAGATACCCGACAACGCATGGGCACTGCGCGGCGAGCGGGGGCTGACCTATTCCGATACCCTGCCAGAGGGGAACAGTCTGGTCGAGGGCAAGTGGTGGCCCAAGGACTATAAGGGCGAGCCGCTCGTCTCTGTCGATGACGAGCTTGCCAATGCCATCGACCTGAAGATCGGCGACAAGATCACCGTCGGGCTGCTTGGCGTAGAGCGCAGCGCCCGCATCGCCTCCATCCGCCGCATCGACTGGGACAGCATGGGCTTCAACTATGTGCTCGTCTTCTCGCCCAATGCCCTGTCCGACGCGCCGCATAACCTTGCGGCGACCATCAACCTTGCCCCAGGAACGGAGCGCGGGGGCCTCCTGCCGCGCCTTGTTCGCGCGTTTCCTTCGACCTCGGTGATAGAAGTCGGCAACCTGCTGCGGGACGCACGCGCGCTTCTTTCGCAGATGTCGACGGCGATCCTTGCTGCGGCTTCTGTCGCGGTGCTGGCCGGGTTGGCGGTACTGGCCGGAGCTATTGCGGCGGCGCGGGCCAGCCGCCTTTATGACAATGTCGTCCTGCGGGTACTGGGCGCCAGTCGACGCCAATTGCTGCTGCTGCAGATGGCGGAGTACGGACTGCTCGCTGTCGCGTTGGCGCTGGTGGCGCTGGTGCTGGGCAGCGCAATTGGCTGGCTGGTCATGACCCAGCTGTTCGAGTTCGCTTGGCTGCCCGACTGGCCCCGCGTTGTCGTGGTGCTGGCTGCGGGACTGCTGCTGGTACTTGGCTTCGCACTGGCCGGCTCGTTACCGCTATTGCGGGCGAAGCCGGCTCAGGCATTGCGAGAGCTTTAGGCGAAAACCGCGGCGCCCGCCGGATCCTTGGGATCGGGGCCATAGCGGTTCGGCCCCTTGGTGCCTTCGAGGAACATGAAGACAAGCACGATCAAGCCGCCGATGGCCGGCACCAGATTAAGCAGGACCATCCAGCCCGACTTGTCCTGGTCGTGAAACCGGCGAACTTGTACGGCGATTGACGGAATAATCGTCGCCAGGCCGAATATCCCCAGCAGCGCAAAGCCCCAGAAGAACAGGCCGCTTGGGCCATTAGTCTCCATGGCCGCTATTGCATCTTCGGTGAAGGGCACTTGCGAGAAGATGATCGAAAATATGATCGCTTCGACGATGAAAACGAAAAGAAAGAACATCCAGTATTCTTTGCGGCGCGATCGACCGCTGAAATCGAAATACCGCTTATACGGCAGGATCATCCATTCCATGTAACTTCCCCCTCTTGTCCATCCCATCGAAAGGAGGCGGAAAGGCATCACAAATCTGCTTGCATGGCAAACAAAAAAGGGGGGCTGCACCCCCCTTTCCCTTACTGAATCAATGTTCTCTTGCCTTACCAGCGGAAACGGGCAGCCACGCCATATGTGCGCGGCTGGTTCGGATAGCCCGATACCGAGCCAGCCTGTGCCGGTGAATCGAAGACTTGGATGATGTAGCGGTCGTCCAGGATGTTGCGGCCCCAGACCGACAGCTCAAGCCCGTTAGCCATCGCCCAGGTGAGCGATCCGTTGAGCTCGCTCGTATCGCGCTTGTAGGTACGACCCGCCAGCAGAGCCGCCTGCACCGATGCAGGTGTGAAGCTGCCGTCCGGTGCGCGGACCAGGAAGCCCGGCAGACCCTCGACCGGCTGATAGGCAGCTTCATAATGGAACGTCCCTGACAGGATCAGGTGATCTCCGCCATCACCCAGCGGCTGGTCCCATGTGGCGCCAAACACCGCCGTCAGCGGCGGGACACCGGCAGGTGTAGTGCCCGACAGGTCTCCGAATGCGGATATCTTGAAGCTGTCGAACTTGGGATCAAGGTAGGTCACGGCAAGATTCAGCGTCAGCTCATCGACAGGCTTGGCCGATCCTTCAAACTCGATGCCGAAAGTCGACTGCTTGCCGGCATTGGTCAGGACGAAGCCGGTGCCGGTGAAGATGTTCGACTGGAAGCCCTTGATCTCCTGCTTGAACACAGCGACGTTGGCGGTGACGAGGCCCCAGTTGGCCTTGAGGCCCGCTTCCCAAACCGTGGAATCCTCTGGCCCCGCATAGCGCGAGGTATAGGTCAGGTTTGGCAGGTTCAGCCCTGCCGACTGGATGGCGGCGCGGTCCTCTGGGAACGGACGGCTGTCACGCGACAGGTTGATTGAACTCGCCTTGTAGCCGGTCGCATAACTTGCATAGACGTTGATATCGTCGTTTACGTCATAGGCGATGCGCAGGGTATAGGAGAGGTCGTCGTCCTTCAGCTTGTTGCCCTCCACCGCGTTCGGCACGTTGAGGAAGGGAGGCAGGAACTGCAGTGCCGACAGTGATGTAAGCTGGTTGGCCGCCGCAGACGATCCAGCCTGTATTTGCGCAAAGGCTGCCGGTTGCGCCGCAGCAAAGCCCGCAATCTGCGTCGGGTTGGCGATACCGCCCGGAACGCCAAGAATTCCGCCCACCTGCTGCGCCACCAGGACATTCGTTGCCGGTGCAACGAAATTCGACAGCTGCAACGCCGAGAAGAACTCGTTCGAGACGACGTCGGTGTGGTACTTCTTCTTGTCCTTGGTGTAGTTGAGGCCCGCCGTGATGGTAAGGCCGTCGGTCACCTCAAAATCGACCTGCCCGAACAGCGAGAGGCTCTCGTCCTTGACGCCATAGGCCTCGCGCATGCCCGTGCCCGCGACGAATGAACGGCCAGTATAGGGCGGCGTCGGTACACCCAGCGTACCGGGCGGCAGCAGGGTCGCGGAAGCGCCCAGCAGTTGTTCGACCAGCGGAAGCGTGAATGCCCCACCCGACTGCCCACGTATCAGCAGATCTGCATAGGTACGGAAATCGTTGCCGAGGAAGAGTTCGTTGCTCTGGTCGATGTCCTCGTTGAAATAGAAGCCGCCGATCAGGAAGTTCAGGGGCCCGTCAAGATCGGACGCCAGGCGGATTTCCTGGGTGAAGGTGTCGATCTTCAGGTCTTGGAAATTGCGGCTGAGCAATTCGCCCGAGGTAAAGTCGGAATCCTGGTTGGTCAGCGAATCCAGCCGCCGCCAGGACGTAATCGACGTCAGCTTCAGCGGGCCGAACGAATAGTCGATCTGGCCCGAGAAGCCGTAGTTCTCGATGTCGTTGGTCGAGGGGAAGTTGTTATAGACGATGTTGTCGAACTTCTGATCCGGCCGATTGACCTGCCCGCCGACCAGCGGAGAAAGAATTGCGGCAGTGGCGCCGGAGGGCTGAAGGTTGACGACGGCGCAGCAATTCTCGTCGATCTTGGAATAGTCGCCGATCAGCCGGATTTTCAGGTCGTCGTTCTCGAACAGGCCCTGTCCGCGCACGAACCAGCGGTCGCGTTCGTTGGTCCGGCCACCTGTGCCAAGATCGCGCACAAAGCCGTGGCGCTTGTTGATTCCGCCCGCAAGGCTGAGCGCTATGGTGTCGCTGACCGGCCCCGTGACAACGCCCTTCAGCGTCATCGCGTCGAAATTGCCGTATGTAGCTTCGACATTGCCGCCGAACTGGAACTGCGGCTCCTGCGTCACGATCGAGATCACGCCGGCAGAGGCGTTCTTGCCGAACAAGGTCGACTGGGGCCCGCGCAGCACTTCCACGCGCGAAATGTCCGGGAAGTCACCGATCATAGCCGCCGAGCGAGAGCGATAGACGCCGTCGATGAACAGGCCGACCGAAGGTTCGATACCCGCGTTGTTGGCACCATTACCAAAGCCGCGAATGAAGAAGTTGGTGTTGGCAGAACTTTGCAGCTGGCTGACGCGCAGCGAAGGTACGACGCTGGACAAGTCCTTGATGTCGCGGATCTGCGCACGTTCGATGGTAGCGCCCGTGGTGACCGTGACGGCCACTGGAACGTCCTGCAGCGTCTGTTCCCGTTTGGTTGCGGTAACGACGATTTCGTTACCCACACCGGCGTCATCGTCGGCGACGTCAGTTGCCGGTTGCGCCTCCTCCACGGCCGAATCTTGAGCAAAAACCGCGGTTGAAAGCGTTGCCCCCAACGCCGCCCCACCAGTTAATAGCATGGCACGCATTGCTGCGACTGTGCGTTTCATGATTCGACCCTCCTCCATCTTCCCCAGGGTGACGCTACGGC
>JBEVKC010000011.1:0-21410 GCA_040509895.1 Novosphingobium sp. | reverse complement strand
TTCATCCAGTTGACGTTGCCGCGCACCGTGTTGATCTCGCCGTTGTGGGCGATGAAGCGGTACGGGTGGGCAAGCCGCCAGGAGGGGAAGGTGTTGGTCGAGAAGCGCTGGTGCACAAGGCCCAGTGCCGAGACGCAATCCGGGTTTCGCAGGTCGTCATAGAAGCTGCCGACCTGCGTTGCGAGCAGGAGGCCCTTGTAGACGATGGTGCGGCTGGAGAAGCTCGGCATGTAGAGCTCGGTCAGCCCCGGCAGGCCGTGCTTTTCAGCCAGTGCCGCCAGCGGGTTCTGCGTCTGCTTGCGGATTGCCAGGATCTTGCGCTCGAAAGCGTCCTGGTCAGGGCAGTTCTCGCCGCGGGCGACGAAGCACTGGCGGATCACCGGCATCGATTCGACAACGGCCTTGCCCAACCCGTCGAGGGTCGTCGGCACGTCGCGCCAGCCAATCAGGCGCTGACCTTCCTTGGCGATGAACTTTTCAAAGGTGCCGACGACGAAATCGCGCGAAGCCTCATCCTGCGGCAGGAAGCACATGGCGACGGCATAGTCGCCCGGCTGCGGCAGGTTCAGGCCCTCGGCGCTGGCCCAGTTGCGGACCAGCGTGTCGGGAAGCTGGATCAGGATGCCCGCGCCGTCACCCAGCAAGGGGTCGGCGCCCACCGCACCGCGGTGGTCGATATTTTTGAGAATTTCGAGCGCCTGGGTAACGATTGCGTGATTTTTCGCGCCTTTAATGTGGGCGACAAAGCCCACACCACAGGCGTCATGTTCATTGCGCGCATCATAAAGACCCTGAGGCTCAGGATATCCCATCGATAAAATCCATCCTGTCGTAGGCCGGCGTGCCTTTTCGGCAAATTCCGGCAATGAACGCGACTCACCTCGCCGCAAAAAGCAGCGAAAGTTGCGCGAAGGTTCCCCATGACGACAGGAAAGCCGTTTTGCAACTGCGAAGCGCGAAAGTGATGTATTCCGGCACTTTCATGCGCGCGGAGGCAGGATGTCGAACCCGAATCTTGCTTCGGGGGTAGCTGTCAGGGGTGGAATCGGACGCTAGGCAGCTCCGCTTAGCCTTTGCAGCGCCGCCAGGGCGGACCGCAGCACCTGCTCATTGTCGGCCCGGCCGTGCGCCACGGCATGCGATCTGGGCAGAGGCGCGTCCGGCAGACGGCGAGGTGCCGGTGCGGATACTGCGTCAAAGGGTGTTCCGGTCCGCTGCAGTTGCATCGACAGGCCAAGCCGCTCAACCAGCTCAACGGGGGAGAGGGTTGTGAGATCCGCGGCGAGGAGCCGCTGGGCAGCCTTGCCCAGCGGCGCCGTGAGCTGCAGGCCCTCCGGCTCTACGGACAGGTCAATGGTGACAGATGAAGGTTCAGCGGCTGGCACCAATACCGGGCGAGGCGGCTTTTCCGAAAGCAGGGCACGTTGAAGCTCCGTGAGATCGATCTGGGGCGGTCGCTCCTTTGGCGGTGTCGCGTCGATGGGCGGAATATTGTTGTTGCCAGGCTGATCGGCCGCAGGTTCATCGAACGTGACTTCGGCAAGCTCTTCCGCCGAAAATGGCCTGCGCGGTTGCGGGAACGGAGCGGCGTGCGATTCGCGGCGGCTCGCTGACCCGGAGGACAACAGGCGGCCGAGAAGCAGGCCCACAAGTCCGCCGGACACGGCGAGGACGAAAGCGATAAATGTGCGGGCACCCACGTCGAGAGGCGGAGCGATGGCCGGGATGGCGCGTTCGATACCCATTGCAAGGATCAGTGATTCGATCAGAGCCGGACGAATTGCCAGACAACCCAGACCGAACAATGTGGCAAACCAGAGCGCGACCATCGCAGGGAACAGCGGGTGTTTGCTGACGGGGCGGGTGCCCTTGCCGCCCGATCTGGATGAACTGCCCTGCCTTGCCAATGTCGCGACCTCAATGCCCCAAGCCGGGGTGTGCGATTCTGACTCTCTTCCCGAAATATCAACGGGTAGTAAACGCCCTGCGAACATCTGTGGACAGCGGGGCTTGCTTTGCCGGATGCGCAGTGATTCGCGCCTGTTGCGCGGTTGATCTGGCCCCAGCGGCCCGCAGGCAGGCGAAAGCCGTAGCGGCGGTTTGAGCGTCATTGCACGCTGTCCTCGGCTAGGCCATTGATGTTCCGTTCACGTAAGCGGGAATAGCCGAACGGATCGACGGCTTCACCCAAGCTGAAAGGGAATTCAATGCGCGACGCCGTAATCGTAGCAGCCGCCCGTACCCCCATAGGCCGCGCCTATCGCGGCGCATTCAACGCCACCCAGGCGCCCACGCTGGGGGCCTCGTCGCTGAAGGCGGCGGTTGAACGCGCGGGCCTTGAAGGAGGGGAGATTGATGATGTGCTGTGGGGGTCTGCCCTCCAGCAAGGCGGCCAGTGCCCCAATATCGCCCGTCTTGTCGCCCTGCGCGCCGGACTGCCCGTGACGGTTCCGGCCATGAGCCTTGACCGGCAGTGCTCGTCGGGGCTGATGTCGATTGCCACGGCATCGCGGCAGGTCTCGATGGACCGCATGGATATTGTCGTGGCAGGCGGGCAGGAATCGATCAGCACGGTGCAGACCAAGGACCTGCGCGTCGCCTTCGATCCGGAACTGATCGCCCTCCACAACGCGGCCTACATGCCGATGCTGCAGACGGCGGAGGTCGTGGCGAAGCGCTATGGCATCAGCCGCGATGCGTGCGACGAATACTCCCTGCAGTCGCAGCAGCGCACAGCGGCCGCGCAGGCGGCGGGGGCGTTCGATGCTGAGATCGTGCCGACGACTTCGGTCATGGACGTCACCGACAAGGCGACTGGCGAAACCAGCCAGAAGGAGGTCACGCTTACCAAGGACGAAGGCAACCGCGCGGACACAACGCTGGAAGGTCTGAAGGCGCTTCAGCCCGTGATGCCTGACGGCAATGTCACTGCGGGCAATGCGAGCCAGCTTTCCGATGGTTCCGCCGCGGTGATCGTCATGGAAGCAGGCGTTGCAGCCAAGCGCGGCCTCACTCCGCTTGGCCGGTTTGTCGGCATGGCGGTGGCGGGCACGGAACCGGACGAGATGGGCATCGGCCCCGTTTTCGCCGTGCCAAAGTTGCTCAGCCGCTTTGACCTTAAGATGGACGACATCGGCCTCTGGGAACTGAACGAGGCCTTTGCCGTGCAAGTGCTCTATTGCCGCGACCGGCTGGGCATCCCGAACGAACTGATGAACGTCAACGGCGGCGCCATCGCCATCGGCCATCCCTATGGCATGACCGGCACGCGCTGCACGATTCACGCACTCATCGAAGGCAAGCGCCGCGGGGCGAAGCATGTCGTGGTGACCATGTGCATCGGCGGCGGCATGGGCGCGGCGGGCTTGTTCGAAGTGCTGTGAGGCTAGTCTGTTTTCCGCCTCACGGCGTGCTGCTTCCACGTCAGTGGATTTTACGCCACCAGCGCAGCCTCTATCGCAATCCGGATTGCCTCTGATGTGTGGTTGGCGCCCATCTTGGTGAGCATGTTGGCGCGGTGGATTTCCACGGTGCGGGGGCTGATTGAAAGCTGCTCGCCGATGAGGCGGTTGGAGAGGCCACCGGCGATGCCCGCCAGCACTTCCCGCTCGCGCCGGGACAGCTTGTCCACGCTGCGGCGGGCACGGGCTTCGCGTAGCCTCAGGCTGCCGATGGTTTCCATGGTGGCTTGCGCCGCCTGATGGGCGCTATTCACTTCATCCGCCTGGAACGGCCAGGTGAGGTAATCGACGGCACCGCCAAGGATCGCCTGGACCACCGCGTTCGTCGAAGGCTGTTCGGAAAAGCCAATCACGGGGAGCCAGTTGCCGGAATCGCTCATGCGTTCGAACAGCCTGGACAGGTTGTCGTCCCGGTCCTCCAGCAGGATCACGCCGGAGGCGGGCCAGAACGCGGCCAGTTCCTCAATGTCTTCGAACGGCTCGACATGAAAGCCGGTGGATGACAGCGCATGGCTGATCGCGGCGCGACGGCGGATATTGCTGTCGACCAGCTTGAGCTTCCTGCTCGCATTCATCGGTGAACCCCCTGAGTAAATTGCCTAGGGGGTAATGCGGGGCATTGGTGCCCGACGCTCGCTGCGTTGGCTCGGGATTCGAGGCTTAGTGACGGGTGATTTGACGACAACACGCGAGCTAGCCGAGGCCGGGTTTCATCCGTTTTGGATCAGTGCGGCGGCAATTTCCGCAAAGTCCTGCCGGATCGCCGCGACCCGCTCCGGATCGAATTCCAGTGCATTGTCGATCAGCGTCCGCCGCGCTGATTCGTAAAACTGGTGCAGTGCCGCGGCAATGCCGTCGCCGCCGCTGATGCCAAGTTGAAGGGCGGTGATGGCCGCCAGTGCGCGGGTAATTGCCTTACTCTTGGCCCGGTTGTCGCCCCGCCGGTGCGCGAAGGTAGCACCGGCAAGTGCTGTCACGACCTGCTCATAGCACAGTTCGACGAGCGCCTGTGCGTCTGCGCCTTCGACCCGTGCGTCGAAGTCCACGCGGCGGTAAGCCTCTGCTGGATCGCGTGATGCCAACACATCAATCGTTCCGCGCGTTCCACGCGTCGATCTGGTTTTGCAGGAACGTCATTGTAGACTTCGATGCGCCGACGCTGGCATCAACAGCGGCGAAACGTTTGACGAACTGGGCACGCAGGGCGTCCTGCCGGTCGGCGATCTTCGTCCGCTCATCGGCAAGTTGTGTCTTGAGCTTGCTGTAGCGGCTGACTGAGCCTGCCAGCGTGCCGGGGTCGGACGCCTTGCTGGCCTTGCGCGCCATGCCATCGACAGTCGCGTAGATGCCGTACAAGCCGTTGGTGAACATCGCCGCTGCGCCCTGCGGATCGCTTTTCAGCGTGGCGGTAAGCCGCTTTCCGTCAAGCGCGAAACTGCCGTCTCGCTGGGTGGACAGGCCAAGGTCGGCCAGAGTGCGCGGAGTGCCGGCAGCCGCGTTGGGCATCACCACCGTTCCCGCCAGCTTGGCGAATTCCATTTTCAACTGCCTTGCCCCGCTGTCCCGCGAAAGATCGCCGGAAAGCGGGTCGGTTGCGGA
The DNA here is from genome assembly GCA_040509895.1 of Novosphingobium sp. Classification (GTDB taxonomy): domain Bacteria; phylum Pseudomonadota; class Alphaproteobacteria; order Sphingomonadales; family Sphingomonadaceae; genus Novosphingobium. The sequence goes on along the minus strand of JBEVKC010000011.1, from coordinate 16,350 downwards.
TCGGATTTCGCTGGCAATCTCGTTCAGCGCGGCAGTAATGTCCTGCATGGCTTCGGTGATCGCGGCGGTGGGATCCGCGAAGGAAAGCGTTGTTGGCGCGCCGGAATTGGTGCCGATAAGGGTCAGGCTGACGCCGGGAACTGCGTTAGTCACGGTGTTCGACGCGGATGCCATGGCAATGCCGTCGATGCTGAAAGCTGCGTTCGCGGCACTTGCCAGCAGGCGTCCGGTCGCGCCGCTCGCCGGGTTCCACGCCAGGCCTGACAGACCCGGATCGCCCGGCGTTTCGCTGGCTTCAAGGATGAAGCCGTTAGCAGCGCCCTCAGCGCCCTTCAGCACCAGCCGCGCGCCGTCTGATGCGTTGGCCACATAGGCCGTGACGCCTGAACGCGCTGCATTGATGGTGGCGGCGATATCCGCCAGCGTCGCACTACTGGCGATATTTACGGAGACGGGCGCGTGGCCCGTGTCCTCGTTGAAGGTACTTCCGGCAGTGCTCCCGAAGCGCAGGGTTAGCGTGCCCGAGCCAACAAGCGCGGCCGAAGCGGTATAGGCCGGGCTGCTGAGCACCTGTCCGGTCGCCAGCGCAGTGACTTCCAGCGAATAGCTGCCTCGCGGCTGGCTGCTTCCGGAAAGCGCGCCTTTCGCCACGGAGCCGTTCGCCACGGTGGGTTGCGGTGAAAGGTCACCCGCACGCACTCGCTCGCCCAGCGACGTGGCGAGGCTGAGTATCATGCTCTTGAGGTTGGATGCCGTGGAAATCTGGCGGTCGAGCGTTTCACTGCGCGTCGTCAGCCGCGCGGTCTTGGCGGCGAACTGGGCCTCGGCAAGGCTGGTTGCAAGGGCCGTCATATCAGTCCCGCTGCCCGCGCCGAGTGCGGTGATGAGCGATGAAGTCGCGGCGGATGTTACGCTGGAAGTTGCCATGGGTTAAAGTACGGCGGCCTAGGCGAGCAATTAAGCATGCGTCCCCGGATCGAGCCGCCCATCGGCATCGAAGCGCAGGGCCACCGGCACATCGATGGCGGGAGGCTTCACGCGTTCACCACGTTTGAGCGACAGTACAAAAGCCAACACTCCCGCCACGGCAGCGTAGAGTTCCTCGCGGATCACCTGCCGTTCGCGCGTGGTGTAATAGACCGAGCGGGCGAGCGCCGGATATTCGAGCATGGGTACGGCCAGTTCCCCCGCCAGTTCGCGCATGGCGAGTGCTTTGTCGCCGCGTCCTTTGGCCAGCACGATGGGAGCCGCCGCCTTGCCTGGATCATAGGCCATCGCGATGGCGAAATGGGTGGGGTTGGTGATAACAAACTGTGCCTCGCGCATAGCGTGGGCGACGCCGCCCCTGGCGATTTCGCGCTGCCGCTGGCGCATGGCCGCTTTGCGTTCAGGAGAGCCTTCCGCCTCCTTGTGCTCGTCGCGCACTTCCTGCTGGGTCATCCGCAGCCGCATGTTCCGGCGCAGCCACAGGATCGGAAAGTCGATGAAGGCGATCACCACCAGCCCGGCCGAAAGCGCGAAAAGCAGCGTGATCATCGCGTCCCAGCCCAGCGCAAGTTGGCCATGGAGGTCGCCCCGTCCGACCCTCGCCAGCGTGGCGATGCGGCCGTTCATCCAGGTCCAGGCGATGACGCCCAGCAGCGATACCTTGGCCACGCCTTTGGCCATCTCGATCCAGCCGGTGGGCCCGAGCATGCGTTTCAGTCCCGCCAGGGGATTGAGGCGCGAACCCTTGGGCAGCATGTTGCCGCCCAGCCAGCGTCCCTCGCCAAAGCCGAGTTGCGAAATCAGGCCGGAGGCACCCACCGCGCAGCCCAGCAAGAGCACCGGTGGCAGCGCGAGGAGAAGCAGGAAGAGCAGCATTCGCCCCGGCGTGAAGTCGTCGATGGCTCCGCTATCCCAGACGAACCCGGCACGTAGTGCGCCGGACAATCCATCGAACAGCCAGGGCCCGGCCAGCTTCAGCCATGCCGCCCCCACAATCATCGCCGCAGCCGTCGCCAGTTCGCGTGAACGCAGGACATCGCCCTTGCGCGCGGCGTCCTGCTTGCGCTTTTCACTCGGCGCGAAGCTCTTTTCGCCGCTCTCGCTCATTGCAGCAGGCTCCGGCTGGCGGCGATTGCCTCGGCGGAAAGATCGGTCATCTGGTCCGTCACCAGCGGCGCGGAAACGATCAGGGCGGCAAGGCCCGCCAGCACGCCAGCGGGCAGGCCAAGCGCGAACAGGTTCAGCGCCGGGGCAGAGCGGCTCAGGACACCCGTGACGACCTGCACCAGCAGCAGGATGAGCGTGACCGGCAGGGCAATGGCGACGGCGGTGGCGAACATCAGGCTTGCGAACCCGGTAATCTCGGCCAAGCGTTCGGCTCCGAGCCAGGTCTGGTCGGGCGGAAACACGCGGTAGCTTTCGACCAGCAGCGAAATCCATTGCAGGTGGCCGCCGACGCCGAAGAACACCAATGCCAGCACCACCGCGAAATACTGCCCCAGCGCGGGCGAGTGGGCGCCGCTGTGGGGATCGACCGTGCTGGCAAGGCTCATGCCCATCGTGCCGCCGATCACCTCGGCGGCGATGGTGGGAGCGGCAAAGCAGATTTGCAGTACGAAGCCGAGCGACAGTCCGACCAGCAACTCTCCCGCGACGGCCAGCATTCCCTCTGCCGAAAAGAGCACGGGCGGCACGGCAAGCGGTGTCCAGGCGCAGACCAGTACGGCAATGGCACCGGCGGCGATCACGCGCAATTGCGGCGGCACGCTGCCCGCCCCGAAGAAAGGCGCCGCCAGCATAGCCGCGCCGATCCGCGTCATTGCGAATACCAGCCGCCAGAACTCCGCCTCGATCCCGCCGAAGCCGAAGTCGAGCGCAATCACTGCGAAACCTGTGCTGAAACCTGCGCGATTTGGGCGAATATCTCCTGCGTGAAATCGCCCACCAGCGCCATCATGGAGGAGCCGAAGACCACCAAGATGAGTGCAGTCACTGCCAGCTTGGGCACGAAGGTAAGCGTCTGCTCGTTCACCGACGTAGCCGCTTGCACGATCCCCACGACAAGGCCGACAGCCAGCGCCGCCAGCAATACCGGCGCGGCGGCGAGCGCGGTCACCCACAACATGCGGTCGGCCAGGGCGAGGAGGGCAAGAGTGTCCTGCATGGCCGCTATCCGAAGCTCGCTGCCAAGGAGCCCATCAGCAGGGCCCACCCGTCCACCAGCACGAAGAGCAGCAGCTTGAACGGCAGTGAGACGATGGTCGGACTCATCATCATCATGCCCAGCGACATCAGTACCGATGACACGACAAGGTCGATCACGAGGAACGGCAGGAAGAGCATGAAGCCGATCTGGAACGCGGTTTTCAGCTCACTGGTGACGAAGGCGGGGAGCAGGATGGAAAAGGGAACGTCCTCGGGCCGGGCGAATTTTGGCGCTTTCGCCATCTCGGCAAACATGGCGAGGTCATGCTCGCGCGTCTGGCGGATCATGAAGGCATGGAAGGCCTTGCCACCCTCGGCGATGGCCTGCTGCGCGTTGATGGCATCGGCGGCATAGGGGGCGATGGCGGTTTCGTTCACCCGTTCCAGCGTCGGAGCCATGATGAACAGCGAGAGGAACAGCGCCAGTCCCGCCAGCACCTGATTGGGCGGCGATTGCTGCAGCCCGATCGCCTGCCGCAGGATCGCCAGCACCACAAGGATGCGGGTAAAGCTGGTCATCATCAGCACAAGGCTGGGCAGGATGGTCAGCAGCCCCATCACGATGAGAAGCTGTAGCGACAGGCTCATGGGTGCGCCGGCAGTACCGCCGGTTGCACCCAGTGCCCGGTCGAGTGCGCCGGGGATGGCGGACTGGCCGTGGGCCATGGTGGGGAGAAGCGCCGGCAGCAGGAAAAGCCACCGGGCGGCAGTTCGCACGGTCACTGCACGCCCTCCGCAATGGCCCGCGCCGGGGCTTCAGCCAGACGGGTCAGCCCTTGCCGCGAGGCAGAGACGAGTATCTCGCGCCCGTGGAATTCGATCACCGCAAGCCGCAGCGTCGGCGAAAGCATGGTCGTCTCAATGATGCGCACGCTTTTGGCAGCCCCGCCGCCCGCCTTCTCCTGCATGCGCCGGGCGAGTTTCAGGCACCCCCACGCAAGCCCGCCGATCAGCGGCAGCAGCACCAGCAGCTTGAGGACGTACCAGAACATCAGGCGGCATCCCCAACGGGCGCGGTTTCACCAGCCAGTTCGACGATGCGCAGGCCAAAGCGGTTGCCCTGGGCGACGATCTCTCCCTTGGCGATGGGCTTGCCATTGACCAGAACGTCGAGAAGGTCGTCGGTCAGGCGGTCAAGCACGACGACGCTTTCCTCGGATAGCGAAAGTACGTCCTTCAGCTTCATGTCAGTGCGGCCAAGTTCGACCGAAAGGCGCACGTCGACATCTTTCAGGAAATCGAAGCCACGGGGCTGGATGGTCATGGGAAGTATCCTTTTGGTTCAGAATGTCTGGGAGAGTTGCAGCGCGACCCGGTCATCAAGCGCGCCGACAGTGCCGTGGCCGATGGTGGTTTCGCCAACCCGCAGGGGGACGCTGCGAGCGACCGAGACCGGCAGGATTTGGCCGACCTGCAGTTCGGACAGCGCCGATACGGCCATGCGCATATCGACGAGCACCGCACTGAGAGGGAGCGGCATTTCACCGAACGGCGCTCCGGCCGGATGGTGACTGCCCGTGCGCGCCGCGGGGTTGCCCTCCCCGCGGTCGAACAGTCCCTCGAGCGCTTCAAGCGGCGCGGCGATGGTCACGGTCCAGTTCAGCCCACCCGCCTGAGTTGCCTCAATCGGCAGCAGGGCCAGCCGGGTGTCCTTGGCGTAAGGGGAAACCTCGGCGAAGCGTTCGGATCGCGACTTCGGATTAACTTCCCTGCCGATAGCTTTTGCCAGCGACGAGGCAGCGATTGCCTCCAGACGGCACATCATCAGTTCGGCCGAATAGGGAAAGCTGTCCGGAAGCGGCTTTGGCACTTCGCCGGGGCCGCCGAACGAACAGTCGAGCAGGTGGAAGACACCTTCAGCCTGGAAGGAGACGAGTAGCGGAATCCCGTCGCCTGCATCCAGCAGGCAGTTGCCGGCCAGCGGGCCTATCTTGCCGGACAGAGTGCCAGCCTCGCATTCCTGCACCGGCTGGCAGCGCATGGTCGGTGCATAGCCGCCCTTGATGGGCGCGAACCGGTCGGCCAGCAGGCGGGCCATTCGTTCGCCCGCAACCGCGAACTGGGCAAGCAGGTCGGCAGGCGTCGGCCCACGCCGGAACAGTTCCGGACAATGGGTCGCTGCCGGACGTTCCGCAATGAAGGTGGTTTCGGGCTTCATCGGCTGGCCGTCACTGGATGATGAGGGTGCGGAAATAGACCGCGTCGACACCGCCGAAGCCCTCGGTATCGGTCAGCACCTTGTTGATTGCGCTGGTCAGCCGCTTCTGCAGGTGCTGCTTGCCTTGCACAGTGTAGACCTCGTCCTCTGGCGTGTCGGCAAGGACGGCCAGCAGGGCAGAGCGGATCGCCAACTCGTGCTTGCGAAGCCAGATCAGCACACGCCCGTCACGGCGGGTCGAGGCGGCGAGGCTGACCTGCAGTAGCGCGTCCGAAGCCTTGAGGTTTGACGTGAACTCGTCGTCGAAGCTGAAATAGCGGGTGCGATAGGCGCTGCCTCCGTCGCCCTCCACGTCGGCTGCGGCCTGACCGTTTTCGCCCGTTTCGGCTTCAGGCGCGTAGGGGTCTTTTTCGCCCTTCTGCAGCAGCCGGGGGTGATCGTCGCGTTTGGGCACCATTTCGCCGGGCAGCAATCCGGCCTGTGCCAGTCCATAGGCACCCCCACCCCCAGCCGCGATGAGGCCGAGGCCCGCCAGAAGTTTGACGGCGATGCCCTTGCCTTTCTTCGGGCTGGCCTCGCGGTCGGATTTGTCCTTGCTCATTATAAGTCCTTCGATGCGGGAGGTGCTGATCAGGCGAAGATGCTGCCGTTTGGCTGCTTCTGTTCGCCGTCAGGTTCTTGCTGGATGGGCGTGCGCGCTGATGCACTGCCCTGGCGCTGCTGCGGCTGCGACTGCTGGGAGTTGCCGGAACCAGGCGTGAGTTGCTGCCCGCCGCCTTCGTGTCGCTGGTGTTGCTGGACATGATCGTCGCCCGCCGTATTGGCCTGCGCCGCCGGAGCTGCAGCCTGCACCGCGCGGGTGAAATCCGGGTCCGCACTTGCCAGCGACACTGAAAGCGCGTCGCCGCGATGTTCAAAGCGGATGGAAACTTCGCCGAAGTCGGAATGGGTGACAGCTGCGGCGACCGACTGCGGAGTCTGGACCGTAAGTGCCGTGTCGCGCGCCTCTACCAGCCGATCGACAAGGGTAGCGAAATCGTGCTGGGCTTGACGCTGGGCGGCCGCCGGCGCTGAGACTTGCGGTGCGGTGACAACGGGCTGGAAAGTCGCGGCTGGGGCTGCCGATACCTCGGCCTGCTGTGCGGCGGTGAGGGTGCGAATTGGGTCAGCCGCGGCAGGGCGAGACTTTTCCTCGGGGACGGAGATCGCCAGTTGGGGCAGGGGCGCAGCAACCGGGGTTTGCGATACGGTCGCTGTTTCGGACCGGGGCGGGCTCGGCACCGGCAACGCCGCCGCTGCTGGCATCATGGTTGACGGGGCGGGGCGTGCTTCCTGGGTGGGCGGTGACCCTGCCTGCTGCGCTGGCGCAGGGGTATCCGCCGTGGGCATGATCTGGAGCACGGGTAACGCGGTGGTCGCTCGTTGAATCTCATCGCTCTCCACCAGTTTGGGGAGGTCCTCTTCCTTGATGGCAGCGACAGGTAGCAAAGAGTGCGGCAATGCCTTGCCTTCTGGTACAATTACTGCCGGTGCGGCGACTGGCAGGCCGACGATCGGCGCTGCCGGCTCTTCTTTGCTGGCGGTGGCTTCAAGCCGCACACCAAGCATGGCTGCAAAACCGGCTGCGACGTCATCCGCTTCTCCGGTCTCTCCTGCGGCCATCTGCATTGTTGCCACCGGCGTTATGGCTGGAGCGGCAGGAAGAGCGGAAGGCTGGATCATGGCAGGCGGTCCTCGCGGTTGTGTCGCGTGGCCTACCTATCAAGACCCGTGCCAAGTGCCTTTCGGGTGCCCAGAGAGGGTGTTTCGGCTGCCTTGGCTATGAGCCGCGCTTGGCGCTCCGCATGGTCTTCAGCCGCGGCGCGGCGGCGTTCTGCAGTAGCAAGTGCGGCCAGCTTGCCATCGGCGACGATCCGCGCCGTGTCGGCATCCCCAGAGGTGCGGGCGGCAATATTTTGCAGGCCACCGGCAAATTCCACCACCTGGCGAAGGGATGCGCCGTCCTTGATGCTGTCCTTCACGGTATAGTCGGCGGCGAGACCACGTGTGCGCTGGGCGAGCGCCAGCAGCTGCGACAGCGTGCCCTCCGCCCGCGCGGCCTCTGCGGCTGCGGCCTGCTTTGCGACGTCGCGCACGCGTTCCAGCCGCTGCAGGCGCAGCAGCTTCCGGCGGTCAGCCGTCATGGCCGAACAGGGCTTCGAGAGCCGCAATGCTGTCGTCCAGCGACACCACGTCTCCCGCCTGCTGGCAAAGGAAGTTCACCAGCGCCCCATGCATGGCTATCGCACGGTCAAGCTGCGGGTCGGCGCCGTTGCGATAGGCGCCCATCAGCACAAGATCGCGGTTGCTTTCGTGGGTGGCGATCAAGGCCCTGAACTCCCGAGCCAGCTTCTGGTGGGCAGGCGCCGTGATGTCCGTCATCACGCGGGAGAGAGAGGCGGCAATGTCTATGGCGGGGTATTGCCCGCGCTGGGCAAGATCGCGCGACAGCACGATATGCCCGTCGAGGATCGAGCGCGCGGTGTCCACCACCGGATCGTCCTGGTTATCGCCGTCGGCGAGAACAGTGTAGATTCCGGTGATCGACCCACCAGAGCTGGCGGAATTGCCCGCCCGCTCTACCAGCTTGGTGATCGTCGCCAGCGCCGACGGCGGATAGCCCCGCGCCGCGCCGGGTTCTCCCAGCAGCAGGCCGATTTCGCGAGCGGCGTGGGCAACGCGGGTCAGGCTGTCCATGATGAACAGGACGCGCTTCCCTTGCATCCGGAAATGCTCGGCAAGGCTGGTGGCGAGCATTGCCCCTCGCAGCCGCAGGTTGGGGGCATGATCGGCGGGGACGGCGACTACCACGGTCTTTTCGCGCCGGTCATGCCCCATGTGGCGGGCGACGAAGTCCGATACCTCGCGCGCACGTTCGCCGATGAGGCCGACGACGATCACTTCGGCCTCTGCACCGTGAGCGATCATGTCGAGCAGCACCGACTTGCCGACACCAGACCCTGCCATGATGCCTATGCGCTGGCCGATACCGAATGTGGTGAGTGCATTGAGCGCGCGGATGCCGGTGTCGAAACTTTCGCGCACCGGACTGCGGTCCAGCGCTCCAGTCCGCACGCCGCCGGAAGGCCACTCGCTGCGGACGTGGATTGGCCCGCCGCCATCTATTGGCAGTCCTTCGCCGTCCACGGCGCGGCCGAGGAACGCCTCTCCGACCGGCAGCATACCTGGCTTGCCTTCGGGCCAGACCCGGGCACCCGGTCGGAGCATGACGGAATCGCCCAGGAGCATGGCCATCGTGCGTCCGTTGCGAAAGCCGATCACTTCTGCGGTCAGGCTCTCACCAATCCGGCATAGCGCGCCCACCGGAACGGACAGGCCGCTGATTTCGAGCAGCCCGCCGTCGCAACTGGTGACGACGCCAAAGCGGCGCGGAGCAAAGGACAGCGGCACCGCGGAGAGTTCCGACAATATCGGAAGGAACGATTTCAGCACCGCGCAAGCGCCTCTGCGATGGCCATTCGCCATTGCTCAGGGCCGTCCTCGACGCCTCCGCTACGCGCCTCCACACGGATCGCACCGCGTGCCAGCGAGGCGTCGGGCTGCACGTCCCAATCTTCCGCAAGGCGCGGTGCAACCAGCGCAAGGTCGTCGGGATGCAGGCGGATGACCCGCTCGTCATCAATGCGCGCGAGCATTGATGCGGCCCGTTCGATCCGTTCCTTCAGCGCGGTCTGGTCCAGCGCCAGCGGGGCGATTGCCGCCTCGCACAGCGCGGCTACGGTGTCGCGAAGGCGCTGCCGCAGTTCTTCTTCCATGTCGCGATCAAGGCGGGCGATGGAAAGTGCCAGTGCGTCGCGGGAAGCCGCTTCGATCCGTTCCCGTTCTTCAGCTTCCTGACGCGCCCTAACCATGCCCGCAGCATAGCCATCGGCGTAGGCGACGACGCAGGGATCTTCCCGTGCGGGTTCAGGTTCCGGCTCGGGAAGCAGAGGCGCTTCCACAAGCGTAAATCGCGTATCCAGCCGGAAGCCGCCCGAAACGGGGAGTGCGGCAAAGTCAACCCGCGCCGGCTCAGACATATTCGTCATCACCTGATGAGCCGAGCACGATAGCGCCCTCGCTCGCCAGCCGCTTTGCCACGGCCACTATGTCCTTTTGGGCTTCGGTAACGTCGGACATCTTCATCCGGCCGCGCGCGGCGATCTCGTCCTTCACGCCGTCGGCGGCTCGGCTGGACATGGCGCGGAAGAAGTGTTCGCGATCCTCTTGGCTGGCGCCCTTCAGCGCATCGACCAGGGTTTCGTTGTCGAGTTCGCGAAGGAGGGCGCCCATCGATTGCGCGTCGAGCACGAAGAGATGCTCGAACTTGAACATCTCGTTCTCGATCGCCTTGGCGAGCACTTTGTCCTTGCGGGCGATTTCCGGCATGACGCGCTTTTCGGTGGCCTTGCCCGAATTGTTGATGATCTCCGCAGCCTCGCGCACGCCACCCACCGAAAAGGCAGTGTGGCCATGGCATTCGGTGATCCGCCGGGTGAGCAGTTCATCCAGCATGACGATGGCATCGGGCGCGACCGGGCCGAGCGATGCGATGCGGTGCACGACTTCGGGCTGCACGGCGGCTGGAAGCGAATGCAGCACTTCCGCTGCCACTTCGGGGTCGAGTTGGACCAGCAGCACAGCAATTGCTTGCGGATGCTCACCCGTCACCAGCGGAGCCAGCGCCCGCGGTGTCAGCCAGCGGGCCAGTTCCAACGACGAAGTACGGCGACCCGGCATGATGCGCTGCATCAGGTTGTCGGCCTTCACGTCGCCGACGGCGCGGGTCATCATCGAATGGACCTGTCCGACCCGGTCATGGGCGACCAGGCCCAGTCGCTCTGTTCGTTCGACAAAGCCCGCGATGGCCTGCGCGATCACTTCCGGGCAGATCTCACCCAGCGCGCACATTTTCTCACCCAGCAGGCGCAGTTCCTGCGGTTCGAACTGGGCGAGGATGCTTGCGGCCTGATCGTCCTGCAGCAGCATTACCATGACTGCGGCCCCTTCCGGGCCATCGAGGGATAAGGAGGTAGGGGCGTTCATGCGGTGGCTCCGTTGTTGGAGTGGGCCAGCATCTGGCGCAGCGCGGCAACGGCCGCATCGGGCCGGTCAGCGACGAGCTTTTGCGCAAAGCCAAGCTGGCGGTGGAGCAACTCGGGACTGTTGGGGGAAAGCGGCGGTTCCATCACTTCTGGCGCAGCGTCTGCGATGGCCGGCTGTTCCTCGCGGCGCAGGGTCTTGAGCAGGGGGCGAACGCCCAGCAGCAATACCAGCAGCACCGCGATCAGTGCGGCGACGCTGCGGGCCACGCTTGCAAACCATGGTTCGTTCCACAGCGGCAAGGCCTCATCGGTCGATTGCTGGAAGCTGCGGGACACGACGGCGACCTGATCACCACGCTTGAGGTCGGCGCCGACGGCGGCGCTAACCAGCTGGCGAATCTGCTCGATGTCGGCGGGCTTGCCTTTGCTCAGCGCGACGGCGACCGACAGGCGCCTCAGCTTGCCCGGACGGCTGTTCGAAACGGCAACTTCGCGACCAAGTTCATAGGTGCGGCTGCTGCTGGCCTCGCCGCTTACACCGGGCGGACCGGCGGGCGGGGCGCCCTCGGGCGGTCCCGCACGGGCCGTTACCGTGGGCGGAGGGGTGTTGGACAATGCGCCCGGGACGCCGATGGCAGGGGCAAGGGCTGGGGAAGAAGACTGCGCTTGCGTTTCGGTGCGAACAGCGCCCTGCCGGTCGTAGTTCTCACGCGCCGAAGTCACCTCGTCCATATCGAGTTCGACCTGGATCTCGCTGGTGAAGTTTCCTTCGCCCAGCATCGGGGTGAGCAGCGCGGAGACTTGCCTGCGTAGCTTGTCTTCCATGCGCGACTGAAGTTCCAGCCGGTCGGTATCGGCAGAGGTGGCCTGCGACAGCAATTTTCCGTGCTGGTCCACCACGCGCACCGCATCGACCGACAGTCCAGGCACCGATCCAGCGACAAGGCTGACTATGGCCGCCACCTGTCCGTCGGAAAGCTGTCGCCCTCGGGCAAGGCGCACCATGACAGATGCGGTGGGCGGCGCATTCTCTCGCACGAAGACCGATTTCTCGCCCTCGGCAAGGTGGACACGGACGGATTCCACGCCGTCGATCTCCTGTATCGTCAGCACAAGATCACGCTCACGGGCAGCGCGCAGGCGTTCGCCTTCCAGCGTGCGGCTGGCGCCCATCGGCAGGTCGTCCAGCATCTGCTGTCCGCTCTCCGGACTGCCGAGTGCGCCGTCCTGCGCCACCAGCATCCGCGCGCGGTAGAGGTCGTCCTCGTTCACGGTCAGCGTGCCGGTGGAATTATCGATGGAGTAGGCGATGGAAGCCTTGTCGAGTGCATCGACAACGCTTGCCCGTTCGCCGTCATCCAGTGCGGAATAGAGGACGCGCTGTGGTGCAGGCGAAAGCGCCGCCCAAATCAGCGCCGAGACACCCAGCGCCGAGACGCCAAGGAACCATGGCAGCATCCGCTGGACCGGCGCTTGATCGGTGAAGCTGCGCAACCGTTCCAGCGGCTTGCCCCCGGCGGGGTCGAGCAGCGGCGCGAGCAGTGATCGAGCGGGCGCGTTAGCCTGCATGGCGGGAACGAGATCGCTCATCTATCAGACCCCCATCCGCATGATTTCCTGGTAGGCAGAGAGCAGGCGATTGCGAACCTGCAGTGTCGCCTCAAAGGCCACGCCCGCTTCCTGCCGGGCCAGCATGACGCTGGCGATGTCCGTCACCTCGCCGCGCTGATAGGCATTGCTCAGGCCCTCAGCTTTCGCCTGTGTGGCGCTGACTCCGTCGAGCGCCGACTTCAGCGCGCCGGCAAATCCAGACGTTGAGTCGCCCCCCGCTTCTGGCTGCGGGGCGCGGACCTGTTGGAGAAGCTCCGACCGCTCGATGATCTGCTGGCGCAGGGCGATGATCTGCTGCACGCCGGCCGCGCCCGTACCTATGCCGCCCCCAATGCTGCTAATGCCGCTCATCGACGGCCTCCTGCTACGCCAAGGCCTGCTTCACGGAAGGATGCGAGGCGATAGCGTAGAGTGCGCTCGGATATGCCAAGTTGGCGGGCGGCGGCTATGCGGCTGCCGCCACAGGCCTCCAGCGTTTCCATGATGGCGCGCGCTTCGGAAATCTGGACGATGTTCGAAAGGGTGCGCTCCGCCGGTTCGGCCGGATTTTCGGCAGCTACCAGACGTGCCACCTGGTCGAAGACGATATGCGATGGCTCTATGGACTCCCTGCCGTCGACCAGCAGAAGGGCGCGGCGGATGACGTTTTCCAGCTCGCGGACATTGCCCGGCCAGCCATGCTGCTTGAGCATCGCCAGCGCTGCGTCGGAAATCCACGGCACGGTCCGCCCCTGCGGCGTGTGGCGCAGCGCCAGCGCGAAGGCGAGCGGGGCGATGTCGTCGGATCGTTCACGCAGCGCCTTGAGCGCCAGTGGAAAGACATTGAGCCGATAGTAAAGGTCGGCACGGAAACGCCCTTCCGCCACTTCCAGCGGCAGGTCGCGGTTGGCGCAGGCGACGATGCGCACGTCCACCTTGATCGGCTGGGTCGAACCGATCGGCACCACCTCACCTTCCTGCAGGGCGCGCAGCAGCTTGGCCTGCAGGGGCAGCGGCATTTCGGCGATTTCGTCGAGCAATAGCGTGCCGCCGTTGGCCGCGCGGAAGAAGCCTTCGCTATTCTGGGTAGCGCCGGTGAAGGCGCCCTTCTGATGGCCGAACAGCAACGCCTCCAGCATGGGTTCGGGCATGGCGGCGCAGTTGACGGCAACAAAGGGCCCGTCGCGGCGCGGGCTTCGGTCGTGGATGAAGCGGCTCAGCACTTCCTTGCCGGTGCCGGTGGGGCCGTTGATGAGCACGGGGATATCGCTCATCGCCAGCCGCTCTGCCAGCGCGAGGACGGACAGGCTTTCGGGATCAGCTGCTATCGGCGCACCGGGACGCGCCATCGCCGCAAGCAGGGCCGCAAGGGATGCTTCGCTGGCCGCATCGCGATAGGCGACAAGTACGCTGGAAGCGCTGTCGCGGCGTATCCCCTGCGCATCACCGCGCTGCAGCGTCACCACATGCGCGCGCGGCGGCAATGGCGTGCGATCCTTCGCGTCCCGCAGGACCAGAGGCGCGTTTCCGCCCTGGGTCGCCACAATGGCGTGCGTACGCTGGACAAGTGGCGCATGCGCCCTCGCAACGGTTTCGTTGAACTCCAACCCCTTCATGACGGACCCTTCGAATTACTCTTCTTCGAAAGGCGTTGTGCGGGCGGAACGTCAAACGGATCGGAAATTTAAGCTCCCGGAAAAACACCTAATATCTAACATTTAGTGACGGCAGGAACGAAAAAAGCCTCTTAAAATCGCTTTCCATCGGTCGCTCTTGGGTCTGGCAGCCGCACCGGATGGGCCGGTCGGTTCCAAGTTCGAGACTTTACTCACGGGAGTGAACCATGGCCGTTATCAACACCAATATCAGCGCCCTTCGCGCATCGAATGCTTCCAACGCCGCGAACAAGTCGCTCGGCACGGCGATGGAGCGCCTGTCCACCGGCAAGCGCATCAACAGCGCCAAGGACGACGCGGCGGGCCTTGCCATTGCCACCAGCATGACTTCGCAGGTTCGCGGCATGAACCAGGCCATCCGTAACGCAAACGACGGTATCGCGATGGCGCAGACCGCGGAAGGCTCGCTGAATGAAGTGACCAACATGCTGCAGCGCATCCGCGAACTGGCCACGCAGTCGGCATCGGGCACCTACCAGGACGCCACGGACCGTCTCTATATGCAGACCGAAGTTGACGAACTGACCGCGCAGATCGATCAGGTCATCACCAACACTACCTTCAATGGGGTTGCCCTGTTCGACGGTTCGGCTGCCACTGTGACGATCCAGACCGGTGCCAATTCCTCTGACACCGTCGACCTGACGATGGCTGACCTGACCACCTTGGCGGCCAGCGGCGGCGCGGCCAGTTCCTACGACGTGTCCACGGCAACTGCGGCCAATGGTCTGCTTGATCCGACCACCGGCATCGACGCTGAAATCAACTCGATCTCGGAAGCCCGCGCAGGCCTCGGCGCTGGCCAGAGTCGCCTTGAATCGGTGGTGAACAACCTGTCGAACAACGTCACCAACCTGTCGGACGCCCGCTCGCGGATCGAGGACACGGATTATTCGGCAGAGACCACGGCGCTGGCGAAGTCGCAGATCCTTGGCCAGGCATCGACCGCGATGCTCGCCCAGGCAAACCAGAGCCAGCAGAACGTGCTGTCGCTGCTGCGCTAAGTTTTCAGGAAATTGGGGCCTGATACCCTTCGAGGCCCCGACCCGGCGGCTCACCAGAGCCGCCGGGTTTTTTGTGTTTTACACGGAAGGCTCTTCCGCAATCATCACCGTGTAGACGCGTTTGGCAAAGCGCCAGTGTCCACCATCGCGCACAAGATCATCTTCATATGCGCCAACCAGTTTGCGTATCCGTCCGTCGCCCAGGTTGAGGATCTCGCGGCAATATGCGCGGCCCCTGGCCTTGCTGCGGTCGACCACGATAGAGCCGACTTCGCTGAAAAAGCCCATCGAACGGAAGGTCTGCCAGATCACGTCCCACTGCTCGTCCAGCGCGGGTTTGCCGGTGACTTCGCCGAACTCGGTCGACCAGACGCAATCGTCGGCCCAGCAATCGAGCCAGGCATCGCGGTCTGCGCGAAAGGCGGAATCCGCATAGGCTCCATAAAGCTCGCGGATGGCGAGGCGATCTTCGATCGGGCCAGAAAAGCTCATTGCCGGATCATGCCATGCATCGGCAGAGAGGCAAGGCGGGAGCCATAATTCGCTGCAAAAACTGGCGATTCGGGGGTAAACTGTCCTTCCAGAAAACGGAGGACCGCCATGGCAGACCACGTCTACAAGCTCGTCGAAATCGTCGGAACTTCGCATGATGGCCACGATGCCGCAGTCAAGGCCGCGCTGGACAGGGCGCGCAAGTCCATCCGCAACATCCGCTGGTTCGAAGTTGTGGCGCAGCGAGGGTACGTGGATGCCGATGGCAGCCTATTCTATCAGGTGACCCTGAAGCTGGGCTTCACGCTGGAAGATGAATAGGGGTTATTCCGCCCCAACCATCGCTTCATGCAGGACGTTGTAAACACGGCGGACAAAAAGCCACTGGCCGCCGCGCCGTTCCAGTTCATCCTCGTAAAGGCCGGTAAGCTGGTATTCGCCGCCTGCCTTCTGCAGCAGCCTTTCGCTGGTGACGGCGCGGCACTTTGCGCTGTCGCCTGAAACCTCGATAGAGCAGATCTGCGTCATGAAGATCGTCTGCCGGACGTCGGCGGTGATCTCGTCGTATTTGGCCGCGATTGCGTCCCGCCCCTTGAGATCAAAATAGTGGCTCCACCAGACGGCATCGTCGCTCCATCCCGCCAGCCAATCTGCGCGGTCTCCGCGATTGGCGCCATCGGCGTACGAGTCATAAAGGTCGCGTATGGCGAGGCGATCTTCGATAGGTCCGGTGAAAGGCATGCTGCGGTTTATGGCATAGCCCGCAGCCGGTGCAAGCCGTCGCATCCGAAGAGCAGAGTGGCTTGACTCCGTGCCGCATAAGCGATGGCATTCCCTTCAGATCAATGGGAGACGGTCATGGCGGGACGGGCGGCAATCGTGCTCAGCGGCGGCGGGGCAAAGGGCGCGTTTCAGGTCGGCGCGCTGGACCAGCTTGTTCACAAATACAAAGTGAAGCCGAAGATCGTCGTGGGCACATCGACCGGCGCGATCCAGGCGCTGGCCGTGGCGCAGAACGATGTGAAACGGCTGGTCGAGGTGTGGTCCGGCATCAAGGGCAACGACGACATCTACAGGGAGCGCGCTGGCCTTGCCGGAGCGCTGTTCGGGGCGAAGAGCCTTTACGATACGGCGCCGCTGAAAAAGCTGCTCAA
>JBEVKC010000010.1:0-35598 GCA_040509895.1 Novosphingobium sp. | reverse complement strand
GCATCAGTTCCTTGCCGCTGGCAATGCGTGAAGCCATGACTGCCTGCTGGAGAGGATTCACCAGCATGTAGCCTTGGCCGATTGTGGCGTTGACCGTGTCGTAAACGGCCCAGTCCTTGCCGTATTTCTTCTTTTTCCACGCCGGATCGGGAACGGTACCATAAGACTGGCCAGCGACCGGCAGATCGAATTCCTGGCCCATGCCAAGACGGCGCGCCATTGCCGCGATGCGGTCCATGCCGATGCGCTGGGCGAAGTGATAAAAGTAGACGTCGCAGCTCTGGTAAATTGCTTTCGCCATGTTGACGGAACCATGACCCCGCCGGTTCCAGCAGTGAAACACGCGGTTGCCGACGCGCAAGCCGCCCGCGCAACCTACCGACTCGTGGGGATCGAGGCCGGCTTCCAAAAAGGCCAGCGCCACCATCGGCTTAACCGTCGAACCCGGCGGATAAAGACCGCGCAACACCTTGTTGCGCAATGGTACGTGATCGTCGTCCGAAAGCATCTTCCATTCGATGCGGCCGATGCCGTCGGAAAAGCTGTTCGGATCGAAACTTGGCATGGACGAGGCGCACAGGATGTCGCCGGTGTGGCAGTCCATGGCCACGACCGCGCCAGACTCCGTACCCAGCCGCCGCGCTGCATAGTCCTGCAACGGGCCGCTGATGGCGAGCTTTATCGGCTTGCCCGGAACATCGTCTCTGGTTTCCAGATCGCGGACGATTTTACCACTGGCCGTTACTTCGACCCGGCGGGCCCCAGGAATACCACGCAGGTTGGTTTCGAATTGTTTTTCAAGACCATCCTTGCCGATCTTGAAGCCCGGCGTGATGAGGAGTGGGTTGCGTTCCTTTTCGTAATCTTCCGCAGACGCAGCGCCGACATAGCCAATCAGGTGGCCTACAGAAGGGCCGGTTGGGTAGAAGCGCGAAAAGCCTCTCTGAGGGACCACGCCCGGCATGTCCGGAAGGCGTACGCTGACAGCGGCAAACCGCTCCCAATCAAGACCTGATGCGGCTTCTACCGGTTGGAAACCATGGGCCTTGTCCAGCTTGTCCTTGAGGTCGCGCATTTCGATGGCGGTCAGCTGCAGCAGGCCTCCCAGTTCTTTAACCGTCTGCTCCGGATCGACCAGCCGTTCCGGTATGATGTCGACGCGAAAGTCCGTGCGGTTGGAGGCCAGCGGAGCGCCATTGCGGTCCAGTATCCAGCCACGCCGCGGCGGGCTAAGAGACAGGTTTACGCGGTTGCTTTCGGATTCGAGCTGGTACTTTTCGTTCTGGAAGATCGCGAGGTAGCCCATGCGCGCGGCCAGCAGCATGCCGACGCTGGCCTGCAATCCTCCAACGACGATGGTCCGGCGTTCGAAACTCTGTCTCAGAATTGCAGTGCTGACGTGCCTGCTGCTGAACATCACACCACTTTCGAGAAGCGCAGGAGCCTGAACCGGTCGAACATCGCCACAAGCCTGCCGGCCAGTGGATATAACAATACGGCAAGCACCAGTTGGGGCACAATCAGGACCGGCGGCGTGGCCCCTCCCGAAGCGTTGGCGAACAGCGCCCCGGCCAACAGGCAAAAGGCGGTCATCAGCGATCCAACCAGCCATTCCTGCCAGAAAGTACGCCAAGGGAAGCGAGCTTCGATGACGTCGAGCACAATCATCGCCACGGACCAGATCAGCATGGCACTGCCGAATGGCTGGCCGCTGTAGATGTCATCGAAAAGGCCGAGCGGCAAACCCGCCCATACAGGAAGCAGGCCGGGGCGGATCTGGCGCCAGGCCACCAGGAACATGAACCCGAACGGAGGCAGGATAGGGCTGGACGCGATCAATGGGAATGCCGGTGCCAACGATCCAAGCATGACCGTGATCCACGGCACTGCGATCGCCACTATCGGAGATGGCGCGCGGTTTATCCGGCGATTGAGTGTATCTTCGAACGGACGCCTCACGGAGCGACTGCCTCGCCCGTGGCGGGCTGGCTTTCGCCCTGCTGCGGTTCCTGCACCGCCCACATGGGCTCTACTATGACGTAATCGTTGTTGGCGGGGTCACTGATGAGGTGGGCAATTGCGCCGTCGCTGGTGACCGAGGCAACGATGGCGATGGGGGTATTGGGTTTGTAAAGGCCACCCGAGCCGGAAGTCACGAAGGTATCGCCACGCTTCAGGGGATTGATACCCAGGTTGATAAGGCGGATCTGCACGGTGCCATCGCCGCGCCCCTGGGCAAATCCTGCGACACCATCCTTGGCGCGGCGCACGGGCACTACGCTTTCGCTGTCGGTGATCAGCATTACCCGCGCGGTGGAGTCCGACACTTCCAGCACGCGTCCGACCAGGCCCAGCGGGCTGCGCACCGGCATGCCGACCGTAACGCCGTCGCGTGCGCCAACTCCCACGGTGGCAAAACGTCGTGTGCTGGCGGAAGTCGAACCGATGAGCCGCGTCGCGGCGATGGGTTTTGGATTTTCATCCATCAGCTTCAGCAGCGCCTTGAGGCGGTTGTTTTCCTCCTCGATGGCAGCGGCTTCCACCAGGCGAACCTTCGCACGTTCAATTTCGCGCTTCATCTGGGCATTCTTGCGGCCCGCGGCGAAATAGCCCGAGACCGCTTCGACCACGCCCCTGCTGTCAGCCTTGCCATCGGCCACCAGTCGTGACGCAGGCGCAACCGCATCGGTCCCGATGCCACGCAATGTGGACATGAAGCCGGGGTTGAAGATGGAGATAATCAAAAGCGCGCCACCGACAATCGCGCCGGCACCGCCGACGAGATAGCCAATGAACGTCGTATATTGCGCCCTGCGGGAGCTGCTGGATCGTCGATTTGACGACGGCGCCATTCGGTGCCTTCTCCTGTGGCCGGCCCCCGCGACGCAGGCGGCCGGCGGTTGCCAATCAGGCCGTCATCAGGACGCCGCGGTAGACCGGATCTTCCATCGCACGGCCCGTGCCGAGCGCGACGCAGGACAGCGGATCCTCTGCGATGCTCACGGGAAGCCCGGTTTCCTCGCGGAGGTAATCGTCCAGCCCCTTAATCAATGCGCCACCACCGGTGAGCACGATGCCTTGGTCGACGATGTCGGCGGCCAGTTCCGGCGCTGTGTTTTCCAGCGCGATGCGCACGCCTTCGACGATTGCACCGATGGGCTCTGAAAGCGCTTCGGCGACATTGGCCTGCGTGATGGTGATTTCCTTGGGCACTCCGTTGACGAGGTCACGGCCCTTGATGTGGATCGTTTCGCCAATGCCGTCAGCCGGGATAGTGGCTACCGCATAGTCCTTCTTGATCCGCTCTGCCGTTGCATCACCGATCAGCAGGTTGTGGTGGCGGCGGACATAGCTCACTATGGCTTCGTCCATCTTGTCGCCGCCAACGCGTACCGAAGTGGTGTAGGCAAGGCCGCGCAGCGACAGCACGGCAACTTCCGTCGTGCCACCGCCGATGTCGACGACCATCGAACCCACCGGTTCGGTTACCGGCATGTCGGCGCCGATCGCGGCGGCCATTGGTTCGAGAATCAGGTAAACTTGGCTGGCACCCGCATTGGAAGCGGCATCGCGAATCGCGCGGCGCTCGACCGAGGTGGAGCCCGAAGGCACGCAGATCACGATTTCCGGATAGCGGAAAAGGCTCTTCTTGCCGTGAACCTTGCGGATGAAGTGCTTGATCATTTCTTCCGCGATTTCGATGTCGGCGATGACGCCGTCACGCAGCGGACGAATAGCTTCAATATTATCAGGTGTCTTGCCCATCATCATCTTGGCATCGTCACCCACGGCCTTGACCCGCTTGATGCCATTTATTGTCTCAATGGCCACCACAGAGGGCTCATTAAGGACAATGCCTCTGTCCTGCACATAGACGAGTGTATTCGCCGTGCCGAGGTCGATTGCCATGTTCTGGGAGCCGAGCTTGAAGAATCGCGACATCAAAGAAGCCATCTAGGAATCCGTCTGATTACCGGTGTTTACCGCCTGGGAAGCGACCCCCTTGACCGGCGTTTATTCGTGGGTGGCGCGCTCCTTACCGCATCGATTTGCGAAAGGCCAAAATTTTGTGTCGAAACCTATGCACAACTTGCCCAGCGACCTCGAATTTGTACCCGTTCACGTTTAACCCCTTCCTGTGCCGACAATTCGCAAGCTTCCGGAGGATCTCGTCAACCGTATCGCCGCGGGCGAGGTGGTTGAGCGTCCTGCCGCCGCGCTGAAGGAACTGGTCGAGAATGCCATCGATGCGGGCGCGACGTCGATCACGGTCAGACTGTCGGAAGGCGGGCTGGACCTGATTGAAGTAACAGACGACGGCTGCGGCATGGCTCCGGACGAGATCGAGCTTGCGCTGCAGCGTCACGCAACCTCCAAGCTGCCCGACGAACATATCGAGCTTGTCGCAACGCTCGGCTTTCGCGGAGAGGCGCTTCCCTCCATCGCCAGCGTTGCGCGGCTGACGGTGGAAAGCCGTCCGCGCGGTTCGTCGGAAGGCTGGCGGCGGGTTGTCGACCACGGAGTGCTGGCGAACGAGGGGCCTGCCGCCCTGCCGCCGGGCACGCGTATTCGGGTGGAAAACCTGTTCGGCAAGGTTCCGGTGCGCCGAAAGTTCCTGCGCTCGGCCCGGTCCGAATACGCGGCATGCCTCGATATCGTACGGCGGCTTGCCATGGCGCGGCCGGAAGTCGGCTTCGCGCTTGAGCATGACGGCCGCCGCGTGCTGGCCGTCCAGCCGGCAGAGGATGCTGCGGCGCGTGTCGCCCGCATCGTTGCACGCGAACTCGCGGAGGACGGCGTGCTGATCGATGTCCAGCGAGGTACAGCGCGCCTTACCGGGGTTGCCGGCCTGCCGACCTTCAATCGCGGCGTGGCGGATCACCAGTACCTGTTCGTCAACGGACGCCCGGTGAAGGACCGGCTGCTGATCGGGGCAGTGCGGGGAGCATATGCCGACATGCTGGCGCGCGATCGCCACGCGGTGCTGGCCCTGTTCCTTGAACTGCCGCCTGAGGAGGTGGACGTGAATGTCCACCCGGCCAAGACGGAAGTGCGCTTTCGCGACCCGGCCTTCGTGCGTGGTTTTATCGTCGGCGGGCTGCGCCACGCACTGGACAGTGCAGGGCAGCGGAGCGCGCAGGCACCTGCCGCGAACGCGATGGCCGCATGGCAGGTGGAGCCTGTCGCGCCTGCTCCAGCACCGGCGCTTACGTCGCTGTTCGCCCGCGAGTATTCACAGCCCAGCGAACGGTTGAGCGATGCCGGGCAGGCGTGGCGCGGATATGAGCAATCATTGATGACGACGCCTGCCGCGCGGGCCGAGATGGCTGAGGAGGCGCCGGTCGATGCGGTGCAGTTCCCGCTTGGCGTGGCGCGCGGGCAGGTTGCAGGCACCTACATCGTTGCGGAGGCGGAGGACGGTCTCGTCATCGTCGATCAGCACGCCGCGCATGAACGGCTCGTGCTGGAATCGCTCCGCGCTGCCGGGGCGGGGGACAAGATGGCAGCATCGCAAGCCCTGCTGCTACCCGAAGTTGTCGAACTGGACGAACCGTCTTGCGACCGTATCGAGGAAAAGGCCGAAGTCCTTGCCGGGCTTGGCCTTGCGGTTGAACGTTTCGGCCCCGCCGCCATGGTGGTCCGCGCGGTGCCGTCAGTGCTGGCAAAAGGCGACGTCCATGCACTGGTACGCGACATAGCGGACGACCTTGCGCAGAACGGCGATGCGCTGCTGCTGGGCGAAAGGCTCGACCACGTGCTGGCGACGATGGCCTGTCACGGCTCAGTCCGTGCAGGGCGGGCGCTTTCGGTTGCCGAAATGAACGCCTTGCTGCGGGAGATGGAGCGCACGCCGCGTTCGGGGCAATGCAATCACGGAAGGCCGACGTGGGTGAAGCTGGCGCATGGTGACATCGAGAAGTTGTTCGGACGGAAGTAGCGTCGCTTAGTCTCCCCGCACGGCGATAAACGCCGTCGAGAGGAAGCTCATCACCACTTCGCCGTGCTGGTTCAGAACACGCATCCTGCTCTTGAAGATGCCGAGTTCGGGGCGCGAGCGGCTGAGGGTTTTGTCGTAAACTTCCCGCTCGACGCTCAACGTGTCGCCGGGATAGACGGGCTGGTGCCAGCGCAGTTCGTCGAGGCCAGGAGAGCCCATGCCCTGATGGCCGACGCGCTCCATTTCCTTGACCTGCATCGCCATGAACATGGCGCAAGTGTGCCAGCCGCTTGCCGCCACCTTGCCGAAAAAGGTGTGCGATGCAGCCTCGTCATCAAGATGGAAGGGCTGCGGATCATAGCGCGAGGCGAAGGCGATCACCTCCTCGCGCGTGACTGGGTAGCTGCCGAACTTCTCCAGTGTGCCCAGTTCAAGATCCTCGAAATATTGCATCCGGCGTGCCTCGCTCAGCTGCCCAGCGTTATGCGGGCGAAGAGCGTATAGCCCAACGGATTGTCGCCGTAAGCTGCATCCAGCGCGCTAGGCTTGGCATAGGCCGACACTGAGCCGCCGAGTGCCAGTTCTACAGGGCCGATGGGGATGCGGCGGGCGTAGCCGGCCTGGAACTTGCTGACCCGGAAGGGCTGATCGTGCAACGGGTCGTGATGGTCCGGGAAAAGCTCGTCATTGTTGACGTTCTCGAACCGGCCAAAGACTGTGTTCGCATTGTCGATGTTCCAGTTCGCCTCTGCGAGCCATGCGGTGAGCGTGCGGCCGGGCACCCGGTCCTTGGCGCTGAAGGCGACCATGGCGGAAAGGCCATCGCCGTTGGCGTAGTGGGCCGATGTGGTGAAGCGGTTCTCGTCCTGGCCGGGGTGCATGGCCTCGGGCTGCTTGATCTGTGCATAGCTGGCCTGGATTGCCCAATCTTCGGTGGGATTGATCGTGCCGCGGATGGACCAGCTATCCAGTTTGGGTTTCTCGATGTCCCAGCGATCTTCGTCCGGTTCCTTGCCCCGGAAGGCCGATGCCTCGATCTGCCATGCATTGCCCGCCAGGCCGCCCGTCACCACGCCATAGGTGATGTGCGTGGAATCGAACCAGTGATGGGCGATCGGCGGCTCGGGATTATAGCGCGCGGACTGGCGCATCATGAAGGCGCTCGGCCCGATCGCCGGCTCGCCCACTGGGCCGCCGTAGACGAACAGGCGCGTGTCGTCGGCAATGTTGAAATCGACCCGCGCGGCCAGTTCCATGAACAGGTCGTGAGGATGCTGGCGGTCTACCAGCGGTTCGCCGTTCGCGGTTTCGCCGGCAGCGAAGAGGTTGGGATAGCCCCGCGCGCTCATCGCAGGTTCTGCGCTCATCATGGAGCGGAGCTGGAGGCGGCCCCAATCGCCTTCGGTTTGTCCCGAGACCATGAGCATCGAGGTCGAATAAAACTTGTTGCTGCCGCGGGGCCCACCGTGATCGGTATATTGCGCGGTGACAAAGCCGTGTGCCATCAGCATCCAGTCGCCGGCCATGACGTGCAGGCCTTGCATGGCGCCGTCGTTGGCGGGAAGGCGGGACGTGCCGGAACCTTCAACCGGAGCGACCGGCGCCGGCCTGGCTGTGTCCTCGTGGCCTTCTGGCTGGGTCTTTGGCGCATGGCCCATTGCCGAATGATCCATTTGCGAATGGTCATGCTCCTGCGCCAGCGCGGGCGAAGACAGGCCAAGCAGGGTACCGATGGTCAGCAGGCCACTCACCGATTTCACGTAAATTGCTCCCATTTTTCTTAGAGGTATTTTCCGAGCATCCACAGGGCCATGGCCACCATGGCGATGTTTTCGCTCAGCGAGACAAAGCCCAGCGGCACCCGGCTCGATCCGCCGACACAGGCGCACTTGATATCGCGCTCCTGCACATAGACGGCGTAGAACACCGACACGACGCCGATGGAACCGATGATCAGGGCTACCGGGATCGAGACCACGTCCAGCCAATGCGCTGCCATCAGCGCGCCCGCTGTCCACTCAAGGAAGGGATAGAGCGTCGCATAAGGCACCCAGCGCCGGGCCAGCAGGTCATAGCCGAGGAACATGGTCGAAAAGCTCTGCACGTCCTGCAGCTTCAGCATGGCAAGGATCATCATCGCGAAGGCCACGAACCATTCCGCTGCTCGAATGGTAAGCGGCGTGCCAAAGGCCGCAAAGCTGGCGGCAAGGGCAAGCCCGGCGGCAGTTGCGAAAACCGCGATCACCGGGACATAACTTACGGCATTCGGATCGCGGACCTTCAGACCAAGAAAACGGCGAAGGTCGTCATGACCGCCAATGCGCTTGCCATCGATGAAAACTTGCGGGGTCGTCTGGACGCCAAGCTCGGCCTTGAATGCATTGGTCTGCTCACGCGCAGTCAGCCAGCGGTCGTCGACGTTGTAGCCGTGCTTGCGCAAGAGGTGCAGCGCCTTCAGGCCCCATGGGCAGACGTGCTTGTCCATCACCATGCGGTAGATGGTGGCGGTGGGTTGGGCGGCTTGGCTGTTCATCACGAATCAGCCTATAGCTTCCGTACTGTGGTACGGAGTCAAGTGATGGCACTGACGATTTCGGAACTGGCGCGCAGCGTCGGCGTGGGGGTGGAAACCGTGCGCTTCTACCAGCGCAAGGGCCTGCTGTTCGATCCAAAGCCCAGCTCGACTGGCGGAGCGCAGGGTCGACGGCACTATGGCGATGACGAGCTCCACCGCCTGCGCTTCATTCGTTCCGCCCAGCGCGCGGGCTTCACGCTGGAGGAGATCGCCGAACTGCTGGAACTGGACCGCAGCGAGGATCGGCCGCGTGCTCGGGAAATGGCACAGGCACGTATCGAGGCGCTGGACGAAAGGATCGCCGAGCTACAGGCCGCGCGCCGCTCGCTTGAAAGTCTGGCCAAGGAATGCGCACGGTCCGGCAAGGGACCGTGCCCGATCATCACTGCCTTTGAGGGTTAGACGTTGAACTTGAAGTGCAGGCAGTCGCCGTCCTGGATGACGTATTCCTTGCCTTCCTGCCGCAGCTTTCCCGCTTCCTTGGCGCCGTTTTCACCGTTCAGAGCAACATAGTCGTCATAGGCGATGGTTTCGGCGCGGATGAAGCCGCGCTGCATGTCAGAGTGGATTTCGCCCGCCGCTTCGGGAGCCTTGGCGCCCTTGTGGACGGTCCATGCCCGCGCTTCCTTGGGGCCGACCGTGAAGAAGGTGATCAGGTGCAGGAGGTCATAGCCTGAGCGGATTATGCGGGCGAGGCCGGTTTCGTGGAGGCCCAGTTCCTCAAGGAAGACCATGCGTTCCTCGGCGTCCATGCCGACGAGTTCGGATTCGATGGCGGCGGAGACGATGACGGCATTGGCGCCTTCGGCCTTGGCCTTCTCGAAGACGCGGGCAGAGAATTCATTGCCGGTGGCCGCAGCCTCTTCCTCGACATTGCAGACATAGAGCACCGGCTTTGCGGTGAGCAGCTGCGCCTGCGCGAATACGCGGGCTTCTTCCTCGTCCTTTGGCTTGGTCAGGCGGGCGGGCTTGCCTTCGCGCAACAGGTCCAGCGCCTGGCCAAGCACCGAAGCAATCAGCTTCGCTTCCTTGTCGCCCTGCGCCGCCTTCTTCTGAGCTGCAGGAACGCGCTTTTCCAGGCTCTCAAGGTCCGACAACATCAGCTCTGTTTCGACGGTGTCCGCGTCGGAGATCGGATCGACCTTGTTGTCGACGTGCTGGATGTCGTCGTTCTCAAAACAGCGCAGCACGTGGACGATGGCGTCCACCTCACGAATGTTGCCGAGGAACTGGTTGCCAAGGCCTTCGCCCTTGGACGCGCCGCGGACCAGACCGGCAATGTCGACGAAGCCAAGCTGGGTCGGAATGATCTTTGCCGAACCGGCTATCTTCGCCAGCGCATCAAGACGCGGATCGGGCACGCCGACCTGGCCGACATTGGGCTCGATCGTGCAGAACGGATAGTTAGCCGCCTGCGCCGCCTGTGTTTCAGTCAGCGCATTAAACAGCGTCGACTTGCCGACGTTAGGCAGGCCGACGATCCCGCAACGAAAACCCATGATTCACTCCAATATCCAGAGCGCGCGCCCATAGCGGGGCGAGGGCGCTTTGGCCAGATTGCGCCTGCGGCGCGGTTTCAGTCCTGCTGCTGGCGCAGCGCGATTTCGCTCATGAAGCGCGCGTCGTTGTTGCGCGCCAGCCATTCGGCTTCTCCGGCGATAGCGCCGAGCATTTCAGCGAGATCGTCCATCTCGGCCTTGGCGTAGTTGCCCAGCACATGGCCGGTCACGCGGTCCTTGTGGCCGGGATGACCGATGCCGATCCGCACGCGGCGGAAATCGGGGCCAAGGTGCTGGTCGATGGAACGCAGGCCATTGTGACCGGCAGTGCCGCCGCCTTGCTTCACCTTCACCTTGAAGGGGGCGAGGTCCAATTCGTCATGGAAGACCGTGAGCGCATCGACGTCGAGCTTGTAGAAGCGCAGTGCCTCGCCAACAGCGCGGCCACTCTCGTTCATGAAAGTCGCTGGCTTGAGGATCAGGATCTTTTCCGGTCCGATGCGGCCTTCCTGCGCCCAACCGAGGAATTTCTTCTGCACGGGGCCAAAGCCATGCACCTCGGCAATGGTGTCGGTCGCCATGAATCCGGCGTTGTGCCGATGCATGGAATATTGCGGACCGGGATTACCGAGGCCGACCCAGAGCTGCATGGGGGCGCGCTCCCTTGTTCCTCTCACATCGTGAGAGGGCTGCGCAGACTTGAGGACGCAAGCGGTCCCTCAAAATATATGGGTGAGGGGATTGCCATACGCGATGGCAACCGCCCTCATCCATGATCCTTCTCCCGGCGGGAGAAGGAAGCGTTGACGATTACTCGCCTTCGCCTTCGCCTTCAGCCTTGGTCGTGTCGCCTTCTTCGCTCTTCAGCGCGGAGGGAGCAACGATCGTGGCAATGGTGAAGTCGCGGTCGGTGATCGCGCTGGTCGAACCCTTGGGCAGGGTCACCTGGCTGATGTGGATCGAATCGCCGACATCGAGGCCCGTGACATCAATAGTGATGTCATCGGGGATCTTGTCTGACTCGCACACCAGCTCAAGCTCGTGGCGAACGATGTTCAGCACGCCGCCGCGCTTCAGGCCCGGCGAGGCTTCTTCGTTGATGAAGACCACCGGAACGCCGACGGTGACGGTTGCATCCTTGGAAAGGCGCAGGAAGTCAGCGTGGAGCGGACGATCGGTGACGGGGTGGAATGCAACGTCCTTGGGCAGCGTCCGCAGCTTCTTGCCACCAACTTCGACCTCTACGATCGAGTTAAAGAAGTGACCGGTGCCAAGCTGGCGGGCCAGTTCCTTTTCCTCGACGTGGATCGCCAGGGGCTCTTCATTACCGCCATAGACGACGGCGGGGACGCGGCCTTCGCGACGCAGAACTCGGGAGGCTCCCTTGCCAGCCCGTTCGCGCGTCTCGGCCGGCAGTGTGAGTGCTTCGCTCATATCTACTACCTTCTCGAAATCACTGGATTGCACATATAGCCCGCCACGCCTCCAGGGATGACCATGACGGGAAGCGCGCGCCCCTAGCGAACAAGGGCACAAAATGCAAGCGGCCTACTGGATTCGCGTTACCGTATAGCCTCGCGCGGCAAGCAGGGCGGGCAGTCCCACGGGCCCCGCCATATGGGCCGCACCAACGGCAACCAACGGTTTCTTGCCTGAGGCAAGCATGGCGTCGATCTTGTCGGCCCATGCGTTGTTGCGCTTTACCAGCAGGGCGGCGTGCAATTCCGGGTCGGCAAGAATGCCTCTGCGCGTTTGGGCCTCTATCGCCTCCATGTCGCCTTTGCTCCATGCCATTCCGAGGTGGTCCCGCAACTTATCATCGTTTGCTTCCCGCACGACTCCGGCCAGCAGGTCACGCTGTTCATTCTCGGGGAGGCCGTCGAAAATGCGAAGCTGGTTTTCGGTGCCTTCCAGTTCGACAACGGGCTTTCCCGCTGCTGCCTGCATGACGGCACGATCGATACCATGGGCGCTATCCAGCTCGCTGGCAGCGGCCCGCGAAAGGGTGATTGCTACGGCCCAAGTCTCGACATCGTCAAAGTGGCGATCCGCAAGGCGGCCTTTTGCCATCAACGCTTCGAGCGGTTGGCGCGCGCCTGCCGGAACGCGCTGATCGACCGGCGGTTGGCCCAGAGTGTGGGAGAGGCGGTCAAAGACCTTTGCAATGGCCGTAGGGTCATCTGCATTGCCGATCTCAAGCACTAAGACGTTTGAGCCCTCCAGCGCCGCCTCGACTTGGCCGGAGCGCCATTTCACCGGCTCGGGCAAGGCGTGGATGGTGCCGAACAGCCAGCCGCGCTCACCCTTCGGCCCGTTCACTTCCCACAGAGCGGGCGTGACGGCTTTCGGTTCAGGTGGACTGCACCCCGAAAGTAGCAGCAGGAACGCCAGCGCCGCGCCGATAACCTGCTGCATCACTGCAGCCGGGTAGCTGTGATACCGCGCGCCTTCAGTTCGTCCTGAACACTGCCGGTCCCGGCCAGATGCCCGGCGCCTACCGCGATAAACACGTTGCCGGGCTGGTCGAGCCGGTTCTTTATCCAGTCGGCCCAGGCCCGGTTGCGCTGATAGACGATGGCCTCGGTCACGGCGGGGTCGTCGTCCTGTTCTTTCATCAGCTTGCCGACAGTATCCACGTCGCCGGTCTTCCACGCATCGATGATGCGGCCAAGGTCAGTGGTGACGTTCGGCAGGTTTTCGACCACCTCCATCAGGAAGCGCTTCTGCACGTCGGGCGAAAGCGAGTCGAACAGGCCAAGCTGATATTCCGCCGTTTCCAGCGCGCCATGCTGGTGGCCCAGCGTCTTGGCACGGGCACCCAGAGCGCCCTCCACGCCGTTTTCCGGCATCAGGCCATCCTTGGCGAGTGGCAGGACCGCAAGCGTGATGGCGGCGAACCACGGTTCCACCTGATCGAAGGTCGCGGCAGGAACGCCCGCCTGCGTCAGCCCGGCCTCGTACTTCGCGCGCTCCTCAGGCGTCATCAATCCGCGCAGTGTCTTGCCCGCGGGCAAGACCGCAGTGGCCATGACCGCTTTCTGCACCGCGGCCTGATCCTCATCGACGATTTCGGTGACCAGTTCCTTCGACTCCTCAAAGGCGACCGCAACCTTGTCGCGATACCAGGGAACGCCGGCGGGAAGGGCGTGGATCGTACCGAAGAGATAGATGGTGGTGTCCGCGTCGGCCACCTTCCACAGGGCGGGGCGAACGGTTTGTTCTGCCTGCTGGGCATTGGCCTGTGGGCTGAGCAGAGTGACAAACAGCGCGGAAAGCGCGGCTAGCGGACGACGAAGCTTGAACATCTGGCCCGTATAACGGCGAAACCTTCCCTGTCGATGAACGAGGCGCTCAACCAAGCATCGGTTGTTGACCGAAAACCCCCCATCCGCCAAAGCGCCGCCCATGTCTGACGCGGCCAGCATTCTGAGCTTTCAGGAGATGATCCTCCGCCTCCATAACTTCTGGAGCGCGCAGGGTTGCCTCATCCTCCAGCCTTACGACATGCGTATGGGCGCGGGTACGTTTCACCCGGCGACCACGCTGCGTGCCCTGGGGCCAGAGCCGTGGAACGCGGCCTATGTCCAGCCCTCGCGCCGGCCGACCGACGGCCGCTATGGCGAGAACCCGAACCGGCTGCAG
This sequence comes from Novosphingobium sp., assembly GCA_040509895.1. Taxonomy (GTDB): domain Bacteria; phylum Pseudomonadota; class Alphaproteobacteria; order Sphingomonadales; family Sphingomonadaceae; genus Novosphingobium. The sequence goes on along the minus strand of JBEVKC010000010.1, from coordinate 21,944 downwards.
CACTATTATCAGTACCAGGTCATCCTGAAGCCCAATCCGGCGAACCTGCAGGAGCTCTATCTTGAGAGCCTTGCCGCCATCGGCGTCGATCCGCTGAAGCACGACATCCGCTGTGTGGAGGACGACTGGGAGAGCCCGACGCTCGGCGCCTGGGGGCTGGGCTGGGAGGTCTGGTGCGACGGCATGGAAGTCACCCAGTTCACCTATTTCCAGCAGATCGGCGGCTTTGACTGCAAACCCGTTGCGGGCGAACTGACCTATGGGTTGGAGCGGCTTGCCATGTACATCCAGGGTGTTGACCGGGTTTACGACCTCAGGTTCAATGATAACGGCGTCACCTATGGCGATGTTTTCCTTGAGAATGAGCGTGAGCTTTCGAAGTACAACTTCGAGATTGCCGACACCGCCGCCCTGTTCGACGGCTTCGCGAAGGCGGAGGCCGAAGCCCAGCGCTGCATAGAAGCCGAAATTCCCCTTGCCGCCTATGACCAGGCGATTGAGGCGAGCCATCTTTTCAACTTGCTGCAGGCCCGTGGCGTCATTTCGGTGCAGGAACGCGCCAGCTACATCGGCCGCGTGCGTGACCTTGCCAAGGGCAGCTGCGAGGCTTGGATCAGGAAGAACGAGGCCCAGTGGGCTGAGAAATTTCCGGGGTGGACCGTATGAGCGATTTCCTCCTCGAACTCCGCTCGGAAGAAATTCCGGCACGGATGCAGGCCGGTGCGCGCGCCAGCCTTGAAAAGCTGTTCCGTGAGCAGATGACCGCCGCTGGCGTCACCGTGGGCGACGTCACAGTCTGGACGACGCCACGCCGCCTTGCGCTGATTGCACGTGGCCTGCCAGAAGCCACCGAGGCCGTCAGCGAGGAAGTGAAGGGGCCAAAGACAAGCGCGCCGCCGCAGGCGCTGGAAGGCTTCCTGCGCAAGACCGGCCTGACGCAGGACCAGCTTACCGAGCGTGACGGCATCTATTTCGCCATCAGCGAAAAGCCGGGCCGCGCCACGCGCGATGTGCTGACAGAGGCGATCCCGGCCATCGTCCGCGCTTTCCCGTGGCCCAAGTCGCAGCGCTGGGGCGCGGCATCGATCAGCACCGAAAGCCTGCGCTGGGTGCGCCCGCTTTCCGGCATCGTCGCCATTCTGGGCGAGGAACTGGTGGAATGCGAAGTCGGCGGCATCCGCTCCGGCTACGCCACCAAGGGCCACCGCTTCCATTGCCCCGGCGAAATCACCATCGGCAGCGCCGATGACTACGCCGACAAGCTGCGCGCCTGCCATGTCATCGTCGATCACCGCGAACGCGAGGCCCTGATCCGCACGGCGGCGCAGGCTGCTGCCGAGGGCGCTGGCCTCGTGCTGGTTGAGGACGAAGGGCTGGTTGTCGAAAACGCAGGCCTCACCGAGTGGCCGGTGCCGCTGCTCGGCCGGTTTGATGAGGAATACCTTGAGGTTCCGCCCGAGGTTATCCAGCTAACTGCGCGTACAAACCAGAAATATTTTATCTGCCGTGACCAAGCAGGCAAGCTTGCCAATGCCTTCGTCTGCACCGCGAATATTATGGCGAGTGACGGTGGAGCGGCCATCGTTGCCGGTAACCGCAAGGTTCTCGCTGCCCGCCTGTCCGACGCCCGCTTCTTCTGGGAGCAGGACCGGAGGAAGACGCTGGCCGAACACGCCGAGGGGCTGAAACGGATCACCTTCCATGAAAAGCTCGGCACCGTCGCCGACAAGGTGGAACGCGTCGCCAAGCTGGCTCGCTGGCTGGTGGAACAGGGCATCGTCAAGGGCGCCAACGCCGACGAAGTCGAACTGGCCGCGCGTCTCTGCAAGGCCGATCTCGTTACTGAAATGGTCGGCGAGTTCCCCGAACTGCAAGGCCTGATGGGCGGCTATTACGCCCGCGCCGAGGGTCTGTCTGATGCGGTGGCCGATGCCATTCGCGATCACTACAAGCCCGTGGGGCAGGGTGATGAGGTGCCTACTGCGCCCACGACGGTGGCTGTGAGTTTGGCCGATAAGCTGGATACTTTGGTCGGCTTCTTTGCCGGTCAAATGCCACCTACAGGCTCCAAGGATCCGTTCGCGCTGAGGCGGGCAATGCTTTCTGCTCAAACGCAGGTGCGGGCAGCTAAACTTCGCTTTGGCTGGCAGAAAGCTATCTTGAAGGCCGTAGATTTTCTGGCTCCTAAGGATGACGATGGTCAGCGTTGGATATGGGGTCACAAACGACTTAGCGCTGAAGAAATGGAACATCATCCCGACTGGGCAGAGCGCGGGCTCGCGTGGTCGCCGCAGACGAACGTCGATGAGGTTGCCACCGTTTCTCAACTCCTCGACTTCTTCGCTGACAGGCTCAAGGTCCAGCAGCGCGAAGCTGGCGTTCGCCACGATCTGATCGACGCCGTGTTCGCCCTTGGCGGCGAGGACGACCTTGTTCGTCTTCTCGCCCGCGTTCATGCGCTCCAGGCTTTCGTCGGTACGGAAGACGGCACCAACCTGCTCGCTGGCTACAAACGCGCCGCCAATATCCTCAAGAAGGAAGACTGGCACGGCATTGAGGGCGAAATCGCCCGCACTGGCGAGGAAGACCCGCTTGCCAACGTTGATGACCCGGACCTCGCGCCGGTGATCGCCGCGAAGATGGCGCAGCGTCACAACGACGAGAAATTGCTGTCCTACACGCCCGAACCGGCGGAAAAGGCGCTGATGGATGCTCTCGATTCAGCCGGTCCGCGCGCCGCTTCGGCGGTCGAGGTAGAGGATTTCGCTGGTGCGATGGCGGCTCTTGCCACCCTTCGCGCCCCGATTGACGCCTTTTTCGATGGGGTTACGGTCAATGATGCGGACGAAACCAAGCGCCACACCCGCCTTGCGCTTCTCGCCCGCTTCCGCGATGCTGTGCATCAGGTGGCTGACTTCTCGCGGATCGAGGGTTAAAATCGATTGCAGAAGTGTAAACTTCGCAGATCACCGAATAAAGCTATAATTTCAATGGTTTGAGAGGGGGATTCAAAGGCGACACACTGTCGCCTTTGTCGCCTTCTCTTGTCAGGAAAGCAGGCGTGAAGATGAACAGGCAAGTCTATACCTTCGGCGGCGGTGTGGTTCATGACGATCCGCGAGCCAAGGACAAGACCATCGTTGGCGGCAAGGGCGCAAACCTTGCCGAAATGGCCGGTATCGGCCTGCCAGTCCCGCCGGGCTTCACCATCACCACCGAAGAATGCGTGAAGTACCTTGCCGATGGTGCCGACTTCTCCGCCGAACGCCGCGCTGACGTTGCCGAAGCACTGCGCCACATCGAGGTGGCCGTGGGCAAGAAGTTCGGCGACCCGGCCGATCCGCTGCTTGTTTCGGTCCGCTCTGGTGCCCGCGTCTCCATGCCGGGGATGATGGACACTGTTCTCAACCTTGGCCTGAACGACCAGACCGTTGAGGGCCTGGCGGCTACCTCTGGCGATGATCGCTTCGCCTGGGACAGCTATCGCCGCTTCATCCAGATGTATTCCGACGTGGTGCTGGGCATAGACCATCACCTGTTTGAGGATGCCCTTGAAATCATCAAGGAAGACAATGGCTTTTATGCCGATGTTGACTTGGGCGCTGAACACTGGCGTGAACTGGTAAAGACCTACAGCGACATCGTTCAAACCGCGCTCGGCCGCCCGTTCCCGCAGGACGTGCAGGAACAGCTTTGGGGCGCCATCCGCGCCGTATTCGACAGCTGGGATTCGGACCGCGCCAAGGTCTATCGCCGGCTCAACGACATTCCGGGCGACTGGGGCACTGCCGTCAACGTGCAGGCCATGGTCTTCGGCAACATGGGCGATACCTCTGCCACCGGCGTTGCCTTTACCCGTGACCCGGCGACCGGCGAGAAGGCTTATTACGGGGAATGGCTGGTGAATGCGCAGGGCGAGGACGTCGTCGCCGGCATCCGCACCCCGCAGTACCTGACCAAGAAGGCCCGCGAGGCAGCCAATGCCAAGCCGCTCTCCATGGAAGAGGCCATGCCCGTGGCCTACGGCGAGCTGGCCGCTGTATTCGAGCTGCTGGAGCGCCACTACCGCGACATGCAGGACATCGAGTTCACGGTTGAGCGGAACAAGCTCTGGATGCTCCAGACCCGCAGCGGCAAGCGGACCGCCAAGGCCGCGCTGAGGATGGCGGTCGAGATGGTTGACGAAGGCCTGATCGATGAAGCGACTGCCGTGCGCCGCGTCGATCCCATGGCGCTCGACCAGCTTTTGCACCCGACGCTCGATCCTTCGGCACCGCGCGATTTGCTTGGGCAGGGGCTGCCAGCTTCTCCCGGTGCTGCTTGCGGGGCCATCGTGCTGGACGCCGACACCGCGCAAGAGCGTGCCGAACTGGGCGAGGCAGTGATTCTCGTCCGTGTCGAAACTTCGCCAGAGGACATTCACGGCATGCACGCCGCCAAGGGCATCCTGACCGCGCGCGGGGGCATGACAAGCCATGCTGCCGTCGTGGCGCGCGGCATGGGGCGTCCTTGCGTTTCGGGTGCCTCCAGCCTTTCGATCGACATGAAGGCTCGCACGCTCAAGATCGGCAAGCGGGAACTGAAAGAGGGCGACCTCATCACGCTGGACGGCGCGCGAGGCGACATCATGGCGGGCGAAGTGCCCACCATCGAGCCGGAACTTGTCGGCGACTTTGCAATCCTGATGGAATGGGCGGACAAGCATCGCCGCATGAAGGTGCGGACCAATGCCGAAACCCCCGAGGATTGCCGCATGGCGCGTCAATTCGGCGCCGAGGGCATCGGCCTTTGCCGCACCGAGCACATGTTCTTTGACGACCGCCGCATCGCGGCAGTGCGCCAGATGATCCTGGCAGAAGACGAAGGCGGCAGGCGGGCCGCTCTTGCCAAGCTGCTTCCTGAGCAGCGCGCGGACTTCCACGCCATCTTCGAGGTGATGGCCGGGCTCCCCGTCACGATCCGTCTTCTCGACCCGCCGCTGCATGAATTCCTGCCCCACAGCGATGCTGACTTTTCTGAGCTTTCTGACACGATCGGCATCGGCGTCGAGACGCTGAAGCGCCGGGCGGATGAACTACATGAGTTCAACCCGATGCTGGGCCATCGCGGATGTCGCCTGGGCATCACTTTCCCCGAGATCTATGAGATGCAGGCACGGGCCATCTTTGAGGCTGCGTGTGATGTAGAAGCTGCCCAGGGACAGGCCATCGTGCCCGAAATCATGATCCCGCTGGTGGCGACCAAGCGCGAGTTGGAAATCCTGCGCGTCCTCGTGGACCGCGTCGCAGTGAAGGTGTTCGAGGAGAAGGGGCGGACGCTGGAATACCTTGTCGGCACCATGATCGAACTGCCTCGTGCAGCACTCGTGGCAGGAGAGATCGCGCAGGAAGCGAAGTTCTTTTCGTTTGGAACCAATGATTTAACCCAGACAGCTCTGGGTCTTTCTCGGGACGACGCGTCGAAGTTCCTTGCTGCCTATGTCGAACAGGGAATCTTTGCGCGCGATCCCTTCGTGAGCCTCGACCCCGATGGTGTGGGTGAACTGGTGAAGCTGGCTGCCGAGCGCGGCCGGGCAACGCGTCCCGACATCAAGTTGGGCATCTGCGGCGAACATGGCGGCGATCCGGCGTCGATTGCTTTCTGCGAGAAGGTCGGCCTCGATTACGTCAGTGCCTCACCCTACCGCGTGCCGATCGCGAGGCTTGCGGCGGCACAGGCGGCGCTGGGATAATCAGCGCCTCCAGCCGCTGAGCGTCAGGATTTCGAAGCTTTCGGTCGTGCGGCCATTCTCTCCGGCGGCAGAAAACGCCGTGGAGGCGCGCTGGAAAGCCGCGCGGCTAAGCGGCGGTCCCGAGCGGGCCAGAACGTTGGACAGCCCCTGCGCACGAAGGTCGGCGACCAGCGCGGGCAGTGCACGGAATCTGACGGAGAGGTGGCGGCTGTCGATTACCGGATCGGCAAAGCCCGCCCGCTGGAGCAACTGCCCCCCGGCTCGGACATCGATCTGCGGATGAATGCGCGGGGCGGGACGGTCACCGTCCGCTGCCAGCATGGCGGAACGAAGCACCGGCAGGCTGCCCGCGCCGGGAAAGCTGGCGATCATAAGCCCGCCGGACGCCAGCGCGTTCCGAAGGTGGATCAGCGCACCGGGCAAGTCGTTGACGGTGTCCAGCGTGCCCAAGCTGGCAATGAAGTCGAAGCTGCCGATGGGATAGGGTTTTTCTTCATCCAGCGCCTCGGGGCCTGACGTCGTGACGTCAATATTCCGATCCGCAAGCGCTCGGGCCAGTTCGCCCGTCCAGTCCCCAACAACCAAGGCGCGCCGCGGCTCGAAGCGCAAAAACGCCAAGCGTTCGATGACATCTTCGACCATATCCGCCAATAGGTAGCGAGCGGCATTTGGTGCAGCCTGCATGTGCAGGGACCGGCGGCGCGCCGCCAATCGTCGCTTGCCGTTGAAGATGCTGGGGGGACTGGTGAATGCCATGTTCCGCCCCTGCCGCGCCGCGCAATCGGGCGCAAGCAGTTGTCGCCGGAGAAGTACAGGTTACAAGCCGCTCCCATGCAAATTGTCCAAGCATTGGCACCTGTTATTGATCTCGTGTTTCCCCCGCGCTGTCCGCTGTGCGGCGAGGGCCTGTCGGCTCAGGTCGGCTTGTGCGGCGCGTGTTGGAACGAACTGGCGATTCCGGGTGATCCGGTCTGCTCGCTGTGTCAGCGCCCTTTTGGTGATGGCGTTGCCGATGGCCTGACCTGTGCGCCGTGCTTGCAGCAACCGCCAAAACACGACGGCATCGCTGCCGGTACGCTTTACAATGAGGCTTCGCGGCGTCTGGTGCTGGCGTTCAAGCATGGCGGGCGAATTGCGCTGGCGCCAATGATGGCCCGGCTCATCGCTGCCAAACTGGACGCGCGCAGTGGATGGATTGTGGCTCCCGTTCCGCTTCATCGCTGGCGCCTGTGGAAACGCGGCTACAACCAGGCGGCGCTGTTGGCTCGAGAGATCGCGAAGCTTAGCGGGGCAACGCTGGAGGTCGATCTGCTGCAACGCCGTAAGCCGACCCGGACGCTAGGGGGCCTAGGCCGAAAGGCGCGCGCCCGTGCGCTTGTGGGAGCGATCGCCGCCAACCCGAGACGGCATGGAATGCTGCGCGGTGCCAGGATTGTGCTCGTCGATGATGTTCTGACCAGTGGCGCGACCAGCGATGCCTGTGTGTCGGCTCTCAAGCGGGGGGTGCGGAGCAAGTTGTTGTCGCGTGCTTCTCACGCGTGCTGGACGAATCGCTATCCGTCGCGGCAGGCAGTCCGGACTAACGAAAACGCCCGGGAGGTTAATCCCGGGCGTTCTCGTGACGAAACTATTGAGACGCTGCGTTAACAGTTCAGCACCGGCCCCCTGCCAGCGCTTCGTCCGATCCCTCATAAATATGGCCGACCCGTTTGTTTTTTGGTGGCAGCCATTTACCCCTGAACCATGGCGCAACTTGCATCCGCGCCGCTGATCCGGCTGTGGCCGCGAAGCCACGGCGCCTTGTTTCGCCGATTTGTCATGAAAGGAAAGCGCATTCGGGCTGCGTGGTTTATTTTGGTCCCGGTCTGTGGTTATCGTGCAACAAATGAACGGTTTCAGTTGAAAACGAAGTGAGAGATTTTCCTTATGTCAGGCGTAGATGCCGCAGAACGCGAACTCGGAAGCGCATTTCTTCCACGGTTTGATGCGCAGGGCCTTGTAATTGCCATCGCTGTTGATGCGGACAGCCGGGAGATTCTCATGGTTGCCTTCATGGATTCGGAGGCGCTGGCGAAGACCCGGGAGACCGGCCTGGCGCATTTCCACTCTCGGTCGCGCGGCAAGCTGTGGCTCAAGGGCGAGACGTCTGGCCACTTTCTGCGCGTGCAAGAGATCTTGGTGGACTGCGACCAGGACGCGCTGGAACTCATCGTCAAGCCGGAAGGCCCAGCCTGCCACACGGGTGCGCGCAGCTGCTTCTATCGCAAGTTGGACGGTGACGAACTGGCTCGGATCGATTGAGTTACGTTTACGTCAAAGTAATTTGACGTTTACGTAAAGGGTAGATATGCGTGGGGCATGGACAACCTATCGCCAGACCGCGCCATGCATGATGGCGCTCACCTGAACCAGCCCGACGCACTCTCGCGGGAACAGTTCACCATTTCCGACCTGACAGCCGAGTTTGACGTCACGGCGCGCGCGCTCCGCTTTTACGAAGAGGAAGGGTTAATCGCCCCCACTCGCGCCGGCCTTGCGCGCATTTACAGCAGGCGTGACCGCGCCCGGCTCGCCTGGATTGTTCGCGCAAAGAACGTTGGTTTCAGCCTGACTGAAATCAAGGAACTGATCGATCTCTACGATCTTGATGATGGCAGGGTAACCCAGAAGCAACGCACGATTGAGCGTTGCCGGGAACAGGTGGCCAAGCTCAGCAGGCAGCGAGCCGATATCGATGCCTCGATTGCCGAATTGGAGACCTTCATCCACCAGCTTGAGAATCTTGAGCTTCCGATCCGCCGCTGAACGCCTGAATTCGTCAATCTGAGGACCTGAAAATGCCAGCCTACAGGGCACCCACGCGCGACACCCGTTTCATTCTCAATGAAGTCCTGAAGTTGGAAAGCTACGGCAATTTGCCCGGCTTTGAGGCCGCAAGTGCCGACACCATTGACGCCGTGATCGAGGAGGCGGGCAAGTTCACCTCGGAGGTTATCGCCCCGTTGAATTCGTCAGGTGACCAGCAGGGCTGCACGCGCCATCCTGACGGTTCTGTCACTACGCCCGATGGATTCAAGGCGGCCTATGATCAGTTCTGCGAGGCCGGATGGGGCACGCTTTCGGCTCCGACGGAATTCGGCGGGCAGGGTCTTCCGCATGTGCTGGGCTTTGTGCTGGAAGAGTTCCTGTGTTCGGCCAACCAGGCATTTGCCATGTATCCGGGCCTTACCAATGGGGCGGTGGGAGCGATTTTGGCCAAGGCATCGCCCGAGCTCCAGCATCGCTATGTCCCCAAAATGGTGTCGGGCGAGTGGTCCGGCACCATGAACCTGACCGAGCCGCAGTGCGGTACAGATTTGGGGCTGATCCGCACTCGGGCCGTACCTCAGGCTGATGGTTCCTGTTCGATTACCGGGACGAAAATTTTCATATCGGCCGGCGAGCACGATCTTTCACAGAACATCATCCACCTTGTCTTGGCAAAGACGCCGGATGCGCCGGACTCCACCAAGGGTATTTCGCTGTTCATCGTGCCGAAATTCCTCGTGACTGAGGATGGCTCGCTGGGGGATCGCAATGCCGTCTCGTGCGGCGCGATCGAGCACAAGATGGGCATTCATGGAAATGCGACCTGTGTACTCAACTACGACGACGCCAAGGGCTGGCTTGTCGGTGAAGAGAACAAGGGCCTTGCCGCCATGTTCATCATGATGAACTCAGCGCGCCTTGGCGTTGGCATACAAGGTCTGTCGCAAGCTGAAGTCGCTTTCCAGAATGGCGTCGCCTATGCGCAGGAACGACGGCAGGGCAGGGCGCTTACCGGGGCCGCGGATCCGGGTGAGAAGGCCGATCCGCTGTTTGTTCATCCCGATGTTCGCCGCATGTTGATGGACGGCAAGGCCTTCATCGAAGGAATGCGCGCCTTGGCGCTTTGGGGCGGCCTGCTCGCGGACCTCGCCCATAGCGGCGAAACGGAGGAAGACCGTCAGGCTGCCGACGATATGCTCAGCCTGCTGACACCAGTCATCAAGGGGTACGGCACCGACAAGGGCTTTGAAACTGCGGTGAACATGCAGCAGGTTTGGGGCGGGCATGGCTATATCGTCGAGAACGGCATGGAGCAGTTCGTCCGCGATGCCCGGATCGCCATGATCTATGAAGGCGCCAACGGCGTGCAGGCGATGGATCTCGTCGGCCGCAAGCTGCCAGCCAACATGGGCCGCGCGATCCAGGCATTCTTCGCAGCGGTGGACGCCGAATGTGCAGCGGCCAAGGCCGATCCTGCCCTTGCCGAAGCCGCTGGCCGCATAGAGAAGGCCAACGGTGAGCTTAAGGCTGCAACCATGTGGTTCATGCAGAACGCCATGGCCAATCCGAACAACGCTGGCGCTGGTGCGCATCATTACATGCACATGACGGGCATCGTTGCGCTCGGCCTTATGTGGCTGCGCATGGGCAAGGCCGCTTCCGAGGCGCTGGCCAATGGAGCTTCGGACAGGGCATTCTACGAGGCTAAACTGGTCACGGCCCGATATTTTGCGGAACGATTTACGCCCGATGCGGGTGCGCTCCGCCGCAAGATTGAGGCCGGGTCAGAGGCAATGATGGCTCTTGCACCAGACATGTTTGTGCCTGCGTGAACGGCGGTCCGGTTACAAATAGCGGCGTGTTGAACGGGCGTTGCGCCCCGTCCTTGATGTAACCCCTGTCGTCGCTTCGCTGTGGCATGCCTTTGCGGTCAGGGCGAAAACGGCGTCGGCAGGGGTGTCGAGGAAGGAATAACCGATGTCGAAATCCATGATCTCGCTGGCAGGCGCGGCCGCCGTGGCGCTTCTTGCCGCCACGTCGACAGCAAGTTTTGCTTCGCCTGAAGCTGACGTAGCGGCAGGTGGCGATAAGGCCAAATCAGTCCCCGCACCGACGATCGATTCCGACAGCGACGGCAAGGCTGACGCCTGGGATCGCAACGGTGACGGCAAGGCCGATGCGTGGGACCGGAACGGTGACGGCAAGCCAGATGCTTACGACGATGATAACGACGGTCAGCCGGATGCTGCCAAGCCTGAAGCTCGCTAAGGGTTCAGGCGTCATTTGGGATAGTGCCCCATCTACTCTGCCCGCAGGCAGAGAGATGGGGTCTACCTATTCAAATATCTCGCGGAAAAGTTCCATCATCGCGGCCCAGCTCTGCCGGTCTGCGCTGGCGTCATAGGCGATGGCCGCGATGCCGCGCACGTCGCTGCCGGGGTCGCTAAATCCGTGCTTCACGCCGCTGTAGCTATGGAAGTGCCAATTCGCCCCCGCACCATCCATTTCTTCCCAGAACCCAACAACTTGTGAGCGGGGCGCCATGGGATCTGAATCGCCATGGCATACAAGTATTCGTGCGGTGATTGGCGGGTAGCCAGTTGCGGGGCGCTGTGTATCCAGCAGGCCGTGAAAGCTGACGACTGCGGCCACTTCGGCGCCCGAGCGCGCAACTTCAAGCGCAGCCTGCCCTCCCATGCAATAGCCGATGACGGCCATGGGCAAGCCGGAAGCTGCGGGATGGGCACGCAATACGTCCACCGATGCCAAAAGGCGTGAGCGATAGACATCAACATCGGCCCGCAATTGTTTGGCGAGTTCTCCGGCCTCCTCGAAACTCGCAACGGGTGCGCCGTAAAAGTCGGCTATCATGGCGACATAACCCGCCTCCGCGAGCATCTGCGCCCGTCGTTCAGTAGCAGGGGTAACATTCGCGATAGTCGGGAACACCACTATTGAAGCCTTCGGCGCTCCCGAAGGCCGGGCAATCCATCCCGTCAGGCCGATGTCGCCATCGGCGTAGTCGACCTTTTCCAGACCGTTCATTCCGGGAGGAAATCGGGCACCGACAGGTAACGCTCGCCGGTGTCATAGTTGAAGCCAAGGATGCGCGAGCCCGCCGGAACTTCCGCCAGCTTCTGAGCGATGCCGGCAAGCGTCGCGCCGGAGCTGATGCCGACAAGAAGCCCTTCTTCCCGCGCGCACCGGCGGGCCATTTCCTTGGCATCGGCCGGATCGACCTGGATCGCGCCGTCAATTGCCTGGGTGTGCAGGTTGGCCGGGATGAAGCCAGCGCCGATGCCCTGGATCGGGTGCGGAGCGGGCTGGCCACCGCTGATGACCGGCGACAGCGTCGGTTCGACTGCATAGGCCTTAAGTTCCGGCCACTTTGACTTCAGTACCTCCGCACAGCCGGTCAGGTGACCGCCCGTGCCCACGCCCGTGATAAGCAAGTCGATGGGCGTATCAGCAAAGTCCGTCAGAATCTCCTGCGCGGTCGTAGTTGCGTGGACTGCAATATTGGCCGGGTTGTCGAACTGCTGCGGCATCCACGAACCGGGAGTCGCCTCAATCAGTTCCTTTGCCCGTTCGATGGCGCCCTTCATGCCCTTTTCGCGAGGCGTGAGGTCAAAGGTCGCGCCATAGGCCAGCATCAGTCTGCGCCGTTCAACCGACATGGAATCGGGCATGACCAGGATCAACTTGTAGCCCTTGACCGCAGCAACCATGGCGAGCCCGATGCCGGTATTACCAGAGGTCGGCTCGATGATCGTGCCACCGGGCCTCAGGCTGCCGTCTCGTTCGGCTGCTTCAATCATGGAGAGCCCGATGCGATCCTTGATCGAGCCGCCGGGATTCGCCCGCTCGCATTTCACCCACACCTCATGGTCGGGGAACATGCGTGAAAGGCGGATGTGAGGCGTGTTGCCGATAGTGGCAAGAATGCTGTCGGCCTTCATGTTGCTGGCTCCCTCTGGCGGTATTGCGGCGCGAATGTTCGGGCATTCTTCAGTTCTGGGAACATGAATGCCCACAAAATCGTGACGATTATGGCACCCGTTCCGCCGAAAACAACTGCGCCCGTCGCCCCAAGCAGGGCAGCTGCGACGCCTGACTGCATTTCGCCCAGTTCATTGGAGGCGGAAATGGCGAGGCCGGATATCGAGGATACACGGCCGCGCATGTCATCGGGTGTATTAAGCTGGACAAGGCTGGAACGGACATAGACGGAAACCATGTCGGCCGCGCCGAGGATGGCGAGCAAGCCCAACGATACGATGAATTCTTGCGAAAGCCCGAAGGCAATCGTTGCCGCGCCATAAACTGCGACGCCCCACAGCATCTTGGCGCCCACGTTGTGTGAGATGGGACGCCACGAAAGCCAGAACGCCACCAGCGCGGCACCGATGGCAGGGCTTGCGCGCATGATACCAAGTCCTTCGGAGCCGACATGCAATATGTCGCGCGCAAACACCGGGAGCAGCGCAGTCGCGCCGCCGAGCAGCACTGCGAACAGGTCAAGCGTCACACATCCAAGCAGGAAGCGCTCGTTCCACACATAGCGGAAGCCATCGATAATCTGCCGGACCGGATGGGCTTCGCGATTGGCCTCATGCGTGGGCAGCTTGCGGATGGACAGAATGCTGGCGCAGGCAAGCACAAGCAGCACGGTAGATGTCCAATACGGTGCTGATGGATGCTGCGCGAAAAGTAGGCCAGCGGCGGCTGGACCCACCACCGATCCGATCTGCCAAGCGATGGAACTGATTGCGATGGCGCGGGGCATCAGCTCTGCCGGAACGACATTGGGGACGATGGCGCTGGTCGATGGGCTGACGAATACGCGTGCCGATCCATGGAACGCAGCCAGCAGGAACAGCAGGGGAAGGGTGACCGCGCCGCTCCAAGTTGTCCAGGCGAGCGTCGCCGCTATCAGCACGTCTACTGCCATGGCGCAACCTGCAACGATCCGCCGGTCGAACCTGTCCGCCAGCACGCCGGCCACGGGCGTCAGCACAAAGAGCGGTATGAACTGCGCAAGCCCCAGCAATCCCAACTGGAACGACGCCTGCGGGATGCTCATCCCATAGTCACTGCGCGCCACGTCATAGAGCTGGTAGCCGATGATGACGACCATACCGGTCGTCGCCAGCACCGAGCAGAATCGCGCCAGCCAAAGCAGGCGATAGTCGCGGATCTGCAGTGGTGAGGTAGGCGTGGTCACGGGGCATCTGATGGCAGGCGGCCCCCGGCTTGCCAAGCAGACAGAACTTGTATTGTCAGAAAGAAAGCTTTGCCGTCAGACGGATATCGCGACCGGAGATAGGCACAAAATCGCGCGTATATGAAGCAGCTCGCCTCCCGTTCACGTCGAAGATGTTGTTCGCATCGAATATCAGCGTGATCGGGCCTTCGTCGCCCATCGGATGCCAATCAGCGCTCAGGTTGACGGTGGTGAAGCTTTTGACCGGATATTCGAATTCGGCGACGCGAGGCTGGCTGTCGTTCCATTCCACATCGGCCCGTAGGTGCAGCGGGCCCATTTCCGCCTCGACGCCGCCTTGCAGGCGCAGGGGCGGTATGCGCGGGACCGGGCCGACGTGCTTCAACTGTGCGTGGGTGTAATCGGCTGAAGCATCGAGCTTCAACACACCCCCGTCCCAACGAAACGCCTCAATACCGCCCGATACCTCGAAGCCTTTGAACCGCGCTGGCAGCTGCTGATACTGGAATACGGGCAGTCCGTCCTGCTCATCACCCGTCGGTAGCGCCGTGATGAAGCCGTTGAAATCGGTGACGTAACCGGTGAGCGACAGCGAAGCACCTCCGTCGGCATAGCGAACATAGGCTTCGAAGCCGTCGCTGGTTTCCTTCCGGAAGGTCGGGTCGCCAATCTCGAAAGATTGGGTCGCCGCGTGCATCCCGTTGGACAGCAATTCCTCCGGAGCCGGGGCACGGGCGCCCCGAATGTAATTGGTGCCGATCTTCCAGCCGCCAGCGGGAGCCCATGACAGGCCGAGCGCGCCAGACCAAAGGTCGAAGTCGCGGTCAAAACTGACCGAAACTGCCTTTACGCGCGCCGTCTCATAGCGACCGGCGGCTTCCACTTCTACCCCGCCGCCCACTTTCAGGGACTGCAACGTAAACAGGCCAAAGCGCGTCACCTCATTGTCGGGAACGAAAGCTTCCGGACCCACAACGGACAATTCGCGAGCAAGGAGTTGCATGCCGCTTCGTCCGCGCCAGCCGTTGTGTTCCGCTTGAATAAGATCGGTCCGGAATTCGACGCCTTCACCCGAAAAGGTGGTGCCCGGCTCATCTCCCTCCAGTTCCACGTGGCGATAGTCTCCATATGCGCCTCGAAACTGCAGACTGTCGAGGAAACCGCCGATGTTGACGGCACCCCGCATGTCGATGCGCGTCTGGACGAGGTCGATTTTCACGGGCGCTGCCTCGGAGTGTTCTTCATCGCCGCCATCATCGTCGTGTCCATGTCCCGCTCCGGGGCGCATGGGTACGCCGTAGCGGCTGTCGAAATGCTGGACCGAGACGCCAAGGTTGCCGCCTTCGTCGATGAAGGCAAGGCCGGCGCCCAGGGTGTAACTTCTCGCAGCACTATTGGGCAGGCGGCCTTTAAGTCCGGCTGCCCGTTCCAGTTCGTCGGCCTCTTCAATCTCTCCGGCTTCGCGGTTTGCAGCTGCGTCTGTCAGCAGTGCATCCCTGAGCGGTGCCGAATTTACGTAGCCGCCCACGCGCAGGTCATCACTCTTGCGCCAGTTGGCATCGACATGAGCGACAAGCCGATCGGTCAGCGCAAGGTCTGCGGCTCCACCAATCGCTCGTTCGTCGGCAGCGGTGCCATAGGAAGCGATAATTGTAGCACTTGCCCCGTCAGGAACGGACCGCGGAATGCGCTTGTCCACGGCATTGACGGCTCCGCCGATCGCTTGTCCGCCAAAGAGCAGGACTGCTGGTCCATGGACAACGTCGATGTGATCGACGGTCAATGGATCGAACACGACGGCATGGTCGGCTGATACGTTGGAGGCGTCGATTGAACCTATGCCGTCAACCAGCACCCTGACGCGATCACCGTCCAGACCACGCAGGACGGGCCGCGATGCGCCGGGAGCAAAAGAAGTGGCCGAGACGCCCGGCAGACGGGCGAGTGTTTCACCGATCTGGCCTCGCATTTCTGCCACAAGGTCATCGCCCTGGAGCGAGACTGAACTGGCGAGCAAGCCGGAATCCGTGGGCAGGTGACCGGAGACAACAATGGCGGGGCCGGGTTCATCGCCGGATTCATCGTCATGGGGATCAGCGTGATGTGCCTCAGTTGGAGCCGGGGAATGGTCTTGTCCGTAGGCCGGAAGGGAGAAGGCGGTTCCGGCAAGGAAGGCAGCGACGAGGGTGGGGTGGCGTTTGCTCATGCAGCGCGTTTAAACGTAATGATATACTATATCAAGATAGTCTTGACCTGATTTGAGGGCGTAACCGCGATAATGATCTCGGTCAGCGCGCGCGCGATCCGCGCAGGCGTGGATTGGGCTGAAGTGTATCGATCAGTTGGAGAAAATCATCCGAACGCAAAATTCGTTCAAACTGGAAACCCGCACGGTCTTCCGTCGCCCAGATCTGATGCGCCTCGATTCGGCCGACGACAGGAAGGCGAATCGTAAGGCGTTCGCCCCGGCTCAACCCAGCAACGCCATTGGCCATGAAGCCATGGGCCGATACGTTGACAATGTGCAGGTGCACATCGCCTAGCCGGCGGTGTTCCCCAATGACCTTGAAATCAACGGGGTGGCGCGTCGCACGGCGCATTTCGGTTACGGAAAGCTGTGCTCCGGTCATTTTTGCCTTTGCCCTCGGATATCTGTTGGGGAGCAACAGTATCTTCGCGATTGGCAAAGATTGCGTAAACGGCGCGATGGTAGCCGTTTAGGCGCGCCGCAGAACTCCGTGCTTCTTTTTGCCAGATGACACGCGAACTTCGCCCGATGAGAATGAAATCATGTGATTTTCATCTGACACAATTTCACCGTTCACGCGCGCACCGCCACCGGCGATCAGGCGCTTCGCCTCACCTCGGCTGGCAGCAAAGCCGATTCCGACTAGTGCGTCTATGATGCTGATTCCCTCAGAAGGGACGATGAGCTCAGGCAACTCGGCGCCGACGCCACCTCCTGCGAAAGTTGCCGAAGCGGTCGCTTCCGATGCGCGGGCTGCTTCATCGCCACGGCAGAGTCTGGTGACCTCATTCGCCAGCACCACCTTGGCGCTGTTGATCTCGCTCCCTTGCAGGCTTTCGAGCCGGGCAATCTCTTCGAGAGGCAGGTCGGTGAACAGGCGCAGGAAGCGGCCGACGTCGCGGTCGTCAACGTTCCGCCAGTATTGCCAGAAATCGTAAGCCGGCAAGGACTCCTCGTTCAGCCATACGGCCCCCGCGGCAGTCTTGCCCATTTTGGCGCCATCGGCCGTGGTAAGAAGCGGAGTGGTAAGTCCGAACACTTCCTTGCCGTCCATCCGGCGGGTTAGTTCCACCCCGTTGACGATGTTGCCCCACTGGTCGGATCCGCCCATCTGCAGGCGCACCTGCATGTCATGCGCAAGGTGACGGAAATCATATCCCTGCAGGATCATGTAGTTGAATTCGAGGAAGGTCATGGGCTGCTCACGCTCAAGCCTCAATTTGACCGAATCGAAAGTCAGCATCCGATTGACCGTGAAGTGCGTGCCGACCTTCTGCAGCATTTCGATGTAGCCAAGGTCGCCCAGCCAGTCATTGTTGTTGACCATGACGGCGTCGGTCGGCCCATCGCCGAACGTCAGCAACTTTGAGAATATCGTGCGAATAGACGCGATGTTCGCTTCAATCGCCTCGTCCGTCAGCATTTTGCGGCTTTCATCCCGGCCTGTCGGGTCGCCGATCCGCGTCGTTCCGCCGCCCATCAGGACAATCGGCTTGTGTCCGGCCTGCTGCAGTCGGCGCAGCATCATGATTTGCACAAGGCTGCCGATGTGCAGCGATGGCGCAGTGGCATCGAAGCCGATATAGCCCGGCACGACCTGCTTTGCCGCAAGGGCGTCAAGACCCTCGGCATCGGTAAGCTGATGAATATAGCCACGCTCTTCGAGCAGGCGGAGCAGGGATGATTTGTAGCTGGTCATGGCGCGGCGCGCCTAGCACGGAGAAGCGCGCTTGGAAACGCACAGGCTGATTTGTCATCCGGATACCCCGGCAAGAACAGTCAGAGGCATTGACGTCGAACTGGTTCGAAAGCCCGGCGCCCTGTGGCTGCGGTACTACATAGACGGGGTATTGGATGCTTTGGCCTTGCCGCCTCCAGCAACGGCTGTGCGCAAGGATGGGCTTTGGCAGACAACCTGCCTTGAAGCATTCGTCCGGGATTCGGCGGGCGAGGGGTATCGTGAGTTCAACTTTTCAACATCAGGTGAATGGGCGGCCTACAGTTTCACTTCCTATCGCGATGGCATGGAACAATTGCCGCTGAAGTTCGGCCCGGAAATAAGTCTCGACGTCAGTGACAGTCATCTGGCGCTTGAAGCCACTATTCCTGTGGAGCCGGGCGATTACCGTTTTGCGCTATCCGCCGTGATTGAGGAAACCGACGGCACCAAAAGCTATTGGGCGCTGGTCCATCCTTCGGGCAAACCCGACTTTCACCATCCCGATTGCTTTGCGCTTCATCTTATTGCACCGGACAACGCATGAAATTCGGCATTGATCGCCTGCTGGCGGACCCTGAACTGCGCAAGCCCCTAGTTGGCAAGCGAATTGCGCTCATCGCCCATCCGGCCTCGGTCACCGAAGACCTTACTCATTCGCTCGACGCGCTGGCGGCTTGTCCGGACATCAACCTGACCGCCGCGTTCGGCCCGCAACATGGGCTAAAGGGCGACAAGCAGGACAACATGGTTGAGACGGCGGACGAGATCGATCCGCAATACGGAATCCCGATCTTCAGCCTCTATGGAGAGGTCCGCCGGCCAACTGCGGCGATGATGGACACTGCAGATGTGTTCCTGTTCGACCTGCAGGACCTTGGTTGCCGCATCTACACCTTCGTCACGACACTGCTTTACGTGCTTGAGGCGGCGAAGCATCAGGGTAAATCGGTCTGGGTTCTGGACCGGCCAAATCCTGCCGGGCGACCGATTGAAGGTACCTTGCTCATCCCCGGTCAGGAAAGCTTCGTGGGCGCCGGCCCGATGCCGATGCGCCACGGGCTGACCCTTGGCGAGATGGGCCACTGGTTCGTCGATCACTTCGCGCTGAATGTAGATTACCGGGTTATCGAGATGGCAGGCTGGCAGCCCAATGCTTCACCGGGCTTTGGCTGGCCCGAGAGCCGCATCTGGATCAACCCGAGCCCCAACGCCGCGAACCTCAACATGGCCCGCGCCTATGCCGGAACGGTGATGCTGGAAGGCACTACGCTGAGCGAAGGCAGGGGAACCACCCGGCCGCTGGAGGTGCTGTGCGGTGGTCCAGATATCGATGCCAGGGCCGTGCTTGCGGAAATGCAATCGTTTGCGCCGCAATGGATGGCGGGTTGTGCGATCCGCGAATGCTGGTTCGAACCTACGTTCCACAAGCACGCCAAAAGCCTGTGTTCCGGCCTTATGATCCACGCGGAGGGCGGCTTCTACGATCACGCCGCGTTTCAACCGTGGCGGCTGCAGGCGCTCACCTTGAAGGCGATCCGCAGGCTCTATCCTGACTACGCAATCTGGCGCGATTTCCCCTATGAGTATGAGTTCGACCGGCTCGCAATCGACGTGATCAATGGGGGCCCTGCGCTACGCGAGTGGGTGGATGACGCTGCAGCCCTGCCAGGCGACCTCGACGCAATCGCGACACCGGATGAACTGCGCTGGGCCGAGGAAATCCGTAGCATCCTGCTCTACACGTAGTTCGCGATCCAGGCGATTGCCATTGCCGAGGGGACAAACAGCGCCTGCGCCAGGAAGGTGCCGGCAAGCCTGCTGAACGAGATCCATACGATGGTTCGGCGGAACAGCGGCTCGCTGACGCGTCCTTCGACTACGTCATCGGTCATCACCGACAATTGCGGGTCGATGAAGGCAAACAGCAGGATCGTCGCAAATCCGTTGATGACGGCCGAAAGCTGCGACGCCGTGACCCGGAACTCGGGGTTGAGGTAACCGGCATAGAGCGAAGCGACGACGCCCACGGTGATCAGGGCCTGGGCAAGGCAATTGGCGAGCAAAACGCCCCAGCCCACGCCGCGAGGCTTGGCCAGTTCCTTGATCTGCGCCGCGCGTGGCCGTGCGATCGAGTCGCGAATTGTGCGCAAACCCGTTGGAGTTGCGCTTCGCAGCAACATCTTGGTTGTTGAGCGATGCTGCTGGAAATAGCCTATGGCGCGGGCGAACATCCGCTGGCCGGTTGGCACCAGCACAATTCCGGCTGCTACCGCAATCGTCGCCGACAGCAGCACCATCCGGAAGTCGCCCAACAGCGCGTCTCCTCCGCCGTCCGACAGCCGGGTTTCGATGCGTTTGGCAAGGAAAGGGCCGAGAAACGCATTCGAAGTACGTGAAACGAGCACAAGGACGTTGAACAGGGCAAAGCTCATGGCAATGCGCCTTGTTCTCACCCCCGCAATTCGCGCGGCATAGGCTAAGGTACCGATAAGGTTGATGCCGGCAGTGAGCAGGCAAATGATCAGGAGTTGCGTGTCCATTCAGGCTGCCTTGGTGCCGATTGAATCGGGGCGCCAAAGTCATACCCCTTGGCCGCGCACTCCTAGGGTTTCACAACGTCGCCGCAAAGGGGATAAACGTCGCCTTCGTTAGTCTTGCACAGCTTCTCTCTAGGCGATGCCATCCAACAGTGACGTGTCGCCGATCAGTACACTGGTCATCGACAGCGAACCGTCCAGGGTGTCGTTGAACAGACGCGCCTCATCCCCGGGCTGCCGCGCGCCCATGGCATAGAGCAACGGAATGAAGTGTTCGCCGCTATTGACCGCGAGCTTTGCCGACTGGTCGGACTCGTCGAACTGCATAAGTACCTCCCGGTCGTCGCCAAGGATCGCAGCATTGGTCCGCACCCGAAAATCCTCGGCCCAAACGGGCTTGGTCCCCATCGACTGCCGCCAAAGCGACAGGTTGTGGACGATGTTGCCGCTAGCGACGATAAGGACACCCTCATCTCGAAGAGGGGCCAGTGTCTCACCGATGGCAAGGTGCCCTTCGGAGCTGAGTTTCCGGTCTAGGCTCATCTCAACCAATGGAATACCAGCGTCCGGGAACATGGGCTGCAGAACCCCCCAAGCGCCGTGGTCAAACCCCCAATCGGGATCCCGCGCTATGCTGCTTTCACCGAGCAGCCCGGCGATCCGCTCGACCAGCTCTGATGATCCCGGGGCCGGATATTGCAGCGCGAACAGTTCGGGTGGAAACCCTCGGAAATCATGGATTGTCCGGGGATGGTCACCAACCGTCACATGCGTCTTTCCGTGGGTTTCCCAATGAGCGGAAATTGCCAGTATCGCTTTGGGCGCCGGAAGCGCCTTGCCCAGCGCTTGCCATGCACGTCGTTCAGGGACGTCTGAAATGGTGGTCATCGGCGAGCCGTGACCGAGGAAAAGAACCGGAAACTTTTGTGTCATCGCTCAGATATGGCGAGACAGCGGGACGCTTCAAGCTGCGGTCTTGGACAACTGTCGCCGGATGAAAGCCGCTATTTTCAGCTGCAACTCCCGATCTTCGGGCGAAGATCCACCGAGTCCGCCGTGGGGCATGGCTTGAAAGACATTCAGCTCGGGCTCGATCCGGCCCGGCGTAGGGCGCGGTGATTCAGGACCGTTGGCGAAAGTAAAAGATCGCGGGTACCCGATGTCAGGACAGTGGGCGGGAACCCTTTGCTCACATCCCCGGACAGCGGTGAAAGATAGGGATCACGCATGTCATGTCCGCCAGCGTAGAGAAGCATGGTTTCCGGCTGCGGTCCCCGAAGCACAATGTCGATCTCCTCGTTCGTGGGGAACGTGTCACCTGAGTGGGTAAGGTCAACACCGGCCGTATGCAGCGAACATGCGCCGGAGAGCGGCGGCCCCTCGTTTCGGGCTCACAGGATAGTGGCCGCAACAAGGTTAGCCCCCGCTGACGATCCCTCCAGCGCGATCTTTGCCGGTTCATAATGTTCCATGAGATAGCGGTAGGCTTCGACGCAATCATCCAAGGCCAGCTGGATAAGGATGGTCCGGCGGCATACGGTAGTCGGGCGAAAAGGCACGGATGCCAGGGAGGCTTGAAATGGTTTGCGCTGTGTAGGCGGCCGATTTGCCACCGCCGACTATGAACGCGCCGCCATGAATATGAAGGAGGGCCTTGTCTTCATCCCCTGCTCAAT
>JBEVKC010000009.1:0-9448 GCA_040509895.1 Novosphingobium sp. | reverse complement strand
GGTCAGCGCATCTTCAACATGGCACACCTGCCCTTCTGGGATAAGGCCGCCATGGAAAAGGAAGCCCGTCGCTGCATCGACATGGGCCTGAAGGGCTTTGTGCTGCCTGACACGCCAGAGCGCGTTGGCGTGCCCAGCTTCCTCCATGACTACTGGACGCCGTTCCTTGAGATGTGCGACGCCACCGGTACGCCGCTCAACTTCCACCTGAACGCGGCGATCGATCCCAACACGCTGACGTGGGAAGGCTTTGCCTTTGAACAGACGCTGTCGGTGGTTGCGACCATGTTCTCGATCGGCAACGCGGCGACGCTGGGCAACTGGATGGTTTCGGGCCGGCTTGACCGTCACCCGAATCTGAAGATCGGCCTGATTGAAAGCGGCGCCGGCTGGGTTCCCTTCGCTGTTGAGGCGCTGGAGCACCAGTTCAACGAGATGCTGCCGCGCTTCTCGAAGGTGCTGACGCGCCGTCCGTGGCAGTACTTCCGCGATCACTTCATGTGCACCTTCTGGTTCGAGAAGGTGGCTCCGAAGATCCTGCTGGAAACCATCGGCGTCGACAATGTGATGTTCGAAACCGACTTCCCGCACCCGACCTCGCTCTATCCGGGCGTGCAGGAGCACCTCAAGGACGTTCTGGGCGGCTACGATCGCACGATCCAGAAGAAGGTCCTGCAGGACAACGCTGTGAAGATGTACAACCTGCCGTTCTGATCCGGCCGGTTAGTTCTCAAGAAGGAAGCCCCTTCCCCCTTATCCGGGGGGAGGGGCTTTTTCTTTGCTCTTTGCAGATACGGAATCGCCGCGGCGAGGACGCTTTTGCAAAGGGAACTTCGGAATTATAAAGATTTTTCTTGGCGTAAGGCGTCAGATGACGGATAGTGCCAAGGTTGCAGGAATTCCGTGGGGGAGTGTTCCTGTTACATCTCGGGGGTGACTGGGTTGTCCACAGCAAGCTCTGAGAGGAGAAAAAGATGCCCTCATTTGGAAAGACTATCGCGACCGCAGGACTCGCAATTGTCGGCGGACTGAGCCTCAGTGGCTGCGCGACCACCAAATATGTGGATGAGCAAATCGCCACGGTAAACAATCGTGTCAGTGCGCTCGAGTCGCGCGTGCAACAGGTTGATAGCACTGCACAGGCAGCTGCCGGTTCCGCGCAGCAGGCAAACCAGCGCATTGACCAGCTGACGGGTCGTGTCGACTCGCTTGAGCAGCAATGGGCGCAAAAGCAGATGAGCCAAAAGCGGCCCCGGAATTAGTCGCGGGTTAGCTTGGACTAACGAGCATTAGTTATGATGAATAAAGTTAAGGCGGCTTGGGCTGCGCTCGCGATCGCGAGCGTAGCCTTTCCCGCAACTGCTACTGCTGCCCAGCCGCCTGCGAAAAAGGTGGCGGCGAAGACAAAGTCACCGGCCCGCGCCGCGCCTGCTCGCCCAGCAGGGCCACCGCTTACCCCTACAGGTATAGATGTGCTGAACTGGGTGGTCCGGTCGGGCGACAATGGCGACCTGCCTTTCATGGTTATCGACAAAGTGGCAGCCGTAGTCGCCCTGTTCGACGCCACAGGGAAACCACTGGGCACGACATCGGCGTTGTTCGGAATAACCCCGGGAGACGATTCATCCCCGGGAGTCGGGGATCGTGAACTATCCGACATCGCCCCGGAAGAGCGGACCACCCCGGCGGGCCGTTTCGTGTCCAAGTTCGGTCCTGCTGCAGGCAATCGCAGAGTGCTTTGGGTGGATTACTCGACGTCGATTTCACTGCATCCGGTGATCACGACGAACAAGAAAGAGCGGCGCGTGGAGCGGCTTAGGACAGCCTCGGCCGACGACAACCGAATCACTTTTGGTTGCATCAATGTCCCGACTCGATTCTACACGAACGTCGTGGTTCCGAATTTCAAGAAGGACATTGGAGTGGTCTACATCCTTCCCGAAATCAAATCCCTGTCAGAGGCTTTCCCGGCGTATCAACCCCAGGTTGTCTCGCGCTGAGGGCCCGGCCGATGCGCGAGCCGAGTGTGAAGGTCAGGGGCCGGTTCATCAACCTGCAGACCATTACCCTCGCGGCAGTCGTTGCGCTCGCTCCGCAGGCCGTCCGCGCGACGGAAATCATCGGCACGAGCGGCGATTGGGAGATCTTCCGCGACAGCAAAAGCTGCGGAATGACCCGCACCTACGAGGTGCCGGGCGAGACCGAAATGATGGTGATCAAATACGCCGCCGGCGAAATCCGGATATTGATCACCAACAAGGGGTGGAGCGCCAAGCAGGATCAGCTTTACGACATTTCGTATCAGTTGAACGGCGGCACCTATGGCGGCGCCAAGGCGATTGGGACCGCCGATCCTGATCGCAGGGGCTTTGTGTCGACTTTCGTGAGCGATTTTGCCGCCGACTTCGCCAAGGGCAGCACTCTGCGGGTTTTCCTTTCGGGCAAGGAAATCGAACGGTTGCCGCTTACCGGCACCGGCGCTGCAATGGTGCTGGTCGATCAATGCCTGGCAGAAGTTCGCACCACCCTGTCCGCGGCCAAGCGCGAGACTGACAAGCGGGCCAAGCTGCCCAAGGATCCTTTTGCAACGTCTTCCCGGGATCGTGACCGGTGAGGCAATCAAACTGGAGACAACAATGCGCAGGCATATCGTCGCAGCAGCAGCTTTACTTGCGGTAGTCGTTCCTGCCGTCGCGCAGGCGCCAATCCGCACAGAGCGGGTCCAGTTTGCCCGTGGCACGTCATCCTCTACGATCAAGGGCACGCTCAAGGGCGATAGCATTACCGATTACAAGGTCGGTGCGCGGGCAGGGCAAACGCTCCACGTCGCGCTGGAGACGAGCAATGGCTCAAACTATTTCAACGTGACTGGCCCCGGAGCCGACACTGCCATGTTCGTAGGCTCGACGAGTGGCAGCAGCTTTACCGGGACGCTCCCCACGACGGGCGACTATGCGGTGCGCGTCTATCTGATGCGCAATGCCGCGCGGCGTAATGAGAGCGCAAATTACACTCTCACGGTTAGTGTCGCCAATGGAGCGAAATCGGCGGCCTCTGCGCCCGCCGGCACCGGGTCGCCAATAACGCCGGGTAACATGCCCGCATATTGTCGCGGTGAGGTATCCAGCATGTATGGGACGAGGCCGACCTATGTGAAAACCGGCTCGCTGGTGAAAGCGGCGGATGGAAGCAGTTCCATCAGCGGGACCGTCGACAAGGGCGCGGAAGGCATCAAGCGCTTCAAGTGCCGGTTTGACCGGAGCGGCAGGTTCATCGACGTGATGGCAATGACCAGCGACGGCGAATAAGGCAACGTGGAGCGCGCTAGTCGCTGCGCAGGTCAGAAAGGTCGCAATGGACTTCCTCCGCATAGTCCGGTCGCTTGAGGAATTCCTCTACGAGGCCATGACCTGGCTTTTGTTCTATCCGCGCACATTCTTGGCTGTTCTGCGAAACCCGCTAGCCATGTTGCGTTATTCGGACCACGAACTGAGCGATGCGGTCGACCAGCAATTTACCGACAAGCTGAGCCCGCCGCTGTTCCTGATGATCACGATCGTCATTTCGCATCTGATCGAACTGGCCGGCCACCAGCGCCTGTCCACTGCGACAACCGAAATTGGCAAGCAGATCGTGAATTCCGAACAGAACCTCCTGATCTTGAGGTCGATCCTTTTCGCGATCTACCCGCTTTTCTTTGCATCGAACCGGCTGAGGCGCGAACACAAGCCGCTGACGCGCGACACGTTGCGAGGGCCGTTCTACGCCCAGTGCTATATCGCCGCCCCCGCTGCGCTGGGGTTTGGCATCGGGTCCATGCTGGGTCGGAACCACACGGCGTCTATCGCCCTCGCAGGCCTTGCCATCTCGTTGAGCTGCGTCGTCTGGTACCTGTGGATCGAGTCCGCGTGGCTGCGTTCCAATTCGCGACTGTCCAAATGGAAGTCGACGCGCTCAGTCACTGGAACGTGGCTCAAGGCGTCATTCGCCAGCGCGTTGATCAGCGCCGCGGTGCTGGGGCTGGGCGGAAACGCATAAACGGAGAACTCTCTCAGCCTACCTGCAATAAGCTCCGCCACCCAGTTCCACATGCAGGTGGTCGCGGTGAGCGGCGTTGTAGTTCGGCCCCAGAACCGTGCCGAAACGCTTGCAGGCACTGGTATGTATTATCCGCAGGAATTCGCGCTCGCGTTCGGAACCGCCAGACCAGCTTCCCAGCACAGTGATGCGCTGGCCATTCGCGAGCACGAAGCCGGAAATGTCGATGGCGCGCGCGGTGGCGTGGGCAGATAGCCGGGCAGTGCCGGCGACGTTACGGCATGAATAGCTGCCCATCGTCTCGATCCGCACCAGTGGACTGCCCAGGATCTGCCGCGCCGCGCGGTCAACGCCAAAGCGTGCCCAGTCGGCGAAGGTGTCGGCCAACGGGCAGGAGACCGGACCGATATTGGCGAGCCCGAGCGAGGAACTGTCACCCTGCAGGCTGGCGAGTTGCACAGTGTTTATCGTCGAGCAGCCACCGCCATAATACTGGTCGGGGATAGGCGTAAAATTCGCGCGCTTTGAGCCAAGTGTGGCCAAGCAGTGCCTGGCTGCAGGGCTTGGGGGGATTGTCGCGGTCGAGCGTTTGACCGTCTGTCGTTCAGGCGCGCGTGGGCTATCGGCGCAGGCGCTGAGGCTGGCGATCAATGCAAGGACGGTGACAATTCTGCGCATGCACCCACTTCTTCAGGCGCATGGTTAACAAATTATTGCCGGCTGGCCGCGACCACTTGCGATCAATTGAGTCGCGGCGAAGAACTTCTCCACAGTCACGCGATGCCGTGTTGTGGGTTTCCCCGCCGTACAGTCCAGCGACGCGTCCCGATTACGTTTGACAATCCCCACCCCGCCTCTAAGGGCGTCGGCGGGCCACGCGGTCCCAACGCCGCGCGTGCTCTCTGTAAGGAGAGACTACAAATGACTGCTACGATTCCCGCGCGGAAGCCCGCGCGTCCTTTCTTTTCTTCCGGTCCCTGCGCGAAGCCGCCGGGATACTCCCCCGAAAAGCTCGCCACCGAATCGCTGGGCCGCTCGCACCGCGCCAAGATCGGCAAGACGCGTCTTGCTTACTGCATAGACCTGATGCGCGAAGTGCTGCAGCTGCCCGAGACGCACCGCATCGGCATCGTGCCCGGTTCTGACACCGGCGCATTCGAAATGGCCATGTGGACCATGCTCGGCGCCCGCGGCGTGACGACGCTTGCCTGGGAAAGCTTCGGTGAAGGTTGGGTCACCGATGCCGCCAAGCAGCTGAAGCTCGATCCGACTATCGCCCGCGCCGATTACGGCCAGCTTCCTGACCTGTCGCAGGTCGATTGGTCGAACGACGTGCTGTTCACCTGGAACGGCACTACTTCGGGCGTGCGCGTTCCGAACGCTGACTGGATCCCGGCTGACCGTGAAGGGCTGTCGTTCGCCGACGCGACCAGCGCCGTCTTTGCCTATGACATCGACTGGTCGAAAATCGATGTCGCCACCTTCTCCTGGCAGAAAGTGCTGGGCGGTGAGGGCGGCCACGGCGTCCTGATCCTCGGCCCCCGCGCTGTCGAACGGCTGGAAACCTACACTCCCGCATGGCCGCTGCCGAAGGTCTTCCGCCTTGTTTCCAAGGGCAAGCTGACCGAAGGCGTGTTCAAGGGCGAGACGATCAACACCCCGTCCATGCTGGCGGTCGAAGACGCGATCTTCGCTCTCGAATGGGCCAAGGGTCTTGGCGGATTGAAGGGACTGCAGGCACGTTCTGACGCCAATGCCGCCGCGCTCGACAAGATCGTGGCCGAGCGTTCGTGGCTCTCCCACCTCGCTGGCGATGCTGCGAGCCGGTCGAAGACTTCGGTCTGCCTCTCGGTTGAAGGCGCTGACGCCGATTTCATCAAGGCCTTCACCGGCTTGCTGGAAAAGGAAGGCGCTGCGCTCGATATCGCCGGATACCGCGATGCTCCGCCGGGCCTGCGTATTTGGTGCGGCGCGACGGTTGATACCGCCGATATCGAAGCGCTCGGTCCGTGGCTCGATTGGGCCTGGGCATCGCTGAAGGCCTGACTCGTTCCGGCGGGCCAATGCGCCCGCCACCCTTTCCAATGCACATTCAAGGAGGCTTCAATGACAAAGCCCCGCGTACTTATTTCGGACAAGATGGACCCCAACGCTGCCGTGATCTTTCGTGAGCGCGGCTGCGAAGTTGACGAGATCACCGGCCTGAAGCCTGAAGAGCTGAAGGAAATCATCGGGAAGTATGATGGCCTTGCCATCCGCAGCTCGACCAAGGCGACCAAGGAAATCATCGACGCCGCGACCAACCTGAAGGTTATCGGCCGCGCCGGAATCGGCGTCGACAACGTCGACATCCCGGTCGCTTCGGCCAAGGGCATCGTCGTGATGAACACGCCCTTCGGCAACTCGATCACCACGGCCGAGCACGCCATCGCCCTGATGTTCGCGCTCGCCCGCCAGCTGCCCGAGGCCGACGCTTCGACCCAGGCCGGCAAGTGGGAAAAGAACCGCTTCATGGGTGTTGAAGTCACCGGCAAGACGCTCGGCCTGATCGGCGCGGGCAACATCGGCTCGATCGTTGCTGACCGCGCGCTGGGCCTGCGGATGAAGGTCGTGGCCTTCGATCCGTTCCTCTCGCCCGAGCGCGCGGTGGACATGGGCGTTGAGAAGGTGACCTTGGACGAATTGCTCCAGCGTGCCGACTTCATCACGCTGCACACGCCGCTGACGGACCAGACCCGCAACATCCTCTCGAAGGAAAACATCGCCAAGACCAAGAAGGGCGTGCGGATCATCAACTGCGCGCGCGGTGGCCTGATCGATGAGGTGGCGCTGAAGGAAGCGCTCGACAGCGGCCATGTTGCTGGTGCCGCGCTTGACGTGTTCGTCAGCGAGCCAGCCAAGGAGCATGCGCTGTTCGGCACGGAAAACTTCGTTGCCACGCCGCACCTTGGCGCTTCGACCAACGAGGCGCAGGTCAACGTCGCGCTGCAGGTTGCCGAGCAGATGAGCGACTACCTCGTCAATGGGGGTGTGACCAACGCGCTCAACATGCCGTCGCTCAGCGCGGAAGAGGCACCGAAGCTGAAGCCCTACATGGCGCTGGCCGAAAAGCTGGGCAGCCTTGTCGGTCAGCTCACCACGGGTTCGATTGCACGTATCTCGATCCACACCGAGGGCGCCGCGACCGAACTGAACGTCAAGCCGATCACCGCCGCTGTGCTCGCGGGCTTCCTGCGCCAGCAGTCGGACAGTGTGAACATGGTCAACGCACCGTTCCTCGCCAAGGAGCGCGGCGTCGAAGTGCGCGAGATCAAGACCGAGCGCGAAGGTGACTACCACACGCTGGTGCGCGTCTCGGTCAAGACCGACGCGGGCGAGCGTTCGGTTGCCGGCACGCTGTTCAGCAATTCGGAGCCGCGACTTGTTGAACTGTTCGGCATCAAGGTGGAAGCCGAACTTGCTGGCGACATGATGTACATCGTCAACGAGGACGCGCCGGGCTTCATCGGCCGCCTTGGCACCCTGCTGGGTGAGAACGGCATCAACATCGGCACATTCAACCTCGGCCGTCATGAGGCCGGGGGTGAGGCCGTACTGCTGCTGTCGATCGATAGCCCGGTTCCGGCCGACGTGGTGGAGGCGGCTCGCAAGCTGCCGGGCGTCAAGCGCGTGATGGCACTGGCGTTCTGAGTTCGTGGGGGCGTAACGCCCCCACGTTCGACTTTGCCATCGTAACTGGTTAGGGGGCGCACATATGCAGGACACCGACCGCGACTTGCTGCCCGAGGGGCTTGAGGACCGGCTGCCACAAAGCGCGGCGGCCGCTGCCGGAGTCACACGCGCTGTAATCGATGTGCTGGATGCACATGGATATGACCGCGTGCAGCCGCCCTCCATCGAGTTTGAAAAGTCGCTGGCGAGCCGCATGGCGGGCGTCGAGACTCGTCGCATGTTCCGCTTCGTCGACCCCGCATCGCTGCGCACCTTGGCCTTGCGGTCTGACATGACGCCGCAAGTGGGGCGCATCGCATCGACCAGCCTTGCCGGTGCATCGCGGCCGCTGCGCCTCTGCTATGCCGGGCAGGTCGTCACCATCAAGGGTGATGGGCTGGACCCGACTCGTGAACGGTTGCAGATCGGCGCCGAAATCGTCGGCAGTGATAGCGTCGAAGCTGTTGCCGAAGTCGTTGCTGTCGCCATCGAGGCGCTGTTGGCGGCGGGCGCGAAAGGCGTTTCCGTCGATTTCACCCTGCCTGATCTTGTCGATACGCTGGCGGAAAAGGCCCTGCCGCTTCCGGCAGGAAGCATCGAGGCGGTTCGCCGTGAACTCGATGCCAAGGATGCTGGTGGCCTCGTGTCGGTGGGCGGCGAAGCCTATCTTCCGTTGCTCGCTGCTATCGGGCCATTCGATGCCGCTATCGAACGCCTTGCCGCTTTCGACGCGGGCGGCGCGCTTGCATCGCGCATTGCGGCGCTGCGCCAGATTGCGTCGCGGGTCGCTGGTTCTGCGCGCCTGACGCTCGATCCTTCGGAGCGGCATGGCTTTGAATATCAAAGCTGGTTCGGTTTCACCTTCTATGCGGAGGGCGTATCCGGCGCACTGGGACGCGGCGGCACCTATACTATCCACGGCAACGGTACGGGGGAACCGGCCAGCGGCTTCTCGATCTATCCTGACGCGCTGGTGGACGCTCTGGCATCCGGCGAGGCGGGGCGTGACACGCTGTTCCTGCCGCTGGGCCATGATGCAGAGGCGGCAGCACGCCTGCGGGTGGTCGGCTGGCGCACTGTCGCTGCGCTGTCCGATGCGGACGATGCCAAGGCGCTCGGTTGCACTCACCGGCTTGAGGGAATCGAGGCCATCAAGGTCTGACGCGGAATCGCTTCGACCATCATCCATCAGCCTTGCCCTACGCCCTGGCTTCCACTAGGGCGCGGCACGGTTTGCACACAGCAGGAAAGCCGTAAAATTGGCCAACGTAACCGTGATCGGCGCCCAGTGGGGCGATGAAGGCAAGGGAAAGATCGTCGACTGGCTGGCTAGCCGCGCCGATGCCGTTGTCCGTTTCCAGGGCGGCCACAATGCCGGCCACACGCTCGTCGTGGGCGAGCAGGTCTACAAGCTTTCGCTGCTGCCATCGGGCATCGTGCGCGGCACTCTGTCGATCATCGGGAACGGCGTGGTGCTTGATCCGTGGGCGCTGAAGGCCGAAATCGCCAAACTTGAAGCGCAGGGCGTTTCCATCACCCGCGAAAACTTCGCCATTGCGGACAATTGCCCGCTGATCCTGCCGCTCCACCGCGACCTCGACGGCCTGCGTGAGACAGCGGCCGGCTCCGGCAAGATCGGCACGACCGGTCGCGGAATTGGTCCGGCTTACGAAGACAAGGTGGGCCGCCGCGCCATCCG
>JBEVKC010000008.1:0-5358 GCA_040509895.1 Novosphingobium sp. | reverse complement strand
TGGCCAAGTTCGGAGTGACGGCGCTGAGCGAGAACCTGCGGGTAGAACTTGCCCAGTATGGCGTCGGCGTGTCGGTGCTCTGCCCCGGCTATGTCCAGACGAACCTTGCAGCGAACACAACGCGTATTGGAGGGGATATCAGGCAGTACACAGCCGCCATGCCCCCTTCGACCGTCACGCCCTCCGATGTCGGCCGAATGGTGATCCGGGGGATAGAGGCTGATGCGTCCTATATTCTTACCCATTCGGATGCCTGGCCGGGCATCGAGAAGCGGATGTTGGCGATAAAGGCTGCGTGCGAAGTGGCGGAAGCGGACTGAAGGCGATAGGCTTTGGCAATGGACGCTTCCACTTCCCGGCCAGAGCCGCGCCGCAACAAGGGTTTCGAGGAAACCCACCGCGAGATGATCGAAACCGCCGTGCGGCTGATTTCCGAAAAGGGGGCTGACGCTCTTTCCATCGCCGCACTGTCGCGCGCCATGGGGATCAACCGCACGACGGTTTACTACCACTTCGACAGCCGCGAAGCCCTGCTCCACGCCGTCACAAGCTGGGCGACCGAGGAACTTGCCAAGGGCATGGACGTCGAAGCCGCCTCGCTAAACGACCGTATCGGACACATCAGTCGCTTCGTGTTGGAAAACCCGGAACTGGTGCGGCTGTGGATCGACGATTTCGTCGATGGCGGGAACATTCGCGACAGCTACCTGCCTTGGGATGACCTGGTTGGCGGCATGGCGAAGAGCTTTAAGGCACTGGGGCAGGATGTTGATGCCGAAATCTACTGCGTAATGTTGCTGTCGGCCTCGATCATCGCGCCGCGCGTGTACAAACGCGGCATCAGGCCGGACGAGGCGGAGGAAGACATCGTCGCGCGCTTCGTCAAGGAGCATCAGCGGGTGTTGAAGCGCGATGGGCTGATCAAAGGCCGTTAGAATTTCGACAGATATGTTGAAATGTTGACTTACCGCAGTTAGGATCGCCGCAAACGTTTGTTGGAAGGATGCCCATGGCCAATACCCTGCCTGCCGGCTTTGAAGCGCTGGAGCCGTTCGTCGCACGCTTCGCCGTTTCCGGCACTGCTAACCGCGCCGCGCGCCGGTCGGAAACTACTGCCGAGGAGCGCCAGGCGTTCTTTGATACGGCAAAGGCTCTGGTTCCGGCGGCGCTCGATTACCTCGATACCAAGTCGCTCGATTCTTTCGATGAGAGCGAACAGCGGCTTATGAATGTCGCGCTCACCTTTGCACACGTCGCGCTGGCGGTTGAAGTGCAGGGGCCGGATGAGGCTCGTCATGCAGAACTGCGCCAGCACATGCGCATCACCCGATCCCCGGCGGACGCGTAGGCCTGATGGCGATGGGCTCGCTGGAGGAGCGGCTGGACAGGCTGGAAAGCCGCGCGGCGATCGAGCAACTGATCCACGCCTATGCCCGCTGCATCCGCCGCGACCTGCCGGAAGAGGCGCCGCTGCTGTTCCTGCCCGAAGGTGTGTTCGAAATCCGCGACGGCCATCCCCACCGGTCCGAGCACCAGCTCGGCGCTCGGCTGGAAGGGCGCGAACATATCCTGTTTTATCTCACTGAAGGGAAGGGCAAGGCTCTCCCCGTCCCGATGATCCATAACCTCATGATCGAGGTGGATGGCGACAGCGCCTCTGCCAGCAGTGTGATGGAAGCGCAGATTTACGGCACTTCCCACAAGGTGCTGGGCGAATACAATGACAGCTTCCGCCGGGTGGACGGAAAGTGGTTCTTTGCCGTGCGGACCTACACGATCTTCAAGGGCGGTTCTTCGGTTTAGGGTCGTTCTTCGACCTTCACCCCGCCAAACATCATTCCCTCTGCCGGGCCTTTCAGCACGTCCATCGGGAACACTGGCGGCACGGCGCTGGCTTCGTTGAGGTGGGCCAGCTGTTCGGGCGAAATGTCCACCGCAAGCGCACCAAGGTTGTCTTCCAGCTGTGCCGGAGTGCGGACCCCGATCACCGGCGAGCAGACCGCCGGATTGGTAAGCGTCCATGCCACCGCAAGCTGCGCCGGGGTGCAGCCAATTTCCTTGGCGATCTCGACCACGAGGTCAGCAATATCAAGGTTCCGCGCATTCAGCTTGCCGGTCACCGCATTGATGGCTTTGCGAGAACTGATATCGCTCATGTCGCCCGGAACCAGATCGGCGCGGGAGTATTTGCCGGTCAGCACGCCTTGCCCGAGAGGCGCCCAGGGTGAAATGCCCAGGCCCATTTCCTTGGCCATCGGGAACAGCTCGCGCTCAACCGTGCGCTCGACCATGCTGTACTGGATTTGCAGCGCGCAGAACTGGGTCCAGCCGCGCAACTCGGCAATGGCCTGCATTCGCGAGGCCTGCCATGCAGGAACATCGGACAGGCCGATGTACTGGACTTTGCCCGACCGGACGAGGTCGTCGAAACTGCGCAGGATCTCATCCACCGGGGTGCGGAAGTCCCACATGTGGAGATAGAGCAGATCGATGTAGTCGGTGCCCATCCGCCGCAGGCTGTCCTCGACCGAGCGGACCATGTTCTTGCGATGGTTGCCTGCGGCATTGGGATTGCCTGGCTCTGTCGTCAGCGAGTACTTGGTCGAGATCACCATGCGGTGACGGCGGTCCTTGACCAGTTCACCCAGGAGCGTTTCAGACCCGCCCATCTGGCCGTAGAAGTCGGCCGTGTCGATGAAGTTGCCGCCGTGATCAGTGTAAATGTCGACCATCTGCTTGGCTTCTTCGTCCGTCGAGCCCCAACTTCCGCCGCCGACACGGAAGGTCATCGTTCCAAGCGCCAGCGGGGACACGCGCAGGCCAGATCGGCCCAGCAGGCGGTAATCGTCGAGTTGACGGGGCATCCTTACTACTCCGGTTTATCCGCTGTCGTTCTGTCGCGGGCAAAACCGCCTGTCGACATGCGGGTGAATTGCTTTGCCACTTGGGGCAAGTCGGCCTGCGCAACCGCGCCTTCATCCCCGCCAAAGTGCCGGTCGAGCGCAATGGCGAAGAGCATGCCGAAATTGGCGAGGCCCACGAAATCGAGGTCCAGTCCGTCGCGAGTCAGCCCGTCGAGGATCTCGCCGCGTGCACGGATCAGCGGCGCGATATGCTCGCGGTAAAGCTGGCGGCCGAGGTCGGGGTCGCTGAACAAGGCGGCTGTGAACAGCGGGAAGATCGCGTTCATGTCTGCGACGTGGCGAGTTGCGGATTCCAGCGCGAGCCGCGCCATGTCGTCAGGCGATTCAGCGCTTTCGTAGATTTCCTTGCGCGCATGCATCCCGCGCATGGCGTCGATCAGCGGCTGGACGACAGCCGCCTGGAACAGGTCTTCCTTGGATTCGAAATGCTCAAAGATCGTCGCCTGGTTGACGTCTGCCGCCTTGGCAATGTCGCGAGTGCGCGCGCCCTTGAGGTTGACCTCGGAAAAAACCTGCTGGGCGGCGGCGATGATAGACTTCCGCCGCTCCGCCGCTGGAAGGTAGCGGCGGGGGCGGCGGGCGGCATCCTCTGGCTTTGTTTTAGGGTCTATAGCCATGTCTGGAGGGGGTTTAGCACAGCCTCTGGAAGAAACAACCAACCATTTGGTTGATTTTGTCAGAAGCCAAGTTCATGTTGCGACTCATCGGACCCGGCGAAGACCGGGCGACGAACTGGAGAGACGGATGGCCACTACAGCACCTCCGAAGGACGTTTCCCTTGAGCGCGAAGCCGAAGGGTGGATGGACGATCCTTACGAGTACTTCCACCACCACAACACGCGCATTCATTCGCTGCCGCGTGAGGAGGTGGAAGCGGTCCAACTCGCTGCCATGAACCTGCGCCTGCAGGAGCGCCGCGACCAGATCCAGATGCTGCAGAAGCTGGCGGATGGGCAGGAGATCACGCAGATCGGCTCGCTGGACGACATGGCGCCGCTCTTGATGCCCCATGATGTTTATAAGTCCTACCCAGTGTCGCTGCTGGCGAAGAACCAGTTCGGGAAGCTGAACGGCTGGCTGTCGAAACTGACCCGCCACGACTTTTCCAGCGTCGATGTTTCGGAATGCGATTCCATCGATAGCTGGCTGACCAAGCTGCGTGACGAGACGCCGCTCGACGTCGCGACTTCATCGGGCAGCAGCGGCACGTGCTCGTTCTTCCCCAAGTCGAAGCGCGACTATCGCCTGTCCATGCAAGGGCTGCGCGTCCAGCTGGCCCAGAAGTTCGGCGAAGACCCCAAGCCCGGCGACATCGAGGACAAGATCCACGCGATCATCCCGCTCTATCGTGACGGCCATGCCTCGATGGGCGCGTTCGCCAAGTATTCGGGCGAGGTCTTCGCCAAGGGTGATCCGGATTACTGGCACACCTGCTTCAACTTCAAGCTCAGCTCTGACCTGATGTGGCTTGCGGCTCGCCTCCGCGCAGCGGCGGCCAAAGGCGATGCCAGCAAGGTCGACGTGCCGCCCTCTCTGCTCGCTCGGCGCGAGGAATGGGAAAAATCGCAGGCCGACATGCCCAACCAGCAGCTTGAATTCGTCAACCGCATGATCCGTGAGTTGCAGGGCCAGCGCGTCTTTGTGATGAGCACGTCGAACTTGCTCTATGCCGCAGCCAAGCGCGGTGTCGAAGAGGGGCTGACGGGCGTGTTCGCGCCGGACTCGGTTTTCATGGGCGGCGGCGGTGCCAAGGGCGTTCCGCTTCCCGATGACCTTGAGGAAGTGATCTGCACGTTCTTCAACACCAAGCGGATGATCTCGTCGTACGGCATGACCGAAATGAACAGCTTTTCGGTACTGTGCGACCATGACCGCTATCACGTGCTGCCGTGGGTTACGCCCTACCTGCTCGACCTCGACAGCGGCCAGCCATTGCCGCGCAAGGGCAAGCAGACCGGCCGTGCCGCCTTCTTCGACATGACGGCGGACTCGTGCTGGGGCGGCCTCGTTACCGGCGATCTCGTGACCATCGACTGGGATCACCAGTGCGAGTGCGGCCGCACGTCTGTCGCCATGGAAAAGAAGATCACCCGCGTCAGCGAACTTCAGGGCGGCGACGACAAGATCACCTGTGCTGCCACGCCGGGAGCCCAGGCCGAGGCCATGGAATTCCTGACCGGGTTTGGAGGATAAGTGCCAGGAGGGCCAAGCGACCCATTTCCTACGCCGTGCAGCGCTGCAAGGTCCTCGAGAGCGACCTGATCGCAATGGGCGGCCGCGGCGGGGACATTACTTTCCTCGCGCCCGATCCGCACAAGATCGCCAGCCAGATCCCGCTCGCCAGTCCGCGGCTGATGGAGGACCTCTACGAACTGAGCTTTGACCAGATCCTTGATTATCTGGCCGAACTTGGCACGCGGCTGGAACTGAAGAA
>JBEVKC010000007.1:0-9527 GCA_040509895.1 Novosphingobium sp. | reverse complement strand
GCGTCTTCAATGTCGACCTCGGCGAGAATCCGGATCATCTCACTTCGGCTTCGCGAATTCGCGGCGGCATCGAATTCGGCTCTGAGCCCAGCGACCGCAAGCCGCTCGTTCGCAGTTAGTCCAGCATAGCGACTCTGCCCAACCATTCGCGGAAACCATCGACGCCATTCTTGCTGAGCGCGGGAGGATTGATGGGCTGGTAAACAACGCCGGTGGCCAGTTCTTTTCGCCGCTCAAGGACATTTCCACCAAGGGCTTCGATGCCGTCGTCCGCAACAACCTGCCCGGCGGCTTCAACATGATGCGCGAGGTTTACAACCGCTGGATGGCGGAAAACGGCGGTGCAATCGTCAACATGATCGTCGACATGTGGATGGGCCTGCCGAATTTTGCCCATTCCGGTGCCGCGCGAGCCGGCATGTATTCGCTCACGCAATCCGCGGCTTGCGAATGGGCTTCCTCTGGCGTCAGAGTGAACAGCCTGGCCGCGGGCATGATCATGTCGAGCGGGTTCGACAACTACAGCGGTGATGCGGTCCAGTTCATCCGCAAGGCCGCAAGCGACATCCCCATGCAGCGGTTGGGCACCGTGTCCGAGGTTTCAGCAGCCATTGCCTTCCTGTTATCGCCCGGCGCGGCCTTCATCACCGGAACCTGCCTTCGCGTCGATGGAGGCGGTCCGAATGCAAGGCGCAACTGGAAGCTTGAGCCGCACGACAATTCACAGCGCTTCGAGGGCTTCCATCTGGATTCCACGCCGGAGTTATACCGGCAGAACCGCGGGTGAGAGGACGAGCCTAGCAACATGCAGCCGTTCACCTTCATTACCGCTGGGACCATCGTTTTCCGGACCGGTGCGGCTGCTGACATCGATGCCATAGCGGGCGCCTTGCTTGGGCCGCGAGTGCTGGTTGTGACGGATGATCAGCTGCAAAAACTGGGGCTCTGCGATCCGCTGGTTTACGGCCTGCAACGCTCGGGAACAGACGTAACAGTGTTCGATGCGGTAGAGGCCGATCCATCCGAATCCACTGTTCTCGCCGCGCGGGATATGGGCCGTTCGGCAGGGGTTACTGGCGTTGTAGGGTTGGGCGGAGGTTCTAGCCTCGACGTGGCGAAGGCGGCTGCGCTGTTGCTGGGCAGCGGCGAGCAGCTTTCCGAAGCCTGGGGCGTCAATCAAGCACGAGGACCCCGCCTGCCGCTGGTTCTGATTCTCACTACCGCAGGCACTGGCTCGGAAGTCACGCCGATCGCCATCATCACAGTCGGTGGTGATGAGAAGCTGGCGATCTCCAGCCCCATTCTACTGCCGGACGTCGCACTGCTCGATCCAGCACTGACCCTTGGCCTGCCACCGAAGTTCACCGCAGCAACCGGCATCGACGCAATGGTCCATGCGATTGAAGCCTATACATCGGCCAGTACGAACAACAATCCGATCTCACGCTCACTGGCGCGTGAGGCGCTTCGCCTGTTGGGCGCCCATGTCGAGACGGCGGTGAAGGACGGTGCCAATCCCGTGGCGCGTGAAGCCATGCTGCTGGGATCGATGCTGGCAGGGCGGGCCTTCGCCAACTCGCCCGTCGCGGCGGTGCATGCGCTGGCCTACCCGCTCGGCGGCATTTTTCACATCGCCCATGGTTTTTCGAACGCTCTGGTGCTTATTCCTGTCCTGCGCTTCAACCTTCCTGCGGCTGCGCCTCTTTATGCAGAGATCGCCGCTGATATCTTCCCTCATCTCGCCATCGTGCCGGCAGAATTGCGAGCGGAGGCGCTACTGACCGCACTGACTGATCTCATGGCACGCCTAGGAATACCAAGGCAGCTGCGGGACTTCGGCATTGGGAAGTCAGACCTCCCGCAAATTGCAGCCGAGGCCATGCAACAGACACGGCTGCTGGTGAACAATCCCATGCCGATTACCGAACGTGATGCTTTTTCGATCTATTCAGAGGCTTGGTACATGCGCTCGCTCCCGTCCCGCCGCACCGATTACGCCCATTTCGTGCCGCACACTACCCGCTGGAACGACAACGATGTCTATGGCCATCTGAATAACGTGGTCCACTATAGCCTCTTCGACAGCACCGTCGGCAATTGGGTGGTTACTCGCGGCCTGCTTGATCCGCTGAAAAGCGCGGTGATTGCTCTGGTCGCGGAAACCGGCTGCCGGTATTTTGGCGAAATGCACTTTCCTTCGGTTATTACAGCAGGCCTGAGGATCGGCAAAATCGGCACGTCATCCGTGCGTTATGAACTGGGCCTGTTTTCCGGCGAGCAGGGGGTGGCGTCGGCCGAGGGCTTTTTCGTGCATGTCTATATCGACGCGCTCAGCCGCAAACCTTGCGCCATCCCCGAACCGACCCGCCTTGCGATGACGGAACTGCTGAGCCCGAGTGGAGCCTAGACCTTGGGTGATTAAGGACCCGGCGTCGCATTCTGTGCCGGTTTTTTGGTCGGTAGCCTAATTCGTTCCATTAAATGTCACAGCCTCGTTCTGGCTGATCTTTCCATGGGGCAAATCAGAATGATCCCGTCACCATGCCCCACGCGAAAGGCAGCCCAGGCCATCGTCACTGCCACGACGCCGACAATCCGGCGCTGGTCGTCTGCGATTTGTTCCCCACGAGTTTCCAGCGATCTGAATCGACAAAGTTGACTCTAAACCCGAGCGAATGTGTGATCGCCAAGCCTAGGCGGGACTGCAGTTCACAATTGCGATGGCGCAGGGCGATGCCGGGTCATCCTGCCATATTTCGGCTTTGATGCACGCCAGTCGCCTTCCAGAACGGATGATCGTCGCCCGTGCATAGGTGCGCATTTCCAGCCCGCCACGCAGGTATTCGATCGTCGTGTTTAGCGTGGCAAACGGCGCGCCATCGGGTCCGACGAGATTCCTTGCCTGCAAGGTTGCCGTGACTGCCAGATCGGCAAGGCCACCGAGTACGCCGCCGTGAAAGGTGCCGGGATTGCCGCACACGCGAACGCTGTAGTTTACCGCTATGACGGGATAGCCATCACTCCAGTGGTCAATCGTTGCGCCGATCAGTTCGGCATAGGGCGGCAAGTCAACCGTCACGGCTTCCACATCGGTTCTCCCTTGAACAGCATGTAGGTTCCATAGGCGCGGCAGGCGGGATCTGCGGGATCGTCTTCATAGCCGATTGCCTCAACCCATGCTGTCGAGCCGGCGACGTGGGTGCATCGTCCTCGCCCGACGATTCCAGAACCCTCCCAGACCGGCCGCAGGAAGTCGACGCGAAGGTCGATCGTCACCTGTGGCAAGACCGCCTTGCGCGAGAACCAGATGGCCGCGCCGGCCGCGCAGTCCAGCAACGCGATGATCGGTCCGCGGGCGAGTGAGCCTCCGCTTGCCTTGTCGGCAAGATCCGGCCGAAACGGGATTTCCAGTTCCAGCCAGTCGGGACTGTGCGTGCGATAGCGCTGCCCTATCACGGCGTTGTGCGAAAATCCGGCCAGGAAGGCGTCAAATCCTGCCGCGTTGAATCCTTCAGCGGCAAAGCCATCATTCAGCACGACCTGTTCCCCATTTGCCGGACATTCAGTCCGATCCGCATGCGCTTGAGTTCCCTGTAATCGAATCCGGGGATGGCGCTACGCCATTTCCCTATCGCCGATGAGCGATTGCATCATGTCGCTGACCCAGTCACGGTGAACGCATATATGAATAATGTTCGGAAATACGAATACCCGCTAATCTGAAGTGATTTGTCTGGGAGGTCAAGACCTGGCTCTCGATGTCTTCGTATCGCGTCTGCCTTGGCAAACGGGCTTTGCGCTGACTTACATCAGCCGCTTGATGAACCGTGACAATTTATGTAATGTGCATGAATATACGAATAGTGTTCTAATATACGAACATGAAAGGAAGTGACTGATGTTGACGGAGGTGGGCAAACCGCTCCGGATTTCACGCTCTGCTGCTGAAAAATAAACAGAACGACGTCAACGGGATGGAGGACAAAGACATGCAGAGAAAAATCTTCGCATTGTTGTGCGGCACCATGTTCGCAACTTTCACGGGCAGCGCATTCGCACAGGCTACCGATAGCGCCCTGGGGGCAGGGGCAACTGCCAGCTCGGACTATGGTGACATCATCGTTACGGCGCGCAAACGCGACGAAACGCTTCAGACAGTTCCCGTCGCTGTGACCGCTATTGGCGGGGACGCACTCACCCAGAACCTTGCAAGCGATCTGACCAAGGTTGCCGAATTGGCCCCGCAAGTCTCGATCGGTGAGGGCGGCTCGGGGACAGGCGCCGTCATCTCGATCCGCGGCATCTCTTCGTCGTCGAGCGATGCCGGCTTCGATCAGAGCGTGCTCGTGGAGCTTGACGGCGTACCCTTCAGCCGCGGCTCGATCATCGGAACCCGCTTGTTCGACATACAAAACGTCCAGGTGCTGGCCGGTCCGCAGGCCCTGTATTTCGGCAAGAACTCACCTGCCGGGGTCATCTCGATCAATTCCGCCAATCCGACTTTCGATTTCGAGGCCCATGCCTTTACCGGATACGAATTCGTCGCCGACCAGTGGTACGGCGAAGGCGCAATATCGGGGCCCCTGACCGATACTCTGGCTGCGCGCTTTGCGTTTCGTGCCAGTACCCAAAAGGGCTGGATTCGTAACAATGCCCCAGTAGTACCGGGCATCATCAATCCTGCCGTGCTGACGGCCGGTGCAAACTTTGGCAAGC
The DNA here is from genome assembly GCA_040509895.1 of Novosphingobium sp. Lineage (GTDB taxonomy): Bacteria > Pseudomonadota > Alphaproteobacteria > Sphingomonadales > Sphingomonadaceae > Novosphingobium. Next base: position 4,811 of record JBEVKC010000007.1, on the reverse strand, counting down.
GGATGCCCAATACCGACGAATTGGCGGGCCGCCTCTCGCTCTTGTGGGAGCCAGAAGACACCTTCTCTGCCTCGCTCAAGTTCACGGTCAATTCGGTCGATGCGAACTCTGGCAACGGTAACACCGAGCCCTATTGCATCGGTAGCACGACGACCCCGGTGACTCTCGGGCGCTTTCCTATCCCGAATGGTGACTGCGAGGCGAACCGGCAGACATCACAAGGCGGCGTGCCGGAAATCTACGCCCGGAACGCGCGCTTTGCCAACAACGGCGTGCCTTATCTCGATCGCATCTTCTATTTTGGCGTACTTGAACTGCACAAGACGTTCGACGACGTCGATTTCGTTTCCACGAGCGGGTACTATAACGAAGATACGAAGCTCCTGAACACGACCGACTGGACCCCCTACGCCAATATCTGGGCGGCGGCGCGGTACAGGTATGAGCTGTTTACCCAGGAATTCCGGGTTTCCACGCAGTTCGAAAGCCCGATCAATTTCATGGTTGGCGGCTACTGGGAATACTCCAAGCGTCCCTTCGACAACGTGCCTGAAATTCTCCACGTGTTTAACCCGGCCGCCAACAACTACGTCAGTGCAGACATGACGTCGCTGACAAAGGGTGAGTACCTGTCGGCATTCGCGGAAGTGACATGGGATATCACCGACCAGATCGAGCTGTCGGGTGGCGCCCGCTGGAGCAGGGACGAAAAGAGGCTGCAGCAGAAGTACTTGTCGCTCGGGCCGAACTTCCGCAACCTCTGGCCGCTGGGGTCCACGTTTCAGGCTCAATACAGCGATAATCACGTCTCGCCTGAAGTGACACTCACCTGGCGTCCGAATGCCGAAAATACGATCTATGCTTCCTATAAGACCGGCTACAAATCCGGGGGGCTTTCCAATCCCTTCCTGTTGCCTGCAACCGCGACGCCGGAAGGCATCCAGTTCCGGCCGGAAGTCGCAGAAGGGTTCGAGGTCGGATACAAGGCTACGGTGTTTGACGGCCAGCTGCGGTTCGACATCAACGCTTACACCTACAAGTACGATGACCTGCAGGTGGTTTCGGCCGACAACAGCAGCGTGATTCAGGCATTCAACCTGACCAACGCTGCGGCATCGAGGGTGAAGGGCATCCAGGCTTCCGCCAATTGGCAGGCGACCGATACGCTTCGGTTCAATGGCAATGTTGGCTGGAACAGCGCCAAGTACACCAAGTTCAATACCGCCCAATGCTTCGTCGGCCAGACCGCCGCACAGGGATGCTTACCCATCAATCCGGCCAATCCGGCTTCGCTCAGGGCTCAGGATCTTTCCGGCGAGCGCCTCATTCGCGCGCCTGAAGTGACGTTCAGTGTAGGCGGGGACTTTGAGCCACATCTGATAGACGGATGGATGACCGCGTTCTCTGCTTCGGCGTCGTATTCCTCGGAATACCAGACGGCGACGGACAATGCTCCGGGCGGCTTGCAGGACGACTATTGGCTGCTCAACGCCAGTGTACGGGTCGGGCCAGACGACGGTTCTTACGAGTTCGCACTGCTCGGTCGCAACCTGACCAACTCGTACTACAAGCAGCAAGCCTTCGCCTGGACTGCATCAAGCAATCCCAACCAGTACGTTGCATTCTGGAATCGTCCGCGTGAGGTGGCGGTCCAGGGTACTGTGCGGTTCTAAGCCAAATGCCGGGGCCTTCGCGGTCCCGGCATTCATGAAGTTGCAGGGGCACGCGATCTGATGGAACGCGTGCCCTTTTGTTTGGGCTCTAAGCGCTGCTGCCCTGAAGCATGCCTGAGAACGCCCACCATCTCTCGCGACGGGGATGCTTCAAGGTGGCAATGCAGGCTGCGCCCAGCAGCATCGTCCCCATCGTCAGGACCAGGAACTGCGAGTACCCGCCGAACACATCGAAAGCTGCCCCAGCAGCGAGCGGCCCGAACGCGGTGCCGGCTGCTATGGCCGTGACTATCGCGCCAAATATTATGCCATAGTTCTTCAGGCCGAACTGGCGTGTCGTCAGGAAGGCAATCACGTCTATTTCCGCCCCGACAGTGATGCCGAATAGGGCGGCCGCGACCGACTGGCTCCACGGATCGGTCCCGTTCAGCAACAGCAGCAGGCAAGATCCAACAGGAAGAAGAAATGCCACGGCTCCCACCAGGCTGGCGGAGAACCTGTCGATCAGGAAGCCGGTACCCAGCCTGCCGACGATGGACGACAGGCCGATGATTGAGGCTACACCGGCGGCTCCCAGAGGCGTCGCACCGCGCTCTGTGAGGATCGGTACGAAGTGGACAATCACGCCCACGGCAGTGAAGCTGAACAGCAGGCTCGCAACGAACAACTGATAGAAAGCGGCCGACTTCATTGCTTCTGGTACGCTGGCGCCGGTCAGTTCGGCGGCAGGGGCGGGCCGGTCTGTATGAACCTTGGCCGCGCGATCGTCCTGCGCTCCTCGGAAGAAGAAAAACATCATCGGAAATACAGAAAGCGCCCAGATTCCGCCCACCATCATGAAAGCGGTGCGCCAATCAAACGCCATGATAAGTTTGGTCGCCACATAGGGAAGGACGACCGCGCAAAGCGAAGCGCCAGAAAGCGTCACGGCAAAAGCAAACCCGCGCCCTTTTTCAAAGCGGCTCGCAATTGCGCTTGTCCAGGCGGTGGCCTGCAGGAACAGATTGGCGAACGCCACGAATGACCAGAGCGCATACCAGTTGGCAAGCGATCCGGTGGCTGTTCCAAGCAGGCCGATTGAGGCTGGCATCAGCAGCACACCGGCCAGAACCAGGCGGCGTGGACCAATTCTGTCGACAACCATGCCGACCGGGACGGCCAGCACTGCGCCGGTAAGCCCGGCGATGGTCAGGCCGAAAGAAATGCCTGCACGCGACCAGCCAAATTCCTTCTGAAGCGGCTCGATAAACGGTCCCATGACATAGGTGTGGAGCACAGCAGTCGAATACCCCAACGCCGCTACAAGCGGCAGGAACCAGAACTGTCGCCACTCCTCTGCCGCACCAGGTTGCGCCTTCAAGTCTCATCTCCCTGAATCATATTGTTCCTCGTTCGTCAGAGCTTCAGTGTCGCTCCACCGCGTCGATTGCGACGCCCGGTTCGGTCCAGAACGCTTGGCCCAATTTCTTGTGAGCAGAGGGGGCGGGGTCTTCCATATCCCTTCCGAAGCCAAGAGCGCCTTCGAACAACCCGTCCTGGGTGAGGGGATAGATCGTCGCAGTGCGGCATTGGCGGGGATCGCCGCCATCGGGGAGCAGGAGCCAGAGTTCCTCGGAGAAGACGTACCAGTCCGTCACCCGGCGGTTTACGATCGAGACATGCTGCGGCCGCAGGGCGGCATGCCATCGGCCCACATAGCTGGCAGCGGCTGTGCGCCCCCTCAGGTTGAGCACGTTTCCGCCCTCGGTCTCGTTCAGATAGTCGCGTTGTGCCCAGATGCATTCCGGGGCGAGCAGCGCCGCCAGAGCTTCTGAGTCACCTTTGCAGATCGCCTCCAGCAACATCTCGTGCTTTTCAAGATTGGCGAGCGCTCGTTCGGGCAAGGGCACTGCGCCGTTCGCCCGGGCGGCATCGACCGGAGGGTAGCTGCGCTGCCAGGCATATTCGCCGGTTATGCCGTTTGCATCGTCCGTCACGAACATCGTCACGGTATGCGCGGTCATCGGTCGGGCCGGTTCCACCCAGTACCGCGTGGGGACGTTCTCGATGAAAACGTACCAGTCGGTCGCGAGCTGCGAGAGCACGCGGCTTGCCTTGGGCACCGCGTTGTTGACCGATGCCTTGTACATTGCGTCGATATTGTCCCAGCCGGACAGCACCGTCACGTTGCCCGGCCCCAGCGGCATGACGAAGTGCGGGCAGGCACCCACGGTGTCCATCACACCCACCATGTTGGTGCCGTACTCGCTCCGCATGTGGCGTTCCGCCTTGGCTATGCTGGCGAGCAGGGGTTCGACGGTGCTGTCGACTGTCATGGCATCCTCTCCAATGTCTTTGTCGGTTTATTACCGATCAGTAACCGCTGCTGTTCTCCGTTGAGCCTCCGCCGCCGGATGTGGGCGCGGCGGGCGCTTCACCGGGAACGCCCAGGAAATCGCCTTCCTCGCCGAACCAGGCGCGAAACTCGGCGAAGCCCGGGATGCCTGCGAAGCTTGAGCTTGCCATCTGGTCGACCTCCACGTGGATCACCGCCGGCTTGCCGGAGGCGATAGCGCGCTGGACTGCCGGTCCGATGTCTTCGGCGCGTTCGACGTATTCACCATGAGCGCCAAAGCTTTCGGCGGTCTTGTCCAGCCTCACGTCGTTGCCCCAGCGCGCTTCGGGGGTGGACGTGTTTTCGCCGAAGTTCGCCTTGTAGGAGGCGGCTTCCAGTCCCCATGCATGGTCGACCGAAACGATGCAGATGATCGGCAGGTTCTTGCGTACCGCCGTCTCAATCTCGGAGATGTGGAACAGGAACGCGGAGTCACCGGTCAGCAGCACGGCTCGGCGCTTGTCGCCAACGGCAAGCTGCGCGCCCATCGCCATCGGCAGGCCATTGCCGATGGCGCCCCAGTTGGAGCTCCACATGGAATCGCGCGGGGTGAACTGGACAAGTGCCGAGGCCCACATGCTCGCGCCGCCGCCGTCACGGATAAGGATGGAGTCCTCTGGCACGACCTTCGTTGCCTCAATGGGAACGAGGCCGGGATGGATCGGCATCGACGTCTTGGGAACGTACTCCTCGATGGAACGCTTGTGCGCGTCGCGGCGTGATGCCCAGTCGGCAACCTGCGCCGGGAGAGTGCGACCAAGGCC
>JBEVKC010000006.1:0-6733 GCA_040509895.1 Novosphingobium sp. | reverse complement strand
GATCCCGAGGCGCTGCCTTCCGAGGCTGCGGGTCTGGAAGGACGGCCGGAGGCGCGCAACCTTGTCGGCATCTATGCGACCATGGCCGATGTGCCGGTGGCTGACGTGCTGCGGGACTTCGCCGGCAAGGGCTTTGGCGCCTTCAAGCCCGCGCTGGGTGAGTTGCTGGTAGAAAAGCTGGCGCCGATCAACGCCCGTTTCGTCGAACTTCAGGGCGACCGCGCGGCGCTGGATGCCATCCTGCACAAGGGCGCGGAAAAGGCGCGGACGTTGGCCAAGCCGACGCTTGATGCAGCCTACGATGCATTGGGCCTCGTCCGCGGCTGAAGTAAATTAGCATAAACTGGGGTGACAAACCCCAGCATTTGCATATCCTGCCGTAACAAATTCTGACCGATGGAGTCGGGCGCTCCATCGGACCGGAACGGGAGAGCGGAAGGATTGGCCTGATGGAGCATCAGAAGCCCGGCGAATGTGTCGAGAGGGGACCCTATGTCTCCCAGATCGACTTCAGCGGCTTTCAGATGCGCGTCCCGACCGACCGCTACTCATCGCGCGAATACCACGAGCAGGAAAAGCAACGCCTGTGGATGCGTGTCTGGCAGGTCGCGGGCCGTGCTGACGAATTGCCGCACGCCGGTGACTGGAAGGTCCACGGGATCTTTGATCAGTCCTATGTGCTGGTGCGCGGCAAGGACGGGGTGATCCGCGGTTTCGTCAACGCCTGCCGCCACCGGGGCAATGCCTTCTGCGAGGGCAAGGGTCGTTCGGCGCGCTTCACCTGCCCCTACCACAACTGGTCCTATGGGCTGGACGGCAAGTTGCTGGCCGTGGCGCGACCGGACTTTGACGGCACGCTTGAGGAATTCGTCGGCGCCAAGGAGGAACTGGGGTTGCATCAGGCTCCGGTCGAATGCTTTGCCGGGTTCATCTTCATCAACCCCGATCCCGATGCCGCGCCACTGGCCGACTTTCTGGGTGAGACGGCTGACTTGCTGGCGCCCTATCACCTCGAGGAGATGGTGCCCGTCGGCATGGACGTGCGGGAGATGCTGGAGTGCAACTGGAAGGTGGTGATGGACGCCTTCCAGGAGGGCTATCACATCCAGGGCGTCCATCCCGAACTGGTCCCGGCGATGGATGAATCGAAGGAGCGTTACAGCTTCTTTGGCGATCACAGTGTGGCGACTGCGCCCTTCGGCGCGGCCAACATCGCCGAACAGACGGAAGAGGAGCAGGTGGAGGCGATCCGCAGCCTGCCCGCCACTTTCCCCGGCGTGATCGAGGTCCTGCCGCTGTTCGAACAGATGGTTGACACCCACCGCGCGCCCGATGGCCCGCTGGTCTTCCCTGATGGTGTCACCGCACGCATGCTGCTGCAGAAGGCGACGCGCGAAACGCTGACGGCAAAGGGTCTCGACGTCAGTAGGCTCACCGACACCCAGCTCAGCGACAATCAGTTCTACCTTCTATTCCCGAACTTCTTCATGACCATCCGGGCGGGAGAGGCCACAGTCATCATCGCCGAGCCTCACCCTGATGGCGATCCCAATCGCTGCACTTGGCAGGTCACGATCTACCAGTGGGTGCCGCCCGAACAGCGTCAGGCTCAACGGGTTGAGCGCGGTGATGTCGCAGAAGGCGATCACTTCCCCTACTTTCTCGCGCTGGAGCAGGACTACGAACAGATGCAGCGCCAGCAGATGGGGCTGCGCAACAGCGGTCAGAAATTCCTTAGCCTGACGCGGCAGGAAGTCCGCCTCGCCCATTTCCATTCGGTGCTCGACAGTTGGATCGAGGGCCGGCCTTCGGGGAGCAGATCATGACAACACTCACGACCGCCACTGCCACCGTTGCCGAACGTGGACCATTGACGAAGATCGTCGATCGCTACAGCGAGGCGATCACTGCCGCAGCCACCGGCACGGGTTCCACCGATGCGGATTGGGAGCCGCTGAAGGAATTCGTTGCGCATGAGAGCTTCAGGCGCGTTGGCGCGTACATGGAGGAGATGGGCTGGGACGAATATGTCCGCTTCCTGCGCCAGTGGGCCGGAACCACGCGCTTCGAGATGACCGTATTCCGCATCACCGAAGTCGGCAATGTCGTGGTTCAGGAGATCGAGGAGCGCCACTTCAAGGGCGATGACTTCATCCGCAAGAACGTGGTCGCGATCTACGAATTCGACGAGGCGAACCGCATCCGCCACCTCGACATCTATGAGCAGGCCAAGGACACCGGCCGCTGGATCGTCGAGGCGGCAGAGGCTTCCGTGCAGCCGGCCTAAGGCGGTGAAGCGCTTAAGGCTATCCGGGCGATCGCATCAGGGAATAAATTGAGCAATATCGGTAGAATACCCTATTGTCCGCAAAAGGCCATCGGTCATCCTGTAGAAGGATTGGGAGGCGGCAATGGAAGAACAATTCGCTTTTTTTGCCCGGTATGCGGCGCTCATGCTGGAGTTCGCTACCGTAGTTACGGTGGTTGCCGGCGCGATTATCGCGGTGATCGGACTTGTTCGACATTTCTGGATCGAGCGTCAGGAAATGAACTCCGCCATCCGTCAAGTCTGGCTTGAATTCGCTGCCTGGATACTGATCGCACTGGAATTCGCGCTGGGCGCAGACATCGTTCGCACCGCCATCGCACCGACATGGGACCAGATCGGCCAGCTTGGCGTGATCGCGGCGATCCGCACCGGCCTTGGCTTCTTCCTTGACCGTGACATCGAGGGCTTCCGCAAGTTTGGCCGCAATCGGGCGGAGGTAAAGGAAGAACCCTCGCCCTGACGCTTTAGGCCCGGCCCTCACGCAGGGCAAAATCGCTCCGTTTGCGCAGGGACACGCGCAGGCGGCAACGGACGCCGGTGGGCAGAAATTCCAGGTCGACCTTGGATTTGAGTTCCTGCGCGACGATGCGTTCGATCAGTTCCAGGCCAAATCCCCGGCGGCTAGGCGGGCTAACCGGGGGGCCACCTGTTTCCTGCCAGACGATCTCTGCGACTTCCGGAGATTGCAGCGCCCATGTCACGTTCACGATGCCCCGCTCGTCGGACAGCGAGCCGTATTTCGCGGCGTTGGTTGCAAGCTCATGAATGGCAAGGCCAAGCGACAGGGCTTCGTTCGGAGAAAGGCTGATCTCGGGCCCTTCCATCGATATCCGCATGCCGTCTTCGTCGAGATAGGGGGCAAGTTCCGCACGGACAAGCTCGTGGATCGACGCCTCGCGCCAGTCGGACTGCGACAACAGGTCGTGGGTCGCCGACAATGCCTTCAATCGGCCGGTCAAGCTTTCCGCAAAATCATCGATGTCCGTGGCGCGCCGCCGCGTGAGGGCGACGATGGACAGCACGTTGGCCAGCGTGTTCTTCACCCGGTGATTGAGTTCGCGCGTCAGAGAAGTGCGGATCGCGGATTGCCGGGATAACCATTCCAGTACCTCACGATCCTCTGCTGCGCGATTGGTTATGACCCGCGCCAGCGCGGCCGCCAGCATGGCCAGGATCATGCCGAATATCAGGGTTGCACGCGACAGGGCCGACAGTCGGGATTCCCGTTCCATGCTTACGCTGACGATCCAGGGCCGGTTCGCGATCAGTAATTTGCGGTCGACAGTCCTCTCGTCACCGGTAGTCACGGCCGGACCGACCAGCCTGTCCTCCTCTGTCTTCCGCCCATCGTAGACGCTGACATGTATTCGGCGCGTACCGTAAAGTTCGGCAGCAGCGGAAAGGAAATCGGCGGCACGGAAGGGACTGAACACAAATCCCTTCAACTGAGACCTGCCCGTGCCAGAGGGGCGGAACACAGGCATGTAGATCAGAAAGCCTGTGCCGTTTTGATGGATGAGGCCAAGTTTGCCCGACGCTCGCGGCTGCCCTGTTCGTGCAGCGTCATTCATGGCCTGGCGGCGGATCGGTTCGGACCACATGTCAAAGCCTATGGCAGAGCGATTTACCGCTGTTGGCGGGTCGATGAAAACTACCGGCGCAATCAGGGACGCCCCGGGCGCTGGCGTAGGAAAGACGCGATAGGAGGGCGCACCGGCATCGAACAGGCGCTGCTCGATCTCCGAAGCGCGCGACGGATGCATCGTTTCCGCCCATCCCAATCCCATTGACCCATGATAGGCGCTGGTCTTCCGCAATCCGCTGGCGAGTTGGCGGAACTGCTCCGGATCGATTTCATCATCCAGCGAAAACACGGCAGCCGCCGCATGGAGAATGGCGGTGTGCTCGGTTGCGCGCCGTTCCAGTGCTGCGGCGATCTCGGTGGCATGGCCTTCAAGCTCTGTCTTCTGGCGCGAGTTTTCGGCGCGTTCGAGTGACCACACGCTAAGCAGGGTGCCGGCGGTGATGAAAAGGAATAGCAGCAAGGGCCCGGCGCGCCGGAAATGGTGAACGGGCGCCTGCCTTTCCACCCTGGCTTGTAGCATCCTGTCCATCACCGGTCCTCCGCGGCCCGATGGAAACCTTGTCTGCCGGTTGCTTTCATCACGTGGCCTATGTGCCACAAGTAAACGGTTTGCCGCAAATCGTGGGAACTCGCGGCCTGTGTGGAATGTTCCGTGAACTGAACCGATGAATAAATTCGAATGCCGACTATTGCATCCTCTGGCAGTTGGCCGGATTTGCAGTAAAGTCCCGGGGAAAGGAGCCCATGTTGTCGCAGGCTGATCGACCGGGAGACGGCGGAAAGAAGCCCGCCGCGCATGCCCCTTCTGCAGGGCGGCGGGACAGGCAGCCCGGGTGGGTGCAGGGCCTGCGCCAGATCTATAATTCGGTGCTGGAAGAACCACTTCCGCCCAGCTTCGACAGCCTTCTCAAGAAGCTTGACGAAGAAAATGGCGGGCAGGGGTAACACCGTCCATAATCCACCATCATCGTTCGACGGTTTCCAGCAGGAGCTGGTCACGCTGCTTCCACAGCTTCGGGCTTTTGCACGCAGTCTTTGTGGTAACCGTGAACAGGCCGACGACCTAGTGCAGGAAGCTGCGGTCCGCGCCTGGTCGGCGCGATCCAGTTTCACGCCGGGTACAAGCATGCGTGCATGGACCTTCACCATCCTGCGGAACACCTATTTTTCCGACCTGCGGAGGCAAAAGCGGCAGGACAGCCTTGCCAGCGAAGATGTCCGCGATTGGGTGCCGCCCGAGCAGGAGGGGCATATCCACATTGCGGACGTGGAACGAGCCCTCGCGCGTTTGAATGCCGATCGCCGGGCTGCTCTGCTGCTGGTTACCACGGGCGACTTTTCCTATGCAGAAGCAGCAGAAATCTGCGGGTGTCCGATAGGCACGCTGCGCAGCCGGGTTTCGCGTGCACGACGCGACCTTGAAATGATGCTGGATGGGACGATGCCCGCCGAGCAAAAATAGGCCGGGAGGCTGGCCCATGCAGGCCAACCCCCCGGTTCCACTTTAGTCAACGCTCAGCGTTTGTCCGCCTGGTCCTCCATTGCGTCGGCTTTGGCCTCGCCCGACGCGCGGACAGCTGCCGCCTTGTCTTCAACCGCGTTCTCTGCTGGCGTGTCGACGCCGTCGGCGCGGGTGTCCATGGCATCCGCCTTGTCTTCCATGGCGTCAGCCTTCGCATCTGCCGATTCCCTGACGGCTTCCGCCTGGTTCTCTGCCGCATTTTCGGCGGGGGAGTCACATCCTCCGACGACCAATGCGGCAGAGCCTGCAAGTGCCAGCATGGCGGCACGGGTGCGATCTGTTTTCATTACTCAGCTCCTTCAAACTGGCTCAGCGCACTGAACCGCGACGGAACAGGTTGATGATCGCAAGAAGGACAACCGCGCCAAGGAACGACACGACCAGCGAAAGGATATCGAAATTGCCGCTGGTGATCGGGGCACCGCCCAGGAATGGCGTAACAAGCACACCGGCGATCAGCGCGCCGACAATGCCCACCACTACGTTAAGGAAAATGCCTTGTTGACCATCGGTCCGCATGACGATGCTGGCCAACCAGCCGATTACACCGCCTACTATCAAGATCAGGATAAGGGTCATGACTGCTCTCCACTTGTCTTGGAACATCCTCAACGTGTCGCAGTGGTTATTGTTCCCGAAACGGGGTCAGCGTCAGGCGCAGGCGCTAGTTGGCAAGGGTCCGTTCCCACGCCAGCGCGTGTGCGACGATGGTATCCAGGTCGGCGTACTCCGGCCGCCATGGCAGGGTCGCCAGGATGCGGCTGTTGTCCGCAACCAGCGAATCGGGATCGCCGGGACGTCTCGGGCTGAGCTTGCGGTTGATGGTGGCGTCCGCCACTCGGTCAACCGCATCCAGCACCTCCAGCACGGAAAACCCCCGCGAATAACCGCAGTTCATGGTCAGCGAACGCGAAGGCTCGGCGATCAGCGCCTCGAGGGCATGGACATGGGCCGAGGCAAGATCGGTGACATGGATATAGTCGCGCACACCGGTTCCATCAGGAGTCGCATAGTCGGTGCCAAAGACGTCGACATGGCCGCGCGTACCCAGCACGGCCTGCACGGCCACCTTGATAAGGTGGGTTGCCCCTGCCGTGGATTGACCCGCCCGGCCTTGCGGGTCTGCCCCGGCGACGTTGAAATAGCGGAGCGCGCAGAAGTTGATGGGGTGCGCCCGTGCCGTGTCGGCCAGCATCGCCTCCGTCATCAGCTTTGACATGCCATAGGGGTTGATCGGCACCCGCGGGCTGTCCTCCGTAACCGGCGAAACTTCCGGTAAGCCATAGGTCGCCGCTGT
>JBEVKC010000005.1:0-7249 GCA_040509895.1 Novosphingobium sp. | reverse complement strand
GCCTATGCCGACGCGTGGATCGAGGACCTGGACTTCAAGGACCCGGATACCGGCCAGCTTCTTGATCGTGAGGTTATCAATCAGGAACTGACCCGGATCGAGAAGCCCGCGGGCATCGCCAATCCCAAGGACTTCCGAAACGAAGTGGTGAAGTTTGCGCTGCGCATGAGGGCAGCGAACAATGGCCGGAATCCGTCGTGGACCTCCTACGAGAAAATCCGCGACGTGATCGAACGGCGCATGTTCAGCCAGGTGGAGGACCTGCTGCCGGTAATCAGCTTCGGTTCAAAGAAGGACAGCGATACTGAGAAGAAGCACGATGATTTCGTCGATCGGATGATCGCTCGGGGTTATACTGCACGGCAGGTCCGCCGGCTGGTGGAGTGGTACATGAGGGTGAAGCAGGCGGGGTAAGAAAGGAGCTGGCCTAGACCTAGATGTATATCGTCGATCGGCGCCTCAATCCGGGCGGCAAGAGCCTGGTCAACCGGCAGCGCTTCCTGCGCAGGGCAAAATCATTGGTGCAACGTGCGGTCCGTGACAGTCTGAAAGACCGCAGCATCAAGGAACTGGACCAGGAAGGCGAAATCTCCATCCCGCGCGGCGACATTCACGAGCCGACCTTGCGGCGCGCATCCTCTGGCGGAGATCGAGACCACATCCTGCCCGGCAACCGCGAATATTTGCGCGGCGACGAAATTGAACGGCCATCGGGCGGACAGGGCTCGGGCGGTTATCAGGGGGAAGGGGACGACGAATTCCGCTTTGTCCTGACCCGGGAGGAATTCCTCGACCTGTTCCTCGATGATCTGGAATTGCCCGACCTCGCCAAGAAGCGGCTGACCACGGGCGACGCGCAGGGCATCCGCCGCGCTGGTTACATGACCAGCGGTTCGCCCTCTGCCCTGTCCATCGGTCGGACGATGCGCAATTCGCTGTCCCGCCGCATAGCCCTGCGCCGGCCCAGCCAGGCCGAACTTGACCGCATTCAGGAGGAGATCGCCCGGCTGGAGGCACTTAAGGGCGATCATGCCGATGAGATCGCCAAACTGCGCGAGGAATGGGAAAGGCAATCCCGCCGCCGCAAGCTGATCGCCTATGTCGACCCCATCGACCTGCGCTATCGCCGGTTCGAGCCGACGCCCAAGCCCGTGGCGCAGGCGGTGATGTTCTGCCTCATGGACGTCTCCGGTTCCATGAACGAGCACATGAAGGACTTGGCCAAGCGGTTCTTTGCCCTGCTCCACCTGTTCCTGACGCGCTGTTATCGGCATGTCGAAGTGGTGTTCATCCGCCACACGGACCGTGCAGATGAGGTGGACGAGGATACCTTCTTCTACAGTCAGGAAACGGGCGGAACCCTTGTGTCCAGCGCGCTCGAAAAGATGCTGGCCGTGGTCAAGCAGCGCTATAGGCCAGAAGACTGGAACATCTACGTCGCGCAGGCCTCCGACGGCGACAACATGCCGATGGACAATCCGAAGACACGGGCGCTGATGGCCGAGCATATCCTGCCCATCGCCCAATACGTCGCCTATCTGGAAGTCAGCCGCGAGGAGGACCCGGTGGCTGCAGGTCCGCTTTCGCCCCAGACCGATCTCTGGCAGGCTTATGCCGAAATTACCGGGACGAAGCATTTCGTCATGCGCAAGGTCCACCACCGCCGCGAGATTTATCCCGTGTTCCGCGAACTGTTCCAGCGGCGCGGGGCGGAAGGACGGAGGCAGGACGCATGACCGCCGTCGCCACCAAACCGCTTTTTGAAGGCAGCGACTGGAACTTCGACACGATCCAGCGGATCTACGACACGTGCGAAGAAGTCGCGATGAAAGAGTTGTCACTCGACATCTATCCCAACCAGATCGAGGTCATCACGGCCGAGCAGATGCTGGATGCCTATTCCTCCACGGGAATGCCGCTGTTTTACCACCACTGGTCCTTCGGCAAGCAGTTCGTCGTCAATGAGATGATGTACCGCAAGGGGATGCGCGGGCTGGCCTATGAGCTCGTGATCAACTCCAATCCCTGCATCAGCTACATCATGGAAGAAAACTCGGCGACGATGCAGACGCTGGTCATCGCCCATGCCGCTTTTGGCCATAATCACTTCTTCAAGAACAATTATCTCTTCCGCCAATGGACCGACGCCAACGGCATCCGCGACTATCTGGAGTTCGCCAAGGCCTACATCGCCCGCTGCGAAGAGCGGTACGGGCAACTTGAGGTGGAGCGCTTGCTGGATGCCGCTCATGCGCTGATGCGGCAGGGCGTGCATCGTTACCCTCGGGCAAGGGCGCGCGACCTCGTGGCTGAGATGCAGCGCGAGGCGGACCGGCACGCGCATCAGGAACAGATCTATAACGACCTCTGGCGCACGCTGCCCAAGGGCAAGGAGCGCAAGCCTGAACCCGGTGCGGCACGGCGCGACCTTTTGCAGCTCCCGCAGGAAAACATCCTCTATTTCCTCGAGAAATCCGCGCCTCGCCTTGCTCCGTGGCAGCGGGAAATCCTGCGAATTACCCGGCTTCTGGCGCAGTATTTCTACCCCCAGACCCAGACCAAGGTGATGAACGAGGGCACGGCCTGTTACGTCCACTATCGCATCATGACGGGGCTGCATCAGGCCGGGCACATCACCGACGGCGCGTTCATGGAGTTCCTCCAGTCGCACACCAACGTCGTGAACCAGCCGATGTTCGATTCAGGACATTACGGCGGGCTCAACCCCTACTGGGTCGGCTACAACATGATGGAGGATATCGCCCGCATCTGCGTCTCGCCGACGGAAGAGGACCGCCATTGGTTCCCCGATTTCGCGGGTGGCGGCGATGTGGAGGGTACGCTGAAGCATGTCTGGGCGAATTATCGCGACGAAAGCTTCATTTCCCAGTTCCTCAGCCCACGGCTGATCCGCCAATGGCGGCTGTTCCACCTGGCCGACAGGGAGAAGGAATCCAGCCTGAAGGTAGCCGACATCCACGACGAACGCGGCTATCGCGAAATCCGCCGCATACTTTCCCGCCAATACGACCTGAGCTGGCAGGAGCCGGACATTCAGGTTGTCGATGTGGATCTTGCTGGGGACCGCAAGCTGATTCTGGAGCACATAGTCAACGATGGCGTACTTCTGTCAGAAAGTGACACGGCCAGCGTCCTTCAGCACCTGGCCAACCTCTGGGGCTACGAAGTGTGCCTGACGGAACGAGAATCCGGGGGCCGCTCGTCGCTCAAGGAACACAAGGCCCGGCCGGGTGAAAACGGGCCGCGACTGGGCACCGCCTGACGCGAAGAATTCCGCTTCTCCGAGGCGCGGAATCAGGGTAAGCCGCTTGCCTTGAAGTCATGGGAGCGACTCCGATGATGGATGCCGATAGTTCGATTGATTACCTGGAACGCGCGGCGATGCATGAACAGCTCGCGGCCAATACTTCGGACGTTCCTGCCCGCAAGATGCATGAGGCCATGGCAGCCGAATACCGGCGCCGGGCTGCAGAGGCTGGCGGCGAGATGTCCATGCCGGTCAGATCGCACGATACAAGTTACCTGATGACCGAACATCTCTGATCCGCAGGGCTCGCCAAGGGTCTGCGCGAACTTGCCAAGATTCAGTGAGTGTGAAATGCTTGCCGTAACTCGCTGAATAGCGGGATGGGTTCGCACATTTTCCTTCGCGGAGGTGAGATATGGCGAGCCCGGTTTCCCAATGGTTGAAGATGTCTCAGGAAGAGCTGGATACGCTCTTCAAACAGCATGAAGCTGGTCCGATCCCCGATGGCGAGGCCAAGGGCACGGCAATCATCGCGCCGGGGCGGGTCTTCTCGGATGAGATCGCCGCCATGATCAGCATCTTCGCCTGGCAGGGCAAGGTCTTCGATGCCGAGCACGGCTTCCTGCGCAACAACATTTTGCCGTTCGGGCTGAAGGCCATCGTCGCCAAGGTCTACAAGGGCCCCAGCCTACTCGACGGCAAGGAGTGCATTGTCCTCGACTATTCCGACACGTCGCTGCTGGCATCGCACATCCGCGACGAGATCCGGATGATCGAGCCCGGCGTCTATCTGGGCAAGGTCTATTGGGATGAGAACCGCCTGATCGATTTCGCGCTCGAATTCGGCAAGTAGGCCGGAGCGGCCGTGATCTCGCAGCGGCACATCTGCATTGCGGGGGTGCTGCGGCACGATGCTGCAGCGGGGCTAGAGGCGCTTCTCGCGACGATGAACCATAGGCCGGGGCAGGCCGATCCGCATAACGATCTTGTCCCGTTCGGCAGGCTGGCACAGATCCACGTGGCCCGGTTTGTGATACTGGACGATCCATCTCTGCCCGACCGCGAAATCGCCCCATCGCTGCCGACGGATGAGCCGGTACGGTTGGCGTTCATGGCGGACTTCGACGGCGGCAAGCGCGCCTTGATCAACGAGCTTGTTGAGGTTGCCGAACCCGGCCTGCGCCGCATCTTTGCTCACTGCACGGATTTTGAGCCGGATACCGACCTGCGGCACTGGATGCTGGACCACCGCGTCAAATCGGCGGCTGTCTATCGCAACTGGCCCGGGCGGGGCACGCAGCAGATAGGCGAGGAGGCAAAGCTTCACCGCGCCCTGCGCGCCGCCCGCCTGGCCCATCCAGAGGCAAGCCCCGATGAACTTCGCACTATCCTGCGGCAGGCGGGCAGCGAAGTGACGCTCACTCCGGTGAGCAAACCCTCGCTGGCATGGAAAGTGCGGCAAGCATTGAACTTCCTGCTTTTGCCCCTGATTGCGCTGCTGCTGACGCCATTCCTGATCCTGCTGTCGCCGCTGCTGATCATCATGTTGCGACGAAGGGAGAAGACCGATCCCGTCCTCGCCCCGGTTCCCTCGCGGGAGCGCAACCGGTTGCTTTCGGAACTGGAGGATCATGACATCGCCAACCAGTACAGCGCCATCGGATCGCTGAAGCCCGGAAAGTTCCGGCGGTGGCTCACGGTGGTGATCCTCTGGGTGATCCATTGGGGAGCGCGGCATCTCTTCAGGCACGGCCGGCTTGCGCGGGTGAACACTATCCACTTCGCCAGTTGGACGTTCTTCGATGACAAGCGACGCGTCTATTTCGCCAGCAATTATGACGGGAGCCGAGAGGCCTACAACGACGATTTCATCAACAAGGTCGCCTTTGGCCTGAACCTCTCTTTCTCCAACGGGCTTGGCTATCCGCGCACCGATTGGCTGATCTTTGGCGGGGCGCGGCATGAACAGGACTTCAAGCGATACCTGTTCCACCACCAGATCCCGACGCAGGTCTGGTACAAGGCGTTCCCCGGCCTCAGCATCTATGACATGGCGCGCAATACCCGCATACGGCAGGGCTATGAGCGCCGGCCCACAGGCAAAGCGCTGCGGCGCTGGATTGCGGAGATCTGACCGTGGCGGCGATCACCGAAGCGGCCGACATCCAGGCCATTGTAGAACGGGGCTTCGGATCGCTTGCCGGGTCGTCCTACCTGCTGCTGCGGGTGGAGAAACCCGCACTCGCGAAGGCCTGGCTGCGCGGCCTGCCGATAACGTCGCTGGCGAATGCACTGGCGACAAGGCTGGACCGCGTCTGTCAGATCGCCTTCACAGCGCCGGGTCTTGCCGCACTTGGCTTCGATGCCGAGGCAGAACCGGGCTTCGCGCCGGAATTCCTCGACGGCATGGCCAGCGACGAGCGCCGGTCTCACCGTTTGGGGGATGATGGCACAAATGCCCCTGAACACTGGCGTTGGGGTGTCGGTGAGCGTGAGCCGCATGTGCTTATCATCCTGCTCGCCGGTGCCGAGGACATCGCTGCATTTGAGACCGAATACCTTGCGGCGCTTCCGGGTGCAGGCTGCAAGCTCGTCGCCGCCAGTCGCGGCAACACATCCGTCAGGCGCGAGCCTTTCGGCTTTACCGACGGATTATCCCAGCCCGATCTCGACTGGCACGGCACGCTGAAGACCGGCGGGGCGAAGGACCGCGTTTACCGCCCGACGCTGGCGATGGGCGAGACGCTGCTCGGCTATTCCAACGAATACGGCTTCGTCACCGACTACCCCAAGGCGCGGGAACTGGGGCGCAATGGAAGCTACCTTGTCTACCGCCAGCTTGCCCAGGATGTGCAGGGCTTCTGGCAATGGTTGCATGATAGCGCAGGCGAGGGGGAGGCAATCCGGCTCGCCGAAGTGATGGTAGGGCGCGGGATTGACGGCGATCCACTTCCGGGCGTGGCGAAGTCTGGTGAAGGCCTCAACGACTTTACCTTTGCCGGGGATGCAGACGGCATCCGCTGTCCCATCGGTTCCCATATCCGCCGTGCCAATCCCCGCAGTGGGGACGACCCGCAGGGGCATCGCGGCTTCTTTCGCGACATCATTTCCTCACTCGGCCTCAAGGGTACGGCGATACACGACGCTGTTGCCTCGACGCGCTTTCACCGCATTGTGCGCCGTGGGCGGGCCTATGGCCCCACGGTGACGCCCGAGCAGGCCATGCGCGGCGAGGGTGCCGGCGATGAAAGCGGCCTGCACTTCATCTGCCTGAACGCCAACATCTCGCGCCAGTTCGAATTTGTTCAGGGCTCGTGGCTCGCCAGCCCCTATTTCGCGGGACTTTCGGGAGAGCAGGATCCCATGCTTGGCAATCGCCTGCCGGTGAGCGGTGGCGGGACAAGCGATGCCTTCGCCTATGTCGATGGCTCCGGCTGCCCAAGGCTCCTGTCAGGATTGCCGCAGTTCGTGACTGTGAAAGGTGGCGCATACTTCTTCCTGCCGGGCCTGCGCGGGCTGGAGATGATCCTGGCTTAAGGGATCAACAATGGCCGCGTCGAAGCATCGTCCTCTACGACGGTGCGAATTGTGATCAGCGTCTTGAACGAATGGACGTTTGTGCCCTCGTCCAGAACGCTTCGGGTGAAGGTGTCGTAATCGGCCATCGACGCCACTTGTACCTTCAGCACAAAGTCTTCATCGCCGGTGACTTCCCAGGCACCCGTAACCTCTCGGTAGCGCAGGATTTCCCGCGCGAACGTATCCATCGCTTGCCGCCCAGCCTGTGCCATACGTACCAGCACATGCATGGTGATAGCCGAACCAGTAAGCCGGGGATTGACCACGGCGATATCGGCGACGACCGTTCCCGTTTCACGCAGCCGCCGAAGCCGCCGCGTAACGGCCGATACCGACAGACCGACCTTGTCAGCCAGAATGCGGGCAGGTTGTTGGTTATCCTGACGAATCTCGTCGATGAGC
>JBEVKC010000004.1:0-10068 GCA_040509895.1 Novosphingobium sp. | reverse complement strand
GGAAGATTGCCGAGCACCGACAGGTCGTCGCCCAGAAACTGGCCGCCGAAAGTCGTTTCCCACTCCGGCCCGACGAGGAACACCTTGGCGCCGCGCTTCACTGCCTTGCGCAGGCGTGTCTGCACCGTCGGTGCTTCCCAGCGGATGTTGCTGCCGACGATAAGGATCGCGTCAGCCGTCTCGATGCCCGAGAAGGTCGAATTGAAGTTCACTGCCGCAAGACTGGACGTATCATAGTCCATGCCGGTCTGGCGGCCTTCGAGCAGACTGGAACCGAGTGCGCCGACCAGTTTCTTCGCGGCGAACATCGTCTCGCAGTCGAGCAGGTCACCGGCAATAGCCGCAATGCTGGCGCCCGGATTTACGCTAGCGATGGCGGCGAAAGCCTCATCCCACGTTGCGGCGACCAGCTTGCCGTCGCGGCGAATCCACGGCTTATCGAGGCGGCGCTTGGTCAGGCCATCGACCTGATAGCGCGCCTTGTCGGAGATCCACTCCTCGTTCACATCATCGTTGTTGCGCGGCAGGATGCGCAGTGCCTCACGGCCACGGCTGTCGACGCGGATGTTCGCGCCGCAAGCGTCAGAAACGTCGATGGAAAGCGTCTTCTTTAGCTCCCATGGGCGCGCTTCGAACGCGTATGGCTTGCTTGTCAGAGCACCTACCGGGCAGAGATCGATCACATTGGCCGACATCTCATGCTTGGCGGCATGCTCAAGATATGTCGTGATCTGCATGGACTCGCCGCGATACAGCGCGCCGATTTCGTCCACGCCTGCAATCTCCTCGGAGAAGCGCACACAGCGGGTGCAGTGAATGCAGCGCGTCATCGTCGTCTTGATGAGCGGGCCCATATACTTGTCGGTAACGGCGCGCTTGTTCTCGTCATAGCGCGACGCACCGCGACCATAAGCCATGGCCTGGTCTTGTAGGTCGCACTCGCCGCCCTGATCGCAGATCGGGCAGTCGAGCGGGTGGTTGATGAGGAGAAATTCCATCACCCCTTCCCGCGCCCTCTTCACCATCTCGCTGTCGGTGCGGATGGTCTGGCCCTCGGCAGCCGGGAGCGCGCAGCTTGCCTGCGGCTTCGGTGGTCCGGGAGCGACCTCGACAAGGCACATGCGGCAATTGCCAGCGATGCTCAGCCGTTCGTGGTAGCAGAAACGGGGGATTTCCTTGCCGGCAAGCTCGCACGCCTGCAGGACGGTAGCGCCCTGCGGAACTTCGAGTTCAACGCCGTCGACGGTTACTTTAGGCATCAGCTGCCTCGCAATGTGAATAAAATGATGATCGCAAGTCCCACGATCAACACACAAAGGCTGAGGGCACAGCCAATGCGCTGCCAGCGACGCTGACGTTCATCGCCTGACGGCCAAAGCCATTCGAAAAGCGCAAAGATGAGGTCCACGGATTCACTCCGCCGCCTCCCGCACGTTCTCGGCGATCCGGCGTTCCAGCTCGGGGCGGAAGTGGCGGATCAGGCCCTGGATCGGCCAGGCAGCGGCGTCACCCAGCGCGCAAATGGTGTGGCCTTCGACCTGCTTGGTCACCTGCTGCAGCATGTCGATTTCCTCGACCTCGGCATCGCCGGTGCGCAGGCGCTCCATGATGCGCCACATCCAGCCCGTGCCTTCGCGGCATGGCGTGCACTGGCCGCAGGACTCATGCTTATAGAAGTACGACAGGCGGCTGATGGCGCGGACGATGTCGGTCGACTTGTCCATGACGATGACTGCGGCCGTACCAAGGCCGGAGCCCACCGCCTTGCAGCCGTCAAAGTCCATCGGCATGTCGAAGCACTGGTCGGCGGGCACGAGCGGAACGGAAGAACCGCCGGGGATCACCGCCAGCAGGTTGTCCCAACCGCCGCGAATACCGCCGCAATGACGCTCAATCAGGTCGCGGAAGGGGATGCCCATTTCCTCTTCAACGACGCACGGCTTTTCGACGTGGCCGGAGATCTGGAAGAGCTTGGTGCCCTTGTTGTTCTCACGCCCGAAGCTTGAGAACCACGACGCGCCCCGACGGATGATAGTCGGCGCGACGGCGATGGATTCGACGTTGTTGACCGTGGTCGGGCAGCCATAGAGGCCCGCACCGGCCGGGAACGGCGGCTTGAGGCGCGGCTGGCCTTTCTTGCCTTCAAGGCTTTCGATCATCGCGGTTTCTTCGCCGCAGATGTAGGCACCCGCACCTCGGTGGACGTAGACGTCGAAGTCATAGCCCGACTTGCAGGCGTTCTTGCCGATCAGGCCAGCGTCATAGGCCTCCTGCACGGCGGCAAACAGGGTCTCTGCCTCGCGGATATATTCGCCGCGAATGTAGATGTAGGCGGCGCGCGCCTTCATCGCGAAACCGGCGATCAGCGCGCCTTCGATCAGCTTGTGCGGATCGTGGCGGATGATCTCACGGTCCTTGCACGAACCGGGTTCGGATTCGTCGGCGTTGATAACCAGGAAGCCGGGGCGAGCCGGGTTCGGCTCCTTGGGCATGAAGCTCCACTTCAGGCCGGTCGGGAAGCCTGCACCACCACGGCCGCGCAGACCGGACGCCTTCATCTCCTCGATGATGGCGTCGGGGCCTTTCTCGAGGATGGCCTTGGTGTTGTCCCAATCCCCACGCTTGCGCGCAGAGACGAGGTTCCACGGCTGATAGCCGTAGAGGTTGGTAAAGATGCGGTCCTTGTCAGCGAGAGCCATGGCTTACCACTCCCCTCGATAATCATAGTTTTCGCCAACCATCGCCGTCAGCGTCGTCGGCCCGCCGAGCGGCTCGACAGTGTGACGGCCGGGCTCCTGCGTGCCCGTCTTGGGATTGCGGCCGGCAGCCAGTTCGTCGAGAACGTGGGTAATGCGGTCCGCCGTCAGGTCTTCGTAGTTGTCGTCGTTGATCTGGACCATCGGGGCCGAAGCGCAATTGCCCATGCACTCGACCTCGGTCAGCGTCCACATGCCATCGTCGGTGGTGTGGCCCTTCTTCATTCCGCGCGACTTGCAGGCGGCCATGATGTCATCCGAGCCGCGCAGCATGCAGGGCGTCGTGCCGCAGACCTGCACATGATAGCGGCCTACGGGGACGAGGTTGTACATGAAGTAGAAGGTCGCAACCTCAACCACGCGGATGATCGGCATGTCGAGTTCGCGCGCGATGTATTCCATCACGGGAAGCGGCAGCCAGCCTTGGGTATTGGTCTCCGCGCCGACCTGCCGCTGGGCAAGGTCGAGCAGCGGCATTACCGCCGAGCGCTGGCGGCCCGCCGGGTAGCGGGCGATGATCTGCTTTACCTTCGCGGCATTATCCGCCGTCCAGGCAAAGTTGCCCCAACGCGCGCGGAGTTCCGGCGTATCGGGTTCAAGATGACGATCAGCCATTTTGCCTCCGGGCGCGCATGACGTCCTGCGCATAGAGCACGACTTCAAACCCGCCGATCGCGATGGCGAGCATCGGCACGAGTTCAGGCGTGCTGTTCCCGAGCGCGAGCTGAATGAAGAACCAGGCGGCGAGCGCAAGGCCAGTCACTGCGGCCCACACCCGCATCAGATCGAAAGTCTCAAGCTTCAACGAACAAACTCCACGCGAGAGCATTTGTCGCCCTCGAAAGAATAGATTGCGATGACCTCGAACGGCTCAACCAGCGGCGAACCATCCGACGAAGGGCCCCGTGTCACGTACTCGCGGAACAGCACGTAATTGCCGATTTCCTGTGCCTCGCGGATTTCGGCCTTATTTTCAGGCCACAGCTTGAAGGCAGCGGCAAGCCCGGAACGCGTTCCTTCCTTGCCCTCACGCAGCACCGCGCCGCGGTAGTTCGCTTCGCAGGCATCGTCGGTCATGTAGGAGACGTAGAGGTCCACGTCCTGCGCATTGTAGGCCGCGATCATGGCCTTTGCAGTCGCAAGGTTGCTCAACGGTCGCACTCCCCGAACACGACGTCGATGGCGCCGAGGATGGCGGTGGCGTCGGGGAGCATGTGGCCCTTGGACATGAAGTCCATCGCCTGCAGGTGGCTGAACGCCGTCGGACGGATCTTGCAGCGGTACGGCTTGTTGCTGCCGTCAGAGACCAAATAGACTCCGAATTCGCCCTTGGGGCTTTCGGTCGCGACGTAGACTTCGCCTGCGGGCACGTGGAAGCCCTCGGTGTAGAGCTTGAAGTGATGGATCAGCGCTTCCATCGACTGCTTCATCTCGGCACGCTTGGGCGGAACGATCTTGCGATCGGTGCTGGCAATGGGGCCTTCCGGCATTTCGGCCAGGCACTGCTTCATGATGCGAGCGGACTGGCGCACTTCCTCGACACGGACCATGAAGCGGTCGTAGCAGTCGCTGCGGGTGCCGACCGGAATTTCGAAGTCCATGCGGTCATAGACGTCGTAGGGCTGGCTCTTGCGGATGTCCCACGGGATGCCTGCAGCGCGGATCATCGGGCCGGAGAATCCCCACTTGATCGCGTCTTCCTTGGAAACCAGTGCGATATCGACGTTCCGCTGCTTGAAGATGCGGTTATCGACGACAAGGCTCATCGCGTCTTCGAACAGCGTCGGCAGGCGCGTGTCGAGCCAGTCGGCGATATCGGTCAACAGCTTCAGCGGCACGTCCTGATGCACGCCGCCGGGGCGGAACCATGCGGAGTGCATGCGCGCGCCCGAAGCGCGCTCGAAGAAGTTGAGGCAATCCTCGCGGATTTCGAACAGCCACAGGTTCGGCGTCATCGCGCCGACGTCCATGACGTGCGAACCCATGTTGAGCATGTGATTGCAGATGCGCGTCAGCTCGGCAAACAGCACGCGCAGGTACTGGGCGCGCAGCGGAACCTCAAGGTTCAGCAGCTTTTCGATGGCGAGCACATAGGAGTGCTCCATCGCCAGCGGCGAACAATAGTCGAGCCGATCGAAGTACGGCAGCGCCTGCAGGTAGGTCTTGTGCTCGATCAGCTTTTCGGTGCCGCGATGGAGCAGGCCGACGTGCGGATCGATCCGTTCGATGATCTCGCCGTCAAGCTCCATGACCATGCGCAGCACGCCGTGCGCCGCCGGGTGCTGAGGACCAAAGTTGATCGTGTAGTTGGTGATGACCTCGTCGCCGGTGGTCGGCGATTCTTCGAGCGCGAAGCCGCTCATGCTGCGTCTCCGTCAGTCTTTTTCTTGCGCGGCTTGCGGGCCGGACGGTTTTCGGTCGGCTTCGGGGCCTTGGGTTCCTTGACCTTGGTGGCCTTGACCGCAGGCGCCCCATCCGAAACCTTGTCCTTGGCAACAGTGTTGGCCGGTTCACCAGCGCCAGTGTCGGCGGGCTTTTCGGTGGTCTTGGGCGTTTCGACCTTCGGCGCAGGTGCCGGAGCGGCAGGGGTGGGGGCAGGAGCCGCGACCTTCTCATCACCCGGAAGCACGTAGTCCGCGCCTTCCCACGGGCTCATGAAGTCGAACTGGCGCAGGTCCTGGGCAAGCTGCACGGGCTCATAGACCACGCGATTGTCCTCCTCGGAGTACCGCAGCTCGACATAGCCTGTCAGCGGGAAGTCCTTGCGGAAGGGATGTCCTTCGAAGCCATAATCGGTGAGGATGCGGCGAAGGTCCGGATTGCCGGCGAAGATCACGCCGTACATGTCATAGACTTCGCGTTCCAGCCACCCGGCGACGGGCCAGAGGGTCGTGATGGTCGGCACCAGAGTGTTCTCGGCAGCCTTGACCTTCACCATCACGCGATGGTTCTTGGTCAGCGACAGCAGCATGTAGACGACCTCGAACCGCTCGGCGCGGTCCGGGTAGTCAACACCGGCGATTTCCATGAGCTGCTGGTAGTCGTGCTCATCGCGCAGCAGGCGCAGGACATCCTCGATACTGTCGCGCTGCACTGTGATGACGATCTCACCGTGCTCTTCCTTGCTGGCAAGCACGTTGCCACCCAGCGCGGTAACGAGCGTGTCCAGCACGCCTTCGTTGGAAGTGATTTTGGGGGCCGAGTGAAGGACAGTGCTCATCGTTCGATAGTCCCCACGCGGCGGATCTTCCGCTGGAGCTGCATCACGCCATAAAGCAGCGCCTCGGCAGTCGGGGGGCAACCCGGAACATAGATGTCCACTGGCACAATGCGATCACAGCCGCGCACGACGCTGTAGCTATAGTGGTAATAGCCACCGCCATTGGCGCAGCTACCCATCGAGATGACGTACTTGGGGTCCGACATCTGGTCGTAGACCTTACGCAGCGCCGGGGCCATCTTGTTGCAGAGCGTACCGGCGACGATCATCACGTCCGACTGGCGCGGGGACGCGCGCGGGGCGACACCGAAGCGCTCCATGTCATAACGCGGCATGTTCACGTGGATCATCTCGACCGCGCAGCAGGCAAGACCAAAGGTCATCCACCATAGCGAACCGGTGCGGGCCCACTGGAAAAGCTCCTCAGTCGAAGTGACGAGGAAACCCTTGTCCGAAACCTCTTGATTGAGGTCACGGAAGAAAGACTGGTCCGGTTGGACGATCGTGTTGGTAGGGGCAATCACGGTGCTCATTCCCAATCCAGAGCCCCTTTCTTCCAGGCATAGGCAAGACCGATGGCAAGCTCGGCCAGGAACACCATCATGGTGATCCAGCCCGGCCAGCCCGTAACGTCGAGCGAGACCGCCCAGGGGAACAGAAAGGCAGCCTCAAGGTCGAAGATGATGAACAGGATGGCGACGAGGTAAAAACGCACGTCAAACTGGCTACGTGGATCCTCGAATGCCGGGAAACCACATTCATATTCGCTGAGCTTCTCTGCGTTCGGGTTGTGTGCGCCTGTCAGCCGGGCAACGCCCATCGGCAGGAACACGAACGCCGCTGACAGCCCAAGGGCGATCAACAGGAAGATCAGAATCGGCAGGTATTGCGAGAGATCTACCACGCGCGAGGACTCGACTAGCTAGGAACGATTGACGGCGCCCTAGTCCTGCCTTTGCCGTGGCGCAAGTGGGCTTGGCCCTCCTTACGCTTGTTGAGAATCATTCGCGAATTTGTAATTTGAGCAACCGCTGCAGCGCCGGACCGTACGGCGGCTTGAGACCAGCAAGCCTCGCGAAATCAAGTGGAGTCTGCCGAAACACCGCTCGCGCATGGCTGAAGGTGCGGAAGCCCTCGGGTCCATGATAATTGCCCATTCCGGACGCGCCTATGCCGCCAAACGGCAGGTCATCCATGGAGGCGTGGAGCACTACATCGTTGATACCAACCCCGCCGGACTGGGTACGCCCGACCACGTTCTCTCGCTCAGTCGCGTCTTCGCCAAAATAATAGAGGCCTAGTGGATGATCGCGGGCGTTCACATAGTCGATGGCCTCGTCAATGTGGCCGTAGGTCATGACCGGAAGAACCGGGCCAAATATCTCTTCCTGCATCACGGCCATCGAATCATCTACACCCGTCAGCAAGGTAAGTGGGAGCTTGCGCAGGTTGGCAGAAGTGAAGTCCTCCCCGTCGGGATTAAGCTCGATCGCCTCTGCTCCACGCGCAACGGCATCGTCTATCAGACCTGCCAAGCGATCACGGTGCCGGTCGCTCATGATGCAACTGTAATCGTCGTTGGAAAGCAATGTCGGATACATGCGCTGCGCAGCATCGCCGATAGCTGAGATCACAGATCCCTGCATCTCCTCGGGCACAAGCAGGTAATCAGGGGCGAGGCATATCTGCCCTGCGTTGAGCATTTTGCCGATGACGATCCGCTCCGCCGCCTGATCCAGTTTCACCTTTTGACCGAGAATCACCGGTGATTTCCCGCCAAGTTCCAACGTGACTGGAACGAGATTATCGGCAGCAGCGCGAAGGACAGCCCTTCCCACGCCCGTCGCGCCGGTAAACACCAAGTGATCGAGCGGCAGGCTACAGAAGGCCTGACCGGTTTCCATCCCGCCAAGGCAGACGGTGACCTCCTCCTCGACAAAATACTGCCCAATCAGTTGCTGGAGCAGCGCGCCCGTTTCTGGAGTATATTCTGACGGCTTTATCATCGCCCGATTGCCGGCCGCCAAAACCTGTGCGAGCGGGGCCAAGGTGAGCCCAATCGGGAAATTCCACGGCGCCACGATCCCGATCACGCCCTTGGGTTCATGCCGAACCTCTGCACGAGCTCCCAGCAAACCTAAGGGAAACATCGGCCTGCGCCGTTCTGGCCGAGTCCATCGGGACAGGTTTTTGCGGCAGTATTTAGCCAATGACACGGCGGGCAGTACGTCACCCATCACGCCCTGAACAACACTACGATGACCGAAGTCGGCGCTCATCGCCCGTGATAAGGCCTCACCATGCTCGACAAGAAGTGTTATCAGGCGATCCAGCCTCTCGCGCCGGCACAGCAACGGTTCGGGACGCGAATTTACGAACGCCGCACGCTGTCTGTCGAGCAGGGCTTGCATTGCCGTCAGAGAGGTTTCTTCCATCACTGCTGTCTTCCGCAGCTTTGATGGGCTTTCAAGGGCGATTGCTTTCGCCGCACTGCAACATTATCTCGCCATCCAAACCCCGGATTCGTATCTTACCCGAAAGGCATCCCGCCATGGCTCAGATTTCTGCATCAGACCCCATCGTCGTCCTCTCCTACGCCCGCACTCCGATGGGCGGCCTCTCGGGCGTCTTCGCCGACGTTTCCGCCACCGACCTGGGTGCTACCGCAGTTAAAGCCGCCGTGGAGCGCGCTGGCGTTGCCGGTGAGGAAATTGAGCGGATCTATATGGGCTGCGTGCTTCCCGCCGGCCTTGGTCAGGCCCCTGCCCGTCAGGTTGCCGTAAAAGCCGGTCTCCCCCTGTCGGTTCAGGCCAGCACGGTGAACAAGGTCTGCGGCTCGGGCATGCAGACAGTGATCATGGGCGCCGAAGCGCTCGCCAGCGGTTCCATCGATGTTGTCATCGCGGGCGGTATGGAGAGCATGACCAATGCCCCCTACCTGCTGAAGAAGCACCGCAATGGCGCGCGTGCTGGCCATGACACTGCCTATGACCACATGTTCCTCGACGGTTTGGAAGACGCCTATGAGGGCGGCTCGATGGGCTCTTTCGCGCAGGCCGTTGCTGACGAGTATCAGCTGACCCGCGAAGACCAGGACGCCTACTCGATCGAATCACTCCGCCGGGCACAGGAAGCCATCGCCAACGGAGGCTTCGACAGCGAGATCGTGCCGGTTACGGTCAAGTCCCGCGCCGGTGAAGTCGTGGTGAGCACTGACGAGCAGCCCGGCAAGGGCCGCCCGGACAAGATCCCGACACTGAAGCCCGCTTTTGCCAAGGACGGCACCATCACCGCCGCCAGCTCCAGCTCAATCTCGGATGGTGCCGCTGCGGTAGTTCTGGCTCGCGAGAGCTACGCCAAGGAAAAGGGCCTGACGCCGGTTGCCAAGGTCGTGGCCGTTGCCGCCCATGCTCACGAGCCGGCGCGCTTCGCCACCACTCCGGCCGGCGCCATCACCAAGGTGCTCGCCAATGCGGGCTGGAAGATCGACGAGGTAGACCTGTTCGAAGTGAACGAGGCCTTCGCCTGCGTCGCCATGTTCGCGATGCATGACCTTGGCGTTCCGCATGAGAAGATCAACGTCCATGGCGGCGCGACTGCTCTTGGTCATCCGATCGGCGCTTCGGGCACGCGTATCATCACGACGCTGATCGGCGCGCTGAAGAAGAAGGGCCTGAAGAAGGGCGTCGCCAGCCTCTGCATCGGCGGCGGCGAAGGCACGGCAGTCGCCGTAGAGCTCGTCTGACGCGAAAAAGCCTCCCCTAGTCAAGCTTGGGGAGGCCAATCTTCGAGGTAATGAAAACCTCCCCGAGGCGCGGCCCCGGGGAGGTTTTCTTTTATGCCTTCTTCGGAAGCTGGATTTCCGCCACGCCAGTGCACATGGTGGTGCCCTTCTGGTTCTTCATCAGGTGCTTGACCTGGATGAGATGACGGCCGTCCTCATCGATCATCTTGTCGACCACCTCGGCGGTCTGGATGGTGACGTCGCCCGAGAGCGCCGGACCGCGATAGGCGGCGGTCGAGTGGACGACCATGCCGTGCTCGCCGGCCCATCCGGCCAGGTAGTCGGTCACCCATGAGCCCATCGAGGCG
>JBEVKC010000003.1:0-28343 GCA_040509895.1 Novosphingobium sp. | reverse complement strand
GAATCTCCGCAAGATGGCCAAGATCATCCCGATGCCTGCTCAACAAATGCCAGCCTGAGGCAATGGAGGCCTCTTCGTCTCGCCAGCGGCGCTCCCATACCCGAGCCCGACACCGACTTCTTCAACACAATCCATCCCGAAGTGGACATTGAACTTCGGGCTGAACGAAGGTCGGCTTTCAGGGAAGTTTATCGGCCGCGCGGAACATCAGCTGTCAGCGAACGCTCGCGAGGGTGCTCAGTCCTCCTCGCGACGACGGCATGCGCCGTCGATGGCCGCGTCATGCTTTTGCTTGATCATCTCGGCAGCATACTTCTCTGCCTTACTGCGGCCATGCTTCATCCGGTTCGCTGCCGCTTGAAGTTTACTTTCCGCGCGCTTCTTGGTCTTACGCACCTGTCGCAGATTGATAATGTCCCCCATGGATCGATGCTTATCGCGCACGAGGTCAGGACGCTACCCCGAGTTAACATGGGCAGCAGCCGATGCCCGCTTTCAACTTTCCCTCAGGCTTGCTCCAACGGCCGGAATGTCGGCGGAATTGGCCCTCTCGCCCTTAGGCGCGGATCCTCGCTCCAGGCGGCTCAATATCGTCCTTGCTGCCGACAATGCGGCAGACGAAAGCGCCCTTGCGGCGGCCTAATGTGTCAATGCGGTTCGGCGCATCGGCGGGCGCGTCCGGCCCTACGGCAATAACGACCGTTCCGTCGGGGGAGCGAACCGCGTTGCGATCATGAACGCCGGGGGTGACCAGATGCTCGTACCAATAGTTGTAGGCGTGAAGCGACCAGTAACCGGTGAGGCCCGCCGGCATGACGATCTCCAGCCATTGCCCTTCGGCGAGGTCGAAACCGCCGAGGAAATATTGCGTGTCCGCGTCGCCAACCACAGTTTCGGCCAGCTCTGACGGCGCGGCGGCGAGGCAGTTGGGTAGGTCGCGCGCAGCGGCGACCCATTTCATGTACTCGAACACGTTCGCCCGCACCGTGTTCGCGGCGAAGGCGAGCGCGCCGTCATTGCTGCCGGTCAACAGTGTAGGCCCGCGCAGCGGTACGCTGCCTGTAAAGTCCAGATGAGCGGGCGGCGATCCATCGCGGTGGAGCACCCGGACCATCATGATCCGCGCGCCTTCTGGAATGGCAAGTGTGCCCCGTCCCGAAACCTCCGCCGCCATGTCGATCGCGAAGCTGCCGTCAGCATCGCAATCGTCGCGGTCCATAACGGTATAGCCAGCGATCAGGGGCGCGCCGTTCTGGCCAAGGGTGTAGAGCCCCACTCCGATCCGCTCCGAACCGTTGATCCGTCCTTCCAGCCGGTAGCGGCCCGCCGCGTCGATTGCGGAATGCCGCATTATGTAGTCGGGGTTCGGCCCACCATAGACCGGCAGCGGCATCGCAAGGCCATTCTGCGTGAGGCGGTGGCCCATGAAGGCCGTGGCAAGCGCGGCGGTGACCACTCGGCTGACATAGGCCTCACCCTCGGCCGCCGTCACCGCGTCTGGCGCCTCGGCGGCAACGAGGGCGCGGGCTTCGGCGGTGGCCGCGTTCAGGGCATCCCAGCTCATGCGCGCGCCAGTCCTTCTGCCTCAGTCGGAATGCCGAACCGCGCGCTGTAGGGCGCGAATTGTTCCCGCACCGCTTCGACGTCGAGGCCGTACTGGTCTAGCGAATAGTCGTTCTTCCCGCGCGCGTTCTTGGGATTGGAGGAGTGCCAGTCGCCCACCGTCTTCGCCACGTCGTCAGGCGTGTCGATGCCCAGCCCCGCATGGATCGCGCGCATCTCACGCACCGGATCGGCGATCAGCGCGTAGTAATCGACATGCACGACGCGGCGCCCATGCGGCACAGCATCAAAGTCGATGATCCGATCGATGTGCCGCTGGATGAAATGCAGCATGTCATGGCCGACCTGGTGCATATCGACCGGCTCCGCCGCGCACATGCCGCGCAGGTTCCATGTCATCTTGGAGATCGAGGCGACAACCTGTGCCGGATCACGGTGCGTCATCACAAAGCGGGCATCGGGATAAACCTGCAGGATCTCGTTCATCGCAACGACGTGATTCGGGTACTTGAGCGCCCACGGCTTCGGCTCCGATTTCCATTGTAGGCACTGGAGCTGGCGCTTGTGGATGCGGTATGTTTCGGTGAGATCGGCCTCGTCGAGCAACCAGTCGAAATATTGCGGCACCCGGAAGAGGTTGTTCAACCCCGCCGCGCCCCAGCTTTGCTGCAGGAAAGCGTGGCATTCGTCCGAGCCGTCGTCGTCGTAAAGGTGGAGCGCCTCGAACCCGTCGAAATGCCCGCGCTGCTTCTGCAACTCGCGCCAGGCGGCGCGGCGAGTTTCGACCGAGGCAGGATCGTATCCAGGCGGCGGCGAGGGCATCGACGCTTCCCAGGTGCGGATGAGGCGGAAGCGGCGATCGCGGTCAAACAGATACTGGAAATAGGTCGTGCCCGAGCGCGGGAGCCCCATCAGGAACACCGGTGCCTCTATCGGCTCAACTCCGATCTCGGAATGATCGCGTAGCCATTTCAGACTTTCCAGGCGATTGGTGGCGTCCATCATCAGGATCGAGCGCGTCCGCGCCTTACCCGCCTTCGACATCGGGAAGGTCTCGTGCAGCGCCCCGACCAGCCTTTCGAGATTGCCTGCGACGCCCGGATCGGTGTCGGCGACGCCGACCTTGGCCTCAGCCTCGGCGATGATCTCTGCGGCGTTGAGCATGGCGTAGTTCTCTCCCGTGGGCCTTGATTCCCAACCTATGTTCCGCAATATTCGGTAAATGCTGAATATGTCAAACACGCTTTCTGCCGAACAACGACGCTTCGTCGACGATATGGCGGCGCTGCTGGCGCCCTGGGGGATGCAGCCAGGCACGGCCAGCCTTTATGCCTACCTGCTGATCTGCGACGAGCCCGTAGGTCTGGACACGATTGCCGCAACGCTAGGCATGGCCAAGAGCAGCGCCAGCGTCTCGGCCCGCGCGCTCGAGCAGTTCGGCCTCGCGCGGAGACACACCGAGCGTGGCACCAAGCGGGTCCGCTATGGTGCGTCGGATTCCTATTCGGGCTTCCTGACGTCGCAGGCACATCTGCTCGACGAGATTGGCCGTCTTGCGGAATCGCGTGCGCGCTCGGTCGCGGCCGGAGATACGCTGCGCCGGCTACGCTATCTCGCCTCCTTCCACCGCAAGATGGCCGCAACAATCACCAACCGGATCGGTGAGCTTTCCGACGAATTCCTCCGCCACGGACCCGACGAGGAGTTGGCATGAGCGCGATCAAACCATTCCGCATCGCCGTGGAGCAGGACGTGCTGGACGACCTCCGCGAAAGGCTGGCGCGCACCCGCTGGACAGATGACTTCGCTAACGACGACTGGGCCTACGGAGCCAACGCTGCCTAGGTCCGCAAGTTCGCCGAATATTGGCGAGACCTATTCGTACGGCCCGCCGACGTACTCGGCGCGGTTGTGGCCCACCGGTTCGATCACTATGGGGACCGAACTGTAATAGGCCATACCTCCCAGCCAATCCATGTCGTCGGTGCAGGTAAGGTCGTTGATGTTCGCGTCCTTGTGACCATGCGGAATAGAGCAGACGCCACGCATTATTCCCGGGTCGACCTTGGCCGTGACGAAGATCTCGCCCGACTTGTTGAACACGCGGACTTTCTGGCCGTCTGTGATGCTGTGTTCGGCCGCGGTTTCCGGATTAATCAGGCAGTCGGCGATCTCGCCGAGGAAGCTGATCTGGCCGTTGAACTTGCGGCGCTGGCGACGCGAGGAATAGACCAGTGGCTTGGGCTTGCCGATATTGGCATCGTCCTGTTTGGCGAAATGATTCCACTGTTCGACGATCTCCGTCGGCATAAGCTCCCAGCCGCCCGCTCGCTCCAACAGGCGGTCAACCCACGGGGCAGGCAATTCGAGCGGATATTCGACGAAGCGCTTTTCCTTCAGTTCTTCCCAGGTGCAGCGGGCGTTGGCCAGATGCATGCCCTGCATGAAGTCATCGTTCTCATCGCTGTCGATGTCGGGCACGTGATCTGCCACCGGCAGTCCCGCCCGCCGCATGATCTCTGCGATCACCCACCAGGCGGAGCGCCTTTCGCCCCTCGGCTTCACAAGTCGCGGTGCGTATTGGAGCGAAACGTTCCAGTTCAACGTATCCCAGCGGGTGAATTCGTTCCGCTCCACCGTGCTCTTGGTCGGCAGGATGTGGGTGCAATAGCCGCTCACCTCATTGTGCGTGATCTCTGTGCTCACATGGAGGTCGAGCTTGGGCAGCGCCTTGCGGATTGCATTCGCGTCCGGGAACGACCGAAACAGGTGGCCGCCGAAGTTGAAGAAGGCGTGCATGTAGCCCTGCTCAATCTCCTGCGGAAGCACTGCGCAGGGCCAATCTCCCAAGATGCCTTTCACGTCGGGACGGACGTGCGATGCGCGGGTGAAGGGCGTGTCGAGGAGCGGCAGGTGATCGACGAACTTGTCGAATGGGAACAGCACGCCGGGATGCATCCACAGGCCGCCCTTCACGTTCATTGAGCCGGTCAGGATCATGATCAGCCAGCACATCCATACGGTCAGGTTGCAGCCCGGCGACATGCCGACGCCAGTGCCCGTCTCGATCGCGACGATCTTGTTGCGGCGGATCGCATCGAGCAGGTCCTGCAGTTGCTGCTCAGGAACGCCAGCGATTTCCGCAGCCTTGGCGCGATCGTAGTCCTTGAGCAATTCGCGCAGGGCATCGAGGCTCTTGATCGGCTGCTGCGGGTTAAGTGGACCGCCCGCGATGATTTCCCGCACGATCCACGCGAGAATTGCATAATCCTTGCCGGGATAGGCCGCGATATGACCCTTGGCGAAATCCGCGGTTTCGGTCCTGACAGGATCAATCACCCAGATCTCGCCGCCACGCTTGTTGATTGCCTTGAGCCACATCCCCGGCTGGTACATGCCGGTATTGTGCGCGTGGCTGACCATCGGATTGGTGCCGACGTAGAGCACCATCTTACAGTCATCGTAGTCAGTCTTGGGATTGAGGCCGTAAAAGCGGCCCATGGCCCCCGCCATAGTCACCTTGGCCGTGCCGTCGTTGGTCAGCGGTGTGAACTTGGGTCCATTGTCGAGCGCGTTCCACAGCGCCTCCTCCATCGTATAGCCCGAGGAGTCGAGACCGAGTCCGCTGCCGAAATACATGCCCACGGAGTGCGGGCCGTACTTGTCGGTGACCTTGCGCAGGCGCGCGCCGATATCGTCGAGGGCCTCGTCCCACGAAACTTCGACCAGTTCGTCATTCTTGCGCATCATTGGCCGCGTTATCGCCCGGTCCAGGTGGTAGATCTGCCCCGTGGCGCGGCCCTTGGGGCAGCTATATCCCTTGGTGATGGGGTGATCGCGATCCGCCTTCACTTTCAGGATCTTGCTGTCGTTCGCGACCTCCGCGACGATGCCGCAGTTGGTCATGCACACCTTGCAGTAGCTCCGCTTGAGCTCGATCCTGTCGCCCTCTTCCGCCTGGATATCGAGCGGCTGGGCTTCTCGGGTGTCGAACGGGATCGGCTCGAATGGCACGTCTCTCTCCTGGTACTTATAGATCAGCAAACAAGTGATCAGCTGCTCCACAAAATTTCAGGAAACGACCGTCTTGGCAAGCGCTTTGACGCCTGTTGATTTAGCAGGATCTAATGCCCTGAGTTCTAGCGATTTCCAGATAAATAGGCCAGTGATCGATGGAGTTCGGCGTGTGCGCGGCCCAACGCCCATTGCCATGAGGCACGTCGAAGGGGCTCTGCGGCGTAGGAATCGGCGTGAACAATTGTAAACAACGGGTCACTTAAATTCCGTCAAATGTGTCCCAGCGGAGGCTGCGCAAGCGTAATGCAATCCCCTGGATCAGCCTGCATCGACGATATCCTGCATCGCCTTCGCCAACCATCGGACCGAAGCTGGGGGAACCTTTCCTTTGTCCAGCATCCGTATCTGTATGGTGAAGCCGCTCATCAGACCGTACATGTCCATCGCCCTCGACATGGCGTTGGGAGGACCGAGCCATTCGGCGAGCGGTTCCAGCACATGTCGCTTGAGCACCTTGCTTGCGACTTCACGAGATTCTGGGTCAGCGATGGCCAGCACCATCATCGCGGTCAGGTTCGCATCACTGTCATTGGCGATAAGTCGCGCCATCTGTTCGCCGAATTTCCGCTTGTCACGGGTGAAGAGGCTGTCCTTCCAGATGCCGAAGATGAGCGCATCGTGAAAGAGATTGGCCTTCGTACCGAAGTATCGCAGGATCAGGGACGATGCGACATCGGCGCGCTCGGCCACGTCCCGGATACCGGTGTTGCGATAACCATGCTCGGCGAAAGCGTCGAAAGCCGCTGAAAGGATGCGCGCACGTGTCTTGGCTGCATTCCGCCGCTTGGGCTCTGACGGTTCTTCCATGAATAGCGACTACCGCGCGTTCCGCAGAGCAACAAGCCTTTGGTCATCCAGCGGTTGCTGAAGCAGGATTTGTTCAGCCTCATCCCACCGCATCATGCAGCTTGATCTCCAGATCCGCGATGCACGGCTGCAGGCGTGCGAAAGCCTCCTTGAGCCGTTCGCTACCGATATGGCGGTCCATCGCTGCCTGGTCCTCATACGCTTCCACCACGCGGTAGGTATTTGGCTCATCGCGGCACTTGCCGGTCTTGTAGAAGACGATGCCGGGATTGGCCGCCTGCAGCGGCGGCATAACCTCCCGGCAGGCGGCTTCGTATTCCTCCACCTTGTCCGGATGGACGCGGACCTTGGCGATGACGAGGATCATTTCATCTACGTCAGAACGTCATTTCCAGCACCTTGCTGCCGGTGCCGTCGCCTTCGAAATAGCCGAGGCCATAGTCGCCCTTGATCGTCGTGCGCTGCATCCGCCGGCCGTACTGGGGATCGTTGCCGCTGACGGCGTGGAGCACGCGCCAGTTGTCCCAGATGAGCATGTCGGTGGGCTTCCACTTGTGGAAGTACGAGTGCTTCTCACCCAGTGCGAAAATCTCCCGGCAGACGGCATCGAGCAGGGCGTCGCCTTCCTCGGTCTCGTCGCCCTCGATGCCCTCGGCCATCCATGGCGAGACGTGCAGCACCTTCTCACCGGTCTTGCGCGTCCATACTGCTGGATGGATGGCTCGCGGAGTATCTTTGGAGGCTTCCATCACCCCTTGTGCGGTCGGGTTCTCAGTCAGCACCTTGTAGCTTTCCGGACGGCCAAAGCGCAGGTTCTCCATGATCACGTTCATGCGATAAAGGACGTTGCAGCCCTCGATCTTCTCGCGCAGGTCGGGAGAGATGGCGTTGTAGAGCGTGATACCGTCCATGAAACCGGTCAGGCCGTCTTCCGGCGGAACCTCTATGGACCGCAGAACGCCAGCCCGGTTGAGTTCGTTGTTATAGGCATGGTCGAAGTGCCACGGCAGCCATTGCGCCAGTTCCCGCCCGTTCAGCATCATGGTGCTGGTTTCCCCAGGCTTGCTGGTCATGTCGATGACACCCGGCATGCCGTCCTGGTCGACGCGGGGCACGGCAGGGCTGGGATGGTCCTTCAGCGGGCCGAAGATGTCGCTCAGCGCAACATGCATTTGGCCGGATGGCTCGACATCCTCGAAGATGATCAGGCCTTCCTTTTCAAAGAGGGCGTTGACCTCTTCGCGGATCGCCGGATCTGAGGAGTTTTCCCGCGTGACGCCGCGGACTTTTGCGCCGAAGCTCAGGCCTTCGCGGATCGGGGTGACTTCCAGTACGCTCATCATTCTCTCCATCACCGCGGCCTTGGATCGGCTGGCCACGGGTCTTGCGAGCCATAGTCTCGCACAATTTGGTCTGGGACAAGGTGCTTTTCCATCGCCTGCCCGACAGGTCGCGATGGTCTAGGCATTATGCTGTAAAAGCAGTTACTTGAATTTTCGCCCCGGCGTTATTCCTGCGGATTGGGACAAAGCGAATTTCGCACCGGTTGCGTTCCATTGGATAAAGTGGAAAACCATTGGGCAAGCGGAACCGTCAGTTGCGGCCGCACAAGGGAATTGGCGAAACTTGGCCACGCGATCGATTGATAACGCTGAGGGCGATCCGCCCCGCCGCAGGCCGGGACGCCCGACTCTCAGCAATGAAGAACTGCTCGACAAGGCGCTCGACCTGTTTCTTGAGCAGGGTTTTGAGCGTACCAGCATCGACGCGATTACCGCGGCGGCTGGCATGGCCAAGCGGACTGTCTATGCACGCTATGGCGACAAGACGACGCTGTTCAAGGCCGCACTGAAGCGGGCAATCGACGAATGGATCGTGCCGGTGGAGCGCCTGCGCGAAGCGGAAGTGGACGGGTTGGAGGATACGCTCCTCGCCATCGGCCAGATTCTCATCGCCAATATCATGAGCCCCGCGGGCCTGCGCCTGCTGCGGCTGACCAATTCTGAATCCGGCCGCATGCCTGAGATCGGCGCCTATAACCTGAAGCTGGGGACAGAGCCGACGCTGGCCTATCTCGCCGACCTGTTCCGCCGCCACCTTGGGCGTGGCAGCGGCGGTTTTCCGGAGGGCGAGGAAGCTGCCATGGCCTTTCTCAATCTCGTGGTCGGAGGGCCGAGCAACGCGGCCGCCTGGGGCGTGAGCCTGACTCCGGCGGATGTCGATCACCAGTTGCGCTATAGCGTGAATCTGTTCCTCCACGGCATAGCGCCACAGCGCAAGGTGACGTCGGAAAGTGCACAGGTGGCTGGTTTTGACGCGGAAAAGCGGCAACTGGACAGCCTGCTGAACGATACGATCGATCGGCTGGCAGAACTTCGCGACCGGCTGGGCGAGTAATAACCCTCATTCGCATTCGCCAAAGGCGGCGGGAAGAGCCTAGTTCTTGTCCTCTGCCAACTGATGCAGCCACGCCGCATGTCGCGGGGCCTTCTTCGTTACGCTCCATTCCTCCAGCATCGGCATGGCGACGCGCTTGAGCTCCGCCAGTTGCTCGGGCGTACCGATATTGGCGGCCAGTTCGATCCGGTGGCCGTTGGGGTCGAAGAAATAGATCGAGCGGAAAATGCCGTGGTGCGTCGGGCCGATCACGTCGATCCCCTGCGCCTCGATATGGGCCTTGGCCGCCATCAGGGCCTCTTCGTCGGCTACCTCAAAGGCGATGTGCTGCACCCATGCGGGTGTGTTGGCGTCGCGGCCCATCGGGGGCTGCTCGGGCAACTCGAAGAACGCGAGGACATTGCCAGCGCCCGCATCAAGGAAGACGTGCATATAGGGGTCATGCTCGCCGGTGGATGGCACCTTGTCTTCTGAAAAGGCGGAAAGATATTCCATGCCCAGCACGCGGCCGTACCAGTCCACCGTCTCCTTTGCGTCGCGGCAGCGGTAGGCGACGTGGTGGATGCGTGTCGTGCGGAAGGGCAGGTCGGTCATGACGCAGGTTACTCCACTTTCAGCGCGCCGCGGCGAAGCTGGTCGCGTTCCATGGACTCGAACAGTGCCTTGAAGTTCCCTTCGCCGAAGCCTTCATCCTCCTTGCGCTGGATGAATTCGAAGAACACCGGGCCGATCAGCGTTTCGGAGAATATCTGGAGCAGCAGGCGCGGGGGGCCGTCCTCGGTGGTGCCATCAAGCAGGATGCCGCGCCGGGCCAATTCCTCGACTTCTTCGTCATGGCCGGGAAGGCGTTCTTCCAGCATCTCGTAATAGGTGTTGGGCGGAGGCGCCATGAAGCGGGTGCCGAGGCCCTTCAGCTTGTCCCAGCAGGCGAGAAGATCGTCGCACAGGAAGGCGATGTGCTGGATGCCTTCGCCATTGTACTGGCGCAGGAATTCGTCGATCTGCCCGCCGCCGGCGCGGCCTTCCTCGTTTAGCGGAATGCGGATCTTGCCGTCCGGGGCAGTCATCGCCCTGCTGGTGAGGCCGGTATATTCGCCCTTGATATCGAAATAGCGGATCTCGCGGAAATTGAAGATGCGCTCATAAAAATGCGCCCAGTGATCCATTCGGCCGCCGTAAACATTGTGCGTCAGATGATCGATGATCTGCAGTCCCGCGCCCTTGGGCTGGCGATCGACGCCGGGCAGGTATTCGAAGTCGATGTCATAGATGGAAAGGCTGTCTGTTCCATCCTTTCCGGTATAGCGGTCGATCAGGTAGATGATCGCGCCGCCAATGCCGCGAATAGCGGGCAGGCGCAGTTCCATTGGGCCAGTGCGCGTCTCGACCGGCTCGGCACCGCGGGCAACCGCCTCATCATAGGCAAGGCGGGCGTTCTTTACGCGAAAGCCCATGCCGCAGGCGGAAGGACCATGCTCGGCGCCAAAATAGGCGGCGGGGCTGCGCGGTTCGTAGTTGGCGATCAGGTTGATGCCGCCCTGCCGCCAGAGGTCTACATCCTTGGAACGATGACGGGCGATGCGGGTAAAGCCGGTCGCTTCGAAAACAGGCTCGAGCAGGCCTTTTTCGGGGGCGCAGAATTCGATGAATTCAAAGCCGTCGAGGCCAAGGGGGTTTTCGAAAAGATCAGTCATGTCTCGCCTGAATAAAGTTTCGTATGAAACTATATAGGCTGACTACGTTTTCCGTCAATCATTCTGCGGCGATTAGTCCTTCACATGAGCCATAAGCGGATCGGCCATCAGCGACGTGCTGAACGGCTTGAGCCGGTCGAGCTCCCCGCGGCGCACGATCTTTGGCCAATCCGGTTCGGCAATCATCGCCCTGCCCACCGCGACGAGGTCGAAATCGCCCCGGTCAAAACGGCGCATCAGTTCATCAAGGCTCTGCAGGTTCAGCTCCGCCGTGCGGCCCTCGCCAAGGCTGGCCAGCAGATCGCAGTCGAGGCCGACAGACCCGATGGTGCAGGTCGGCACGCCGGTGACTTTCTTCACCCAACCGGCCAGGTTGAGGTCGCTGCCATCGCCATCAAAACACGGCTCCCAGAAACGGCGCTGCGAGCAATCGAACAGCTCAATGCCAGCCTCCACCACAGGGGCGAGCAGTTCTTCCAGTTCCTGCGGCGTGTCGGCGAGCCGAGCGTCGAAATCCACCATCTTCCAGTTCGACATGCGCAGGATGATTGGCATGCCCGGTTCAAGCTGCTCGCGGCAGGCCTGAATTACCTCGGCCGCGAATTGCCCGCGGGCACGGGGGCCGCCGCCATAGCGGTCGGTGCGGTGGTTGAGCGCCTTCCACAGGAACTGGTCGATGATGTAGCCATGCGCGCCGTGCAGCTCGATGCCGTCAAAGCCTAGTTCGACCGCCTTGGCGGTGCCGCGCGCATAGGCTTCGATCACCTCGTCGATCTGGGTCTGCGTCATCGGCTCGCTGACTTTCTTGCCGGGCGCGATGTAGCCCGATGGGCTCACCTGGCCGAGCTCGTCGCGAAAGGCGAGGTCGTTGCCCACCAGCACGTCAGGCCCGCGATAGATCAGGCCGACGTGCCACAGTTCGGGCACGCAAATACCGCCTGCAGCATGGACCTTC
This sequence comes from Novosphingobium sp., assembly GCA_040509895.1. GTDB lineage: Bacteria > Pseudomonadota > Alphaproteobacteria > Sphingomonadales > Sphingomonadaceae > Novosphingobium. The sequence continues at coordinate 16,850 of JBEVKC010000003.1, read as the reverse complement.
CGTGCGACCGTCCGCCAACCGTCGAACGCGTCCTCGCCATGAAAGCGGCCGAGCAGTGGATTGTCGCCGGATGAGGGGTGGTCGATATAGACGCCCTCGGTGATGACAAGGCTGGCGCCGCCATCTGCCCGGCGCGCGTAATAGTCCGCCGCTTCGTCGCTGGGCACCCCGCCTTCGCAGACTTCAAGTCCCATTGGGGGGAAGATGATCCGGTTCGGCAGGGTGAATTTGCCGAGCTGGAACGGCGTGAAGAGGGGGCTGAAGTCGGTCATCATTCCTCCACGACCACGCGGACGCGGCCAAGGTTGCGGATGCGCGCGAAGGGTGTTTCCTTGTCACCATCACGCTGGGAATAGACGCGTAATGCAGGGAAATAGGTGCCGGGCCTGGCAAAGCTGTGGGTGGTTTTGACCGCAGTCGTTGAGCGCTTGCCCTCGATTGTTGCTTGCTCGGGATAGGCGCCCTTGCCGTCAAAATCCCACTCGGCCTTGACGACATAGCCCGTGCCCGGCGGGACTTCGATGGTTCCGGCGAGATTCACAGCCTGCCCGGGTTTCACCTTCGCGATTGCGCCGCCGTCGGCCGTCACCGTGACGACGGGTTGCACGCCCAGCCGCTCTTTGGCGGTTGCTGGAATACGGACCAGGCCGTCGTCGAAGCGGTAATCGGTGGTCGCGGGCGGGGCGACGCTCTTTTCGGTCCATGCGGCTACGTCGCGCAGTGCCTGCTGCAGCACGGGGAGGTAGGTGATCGTCTGCGTCTCATCCTCCTGCTTGATGTCGAAGCCGTGCAGTGCCCGGTCGACATACCACAGTCGGAAATTCGCGTCGGTATTCGGCCCGAGATTCTGCTTCACCTTGTCGCGATACCAATCGGCCTGCCATGGCAGCGCTTCGCGGTCCCACAGGCTTTCGACGACGATCATCTTGCCGTCGAACTTGCCTTCCGGAAGTGCCCCCGACGCGTTTTTGGTGAAGATCGGGCCAAGGATCATGGGCCGCTGCGGGTAGATGGGCTTTCCGTCGGCCCCGCGGAATTGGTCCCACACCTTGTATTCGGGCCCGGGCACCTGGTGGCGGTGATAGGTTTGGGCGGCGAGGAAGTTGGAATTGTCGACCTGCACCTCATCGCCCGGCTTCAGCTTGGCGAGGACGCGCGGGTCGGCCATGCCGAGAATGACGCTGTCACCCTGGATGGAGCGCAGCCCGATGATCTGCCCCTTGGCCTCACCTGAAAGGACGATCAGGTCGCCGCCGAGGAAGCCAACTTCCGGTGGTGTTCCGGCAAGCTTGAAGGCGACGGGACGATGCGAGCCGTTCTGCACCAGCGCCTGCCATGCTGTGTCCGCTTCGCCCCGCGCCGTGCCGGGGATGCGTCCCAGGTTCAGTCCGGCGGCGTCCGCCGCAGCGTCATCAAGGGCCGCGGTCACAGTGGTCTTGAACTGCAGCCGCGACTTGGCGAAGCTTCCCGGATTGTCGTGGCCGAGATAGCCGGGCTTGGTCCAGAAGTCGGTGAAATAGGTCGGATCGGCCATCACCATGCCGGGATAGAGCACGGTGAAGGCATGGACGCCCATGGTCTTGTGGCCGAACCAGCTGCGCGGCTCAAAACCCATGCGCGTGACTTCGCGCAGCGCCGCTGCCTGCTCTTCGTTCAGCCCGGCATAGGGATCACCGCTGCCGCCCGGTTCTAGCGCGTCGACGATGCCATCGAACTTGTCGTCAAGGATCCGCATGGCGTGCATGCGCACGGTGAACATGTTCGGGATCGCCATGGAAGAACCCATGACGAAGGGCACGGCGCCGTCCCACACGCCTTTGGTGTTCTCGAACGAACCGATGGTGCGGTACGCGCCGCCCGAACCGCCAAAGGCATAGCCATAGACGCGGTGCGGCCCGTACATTTCCTGCGCGACATGGCGGGAAAAACGCGCCGCGGCCGCATTGGCACGATAGGCTCCGATTGTTGCATCGACGCCGGTACCGGGCAGACCGGAATAGGCGGGGCCGCCGCCGTTTGTTTCAAGATAATAGCCGCCGCTGGCGATCGAGAAGGCGATCTTGTCTTCCTCGGTCGCGAACTTGCCCTGGGCAAGATTTTCACTGTCGGGAACCGGCGTCAGGTGCTGGAAGAAGCGACCTTCATATTGCGCGCGGGGTGGCAGGTAGATGGAGAAGCGCGTTTCGGTGCCCTTGAAACCGCCATGGACATAGCGGTGGTGCACTGGCCCGTCGCGCCATTCATCCTTGTCGATGTAGGGTTCGGCGAAGATGGTATCGGCGGCGGCGTTGGCCGAGTTGGCCGGGGCCTGCGCTGCGGACGCGAGTTTGGGATCAGCGGCGAGCGCCGGATTGGTCATCGTCACCAGCCCGACCGCGCAAAGTAACTTCCAGCTTCGCATTCCTGCTCCCTACATTCGGCTTTCCAGCCGCTTGATGTCGTTGGCCCGATCTACGTCGAGCAAGACAGTGTCATCGGGCCAGTCGAGGAATGCAACATCCTCGCGTGACCTGATCAGCGCTCCAGCGCCCTGATCGCCCTCTAGCCGGGCAATATCCGCAAAGGCGATGCGCGAGAGGAGCACGGGGTGGCCGGGCCGCCCTTCGAAGCGCGGCATTGCGGCATAGTTGCCGCCCAACGCCTCGGCGAGCCGGGCAGCGGCATCATGGGGCACAAGCGGCATGTCGCCGAGGAAGACGAATGCGCCATCCGAATCGCCCGCCGCTGAAACGCCGGATCTGAGCGAGTCTGACATGGCGGTCGTCGCGATCCGGCGGACCTCCACGCCGTCCCAATCACCTATGTCGAGGTCGGTCGTGGCAATGACGATTGTTCGGGATACCGGTGCGGCCAGAGCCGCACGGATGGTGTGGCTGATCAGTGGTTCGCCCTTGAACGATGCTGAAAGCTTCCCGCCGCCGAACCGGCTGCCCGCACCGGCGGCCAACACTATGGCGGCCAAAACGGGCGCTTGGTTCACGCCCGTTCCAGCGCCGGGTTCAACGCCTGCATGATCTGTCCGACGATGCCGGTCGCCACTTCCCACGGCGCCTTGCCAAGTCCGGGCACACCGGGAGAGAGGTGCAGTGCGGCCAGTTCCTCTTCCGTCGCTCCGGCTGCGCGAAGTGCGGCGAGCCTGCCTTCAGCGCGGGACTTCGCGCCGATCATGCCGACCCATCCCGCGCCGCCACGCAGGGCATGAAGGCAACCGCTGAGGTCGTAGTGATCCTCATGCGTTGCGCCGACATAGGCGGTCCACCGATCGACGCCCAGTTGCTCCAGCGCCTCCTGCGTGGAGCTGCGCAGATAGCGGATGCCCGTGATAGGCGGAGCATCTTCTGGGCCATCGGGCCTTACGAGGATGGTGTCGAACTGGGCCTGGGCCCCCAGCGCCGCCAGCGCCAGTGCGCCGGGGTCGCCGCCCGACACCACGAGCCGGCGCGGCGGGTCAAAGCGGCGGGATATTTGCGGAGGATTGTCGGTGAAAACCAGCAGGGGACCGCGTCCGGGTTCCACGACCTGCCTGCGGCCATCGCTGACCCAGCGGCAGGGCGCTCTCCTCTCTGCGTTATCGAGCAGCGCCCGTGCGGCCGCGCCGCCCGTTTCGACATGCTCAACCAAGATATGCAACGCGCCGCCGCAGCGCAGCCGGATATCGATCCACGGACTGCCCGTGCCATAGTGGAGGATGCGAGCCTCGCGATCCGCAAGCACTTCTGCGGCGTGGCGGGCAACGTCGCCCTCAATGCAGTCGCCAGAGAAGTACCCGCTGGCGCGCTGTCCATCGAACAGCATCTGTGCGCCGGGACCGCGCGGGGCGCTGCCTTCCACCTTGAACAGCGTGGCAAGGGCCACGGGCCGGCGGCCCCTGGCTGCTTCGGCAAGGGCGGGGCGGATATCGTCGCTCCAGCCGAAGATCGGCCAGTCGGCCCCTTCGATCACCGGAGCTTCGATGACTGCCATCGCTCGCCGTCCGTTACTTTGCGGTCTGGAGGTAGTTCAGGATCGCCGCGCGCTGCGCCGGATCGGACACGGTGATGACCATGCGAGTCCCCGGCACCATGCGCGACGGCCCGGACAAGAAGCGGTCAAGATTGGCGCGGTTCCAGGTCAGGTTGGAGTTCTTGAGCGCCGGGGAATAGTTGAACTGGGACGCCGCAGCCTTGCGGCCGACGATGCCGGAAAGGTTCGGACCCAGCGGCGACTTCTTGGCCGGGTCAACCGAGTGGCAGCTTGCACAGCGTTGCCGGAAAAGCGCGGCGCCATCAGGGCCTGCAGCGGCTGCTGGGGCAATTGCGGAAATAAGGGCAGCAGCGCCAATCAGGGCGGTGGCAGAGGCAGGCAGAAGGTACTTCTTCATCAGGTCCAGCTCAACTCTTGTTCGCGGGAAGGGCGTTCCCTCCCGATAGCACTTCACGATGAATGCCGTTTGAAGCGGTTCGGTACCTTTACCCGACGCGGCAATACGGCATTCAACCCACGCGGCCAGCATTCAGTGCGACGATGCTGGCCGATCAGGGTAATATTTCTTTCCGCCTTACTTGGCAGCCGGAATCTTGGCGAGGTCAGCGTCGACCTTGGCAAGGACATCATCGGTCATCTGGTCACCAGCGAACTGCTGGACCTGCTTGAGCGACATGGAACGCGCCATGTCGATCTGCGGATTGGCCGAAAAACCGGGCATGTGCTTGTCGAGCACGGCCTTGGTGGCCGGGTTGTCAAGCAGGGTGCCGATGTCGGTTTCCGCGGTGGAATAGGCCGGGGCGGGAGCTGAGGCAGGAGCCGGGTCAGCCGCATGAACCGGTACGGCAAAAGCGGCGGCGAGCGCGGCGGCAATGGCAAGCTTCTTCATGGTGCGCCTTTCCAGAAACATCCTTGGCGGGAATTATACTCTCTAACGAGCCAGCTGCGAGGTTCGACCGGCAGTAAGGCGCCACCTAGTTCATAAAGTGAATCATGTGCCGTGCAAATGCATTTTGGCTCGCTCAGGCTTCAACTTCCGTTGCGATGCCAAGCTTGCCGATCAGCGGGCCGATGATCAGCCGGTTCAGGATGGTGGCAATTTCCTCCGGCTCGTAGTCCTGTTCGTCCTGCGAAAGCCACCAGGCCAGCAGGTCAATCGTGCCGCCGGTGCCATAGACCACGCCAAGATCGGCGGGCAGCCAGCTTTCCGGCCGTGCAGCGTCCCCGGCAAGTTCACGCGCCTGGCGGATGAATTCCTCACGCACGGTGCTGGCGGCACCGCCGGTCAGCAGGGCGGCCCAGAGTTTGCGCTGTGCGGCCACGTTCCGGCAAAGCGCCTTGGTCGATTCCAGGCTGTTGACGTCGTAAAGCAGCGGGGTCGTCATCGCGAGAAGGTCAGCAATCTCCTCGGCCGCAATGTCGGCAAGGAGGGCTTCCTTCGTCGGATAGTGGCGAAAGAACGTCGCATAGCCGGTGCCTGCGCGCGCGCTGATCTCACGGATCGTCACCTGGTCGAACGGCTTTTCCTCAAGCAGGGCCAGCATGGCGCCGGTCAGCGCCGCCCGCGATCGCAGTTGTCGCGCGTCGGTGGGCGCGTCGTCTTTTTCTTTCAACCCGCGTAGTGACATACAATAGCTCGTAACATTGCCATTCCACTCTGTCCAATCACCGGTTCAACCCGCAAACTCCAGCACGCCGAGCTTGAGCAGCAGCGTCGCCAGCAATATTGCGGCGTCTGTACCGATTCTAGCTGCATTACCCGCTTGCGCCACAGTTGCACCACTGCCGATTGCGGCAACTATTTCCGCAAGGGTTTCGTCAGGGGGCAGCTTGTCGCGTCCCACTCCGAACAGCCGGTCGGCCAGCAAGGCGCGGAAGTCCCCTCCGCCTGTGCGCGTGCGGAGCACCGCGTCGGGTCCGACTTGCCGCGTCGGATAGTTGCCGAAAACGCGATAGGGGTCGAGCCTCGCGGCGCTGATGCGGGGCCGGCATCGCGGATCGTCAGGTGACACCGCACCGCGGATGGCACCAAGCTCGTCCCAGAACGCGAGATAGCGCCGCATGATGACCGACCAGTCAAACTGTTCGCGAGCGATACGCCGCCCAGCCTCTCCAAGACTGCGCCGCTTGCCCGCTTCCTGTGCCAGCACCGCCGCGGCATCAAACAGCGCGGCCAGATCTACCGAGACGTGGCGCGCCGTGTGGCTGAGGTAGGTATCGTAATCGATCAGGCCGGCGGCATGCTCATCCGCATAGATCTGGCCCGTTCCGGCCGTGGGGGCGAAAGTCGGGATCATGTAGCCGCAGACGCCGTGCTGCACGGTCTGGCGATAGCCGTCCCAATCGGTGACGATCACCGGCATGCCCGCTGCCATGGCCTCAAGCGGGGTAAGGCCAAAGGTTTCCTGCACATTGTCCGACAGGGACATGAACACATCGCCTGCTGCCCAGGCGCGGGCGCGCTGATCCGCTTGCCGTCCATCCAGCCAGATATGGCGTACCGAGGGCGCGAAGGTGGCGGCGCCGTCGTCGAACGCCTTGCGGATGTGTTCGTTGGCAAACCAGCCGCACTGGATCAGCGCGATGCGCTTGCCAGTGCGCTTCGCAGCTTCCTCGAGAGCCAGATACATCGGGAAGGGGTGCGCCTTGGCATGGAAGCTGAGCCGCCCGGCGAAGAGGTAGGCGACGTCACCAATGCCCAGCCCCAGCGCGCGCCGGGCCTCTTCGCGAAGCCCATCGGTAAAGCTGAAATCCGCGCAATGAACGCCCAGCGGGATCACCGGCAATTGCAGGCGCGGCGGCGGCTTGCTGCCGGGGAAGCGCCAGACGAGATATTCTTCCTGCGCGTCGATGATCTCCACCACCGATGCCTTCACGGCGTCCGACGTGCAGATCAGGCCGTCCCATTCCATCAGCGGTGCGGATGAATAGGCCTCTAACTGCTGCATGACGGCCCGCGTTGAAATAGTGTGCGTGATGCCGGTCAGGGACCATGCGTTGCTGCCCACGGCTAGCCGCGTGTTAGCGTATTCCATCAGCACCGGTTCCGGTGTGTGCATCGCGCCAATCTGGCCTAGCTGTTCCAGCCCCAGCGGCGGGATCCACTTGGCGTCGACCCCCGGCGCTGCCTGCTGGACTGCCCGCGCGAAAGCCTGCACGCTGGGCGACACCGGGCCATAGCCGCAGACTTCCTCAAGCCCCGGCACAGCCAGCGCGGCGCGTAGAAAGGCTTCCCCGGCGGACTGGCGGCCGTGGATCTTTTCACCACCAAGCTGGAACGCCTCTGCCTCAAACCGCAGGGCCGGAAGTGTCACGCCCACGGCGAGGGGCTCCTCCCATTCATTCCCCGCATTGACCGTATCCCTTTTGCCCCGTGGCTACATGCGGGAAGAGCTGTGTCGTGGCAACGCCTTGCAGCCTCCGCAAGCGGAATGCCGCAAAATCGCTTGCATCGCGCGCTGGAATGGTAATAATGAAACGCATGAGTTGCCATTAATCGAGTCGGATACGGAGAGATGCCATGAATACGATCACCGAGCTGGACCCCAGCAAGGCCGAGCAGGTCATTTCCGCGCCGTTCTTCATGCGCGGCAAGGTGGTCGAAGGGGCCGACGCCACGCATAAGTCGCGCGACCTTGGCGTGACTTTCGCCACCCCGAAGATCGACATGAACGCCGTGGTTCACCCGCGCACCGAGGTGCCGCCCCTGCTCAACGTGCCGACCAGCGAGATCATCGACTTCCTAATCGAGACCGGCCAGCGGCTGGTGGCGAAGGACAACGAGATCATGCAGGAATGCGTCGACCGGATGTGCACCACGCACATCCTGCCGCGCGCCGTGGTCGAAAACTCGGTCGCCCATGCTACCGGCTATCTCAACCGGCAGGTGCTGGAGCGTGAACTGGCAGAGAACTTCCCCGATCCCAAGGCGCTTGATGGCTGGGTGCCCAAGCAGGACTTCACCGGCCGCAAGAGCTTTGTCCGCGCCTTTGCCCCGCGCCTGATCCACGTCATGCCGGGCAATTCACCGGGCGTTGCGGTGAAGTCCATCGCGCAGGGCTCACTGGTCAAGGCGGTGAACCTGTTCAAGATGCCCTCGGCCGATCCCTTCACCATGGTCGCCATCCTGCGCACCATGGCTGCCATCGATCCCGAGCATCCGATGGTGAAATCGATGAGCGCCGTCTATTGGCGCGGCGGTGACGACGCGGTGGAGCGCGTGCTCTATCGCCCGCAGTATTTCGACAAGATCGTCGCTTGGGGCGGCGGTGACGCGATCAACAATGTCGTGAAGTACCTCGGACCCGGCTTCCAGCTCGTTTCCTTCGATCCCAAGACCTCGATCTCCATGGTCGGGCGCGAGGGCCTCGAATCCGACGAGGTCATGGAAAAGGTCGCCGACCTTGCTTCGAGCGACGTGATGACCCTGAACCAGGAAGCCTGCGTCGCCAGCCGCTTCCAGTTCGTCGAGGGCAGCCAGGAAGAAGTCGACCGCTTCTGCGAAAAGCTGCACCGCCGCATTGCCGAGCGCGCTGCTGCTTCCGGCGACATCCGCCCGCTCGACATGGACCTGAAGGAACAGGTCGAAACGCTGATGATGATGGACGACGAATATGGCGTCTGGGGCAAGACCGACGGCAAGGGCGTGGTCATCCGCTCGGACGAGCCGGTGGACTTCCACCCGATCAACAAGATCGCCAATGTCGTGCGCGTCGACAGCCTCGACGACGCGGTGAAGTGGATCAACGTCGCGACCCAGACGGTCGGCTTCTATCCGTTCAACCGCATGGCCGATTACCGCGACCGGCTCGCCAGCGGCGGCGCCCAGCGCATCGTCCATCTGGGCGAAGCGGGGCCAAGCACCATCGGCAATCCGCACGACGCCATGTACGCCATGCACCGTTTCGTGCACTGGATGGCCCATGAGGACGGCGTCGAAGGCCAGTAAGCGCCGTCCCGGAAATCGGGAGGGATAGCTTGGATACAAATGAAATAAAGGCAAGGGCCTGCGAATTCCTGCAAGCCCTTGCCGTCCATGACGCCGAACGCGGTGCGGACTTGCTGCACGAAGAACTCGTCTACTGGACCATCGGCAAGCCGCACCTGTTCCCTTATGCCGGCACGCGCGGCAAGGCAGAGTTCGTCGCCTATCTCGCCACGCCGAGCATCTTCGTGGGCGGCAGCCGCATGACGCCGCTGGTTATGACCGCGGAAGAGAATCGCGTCTCGATCACGGTAGAGGGTGAAGGCACGACGCCTGACGGGCGAGTCTACACCAATGTCTATCACTACCTCTTCACCTTCCGTGACGAAAAAATCGTTGAGGTGCGGGAATATATGGACACACAGAGCGCCGCTGAGTTCTTTGGCGTTTGACCGGGCCCCGCCGGCGGCTTAATTCAGGGCTTCTGCTATAGCCGGGTCGCAAGGACGACCCGCGGTCTTTTGGGTCAAGTTTTCTGTCTCAACCCCTCCCCGAACATGAAGAGTACGAACTGGGCACGTCGTATCGTTCGGCGCGCAGCCGGCCTATCGGGTTCGTGCTCGCCTTGCTGGCAGAGGGGCTGCTTGTCCTTCTCGTCCTGACGCTCGGGACATCGTTGACGCAGCACGGCACCCCCGGAGAGATCCTGGATGTGGTCCGCTTCAGGGCCACATCGGAGCAAAAGCAGGCTGAGAATGCGCCGGAGCAGAAGGCGGAACCGGCCAAGGAGCGTCCGAAGGTCCAGCCGCAGCCTCCCAAGGAGGTTCAACCAAAGGAAACGCCGCCGCAGCCGGTACCGCAGAAGCAGGTGGCGCCAAAGATCGTCATAGCGTCTTCCGTCAAGACCCCGGCCACGGTCGTCGCCCCGCAGCGTCCGGTTTCACCACCGGCAGCCAATGCGCCGCAATTCGGTCCCGTCAACCGAGGCCCCGCAGGAGCGGGCGATTCGCAGCGTGTCTCTGGCTCCGGACCAAACGGAGAGCCGCTCTACGCAGCAGCCTGGTATCGCGAGCCTTCCGACAGCGAACTGAGCGGTTACCTGTCCACCACGAATGGCCCCGGTTGGGGACTGATCGCCTGCCGCACCGTGGCCGATTATCACGTCGATGATTGCGTGTTGCTGGATGAATACCCGACCGGATCGAACTTTGGACGCGCCGTGCTGGCGGCGGCATGGCAGTTTCAGGTCCGTCCTCCCCGCGTTGGTGGACGTTCCATGGTCGGCGAATGGGTGCGCATCAAGATCAGCCAGGAAGTGCGCCCGCGTTCCCAGTAGGATTAGAACAGGATATCGCTCTTGGCCTCGACCGGCTTGAGGTCGCTTTGTTCGCCCAGCATGTTGCTGAGCTCGATCTCGATCCGCCGCGTGATGGCTGAGATCGGGACGTCATTGGACCCGCCCTCGAACGGGTTTGACGAGTTCTCTCCGACCTTTTCCAGCGACACGAATGTCCACCCCACGACTGCGCTGAAAGGCACGTTCAGCCACACCGTCCAGTCTTCGATATTGGCTGTTTCGCCCAGTTCCCGCGCATAGGGGAACAGGCCGAACGGTACGAGTCCCACGAAGATCGTCACGAGGAAGACGGCTATCGAGTAAAAGTTGCGGGCATAGGGGTAGTTCTTCGCGCGCTTCAGTGCCCCCTGCACGCGCACCAGATCGTCGAGCGCGGAGGTCAGCATCATCAGCATGTATTCGGTGATGAGCTTGCGGTTATACAGATCGGCCGCAGTTTCGAATTGCCAGCGAAGCATGAGGTCCAGCTTGTCCGCTCCGTAAGTGAGCACTTTCCGGACATCGCCCTCTGGCAGGTACTTGCGCAACTCTTCATCGAGCGACGATTGGCTTTCGGGGGTATGATGCTGCTTGAGAAACCGGGCGTTTCCGCTTTCCGAAGTGTTCTCCCAAGGCTTCTTCTCACGCAGGAAAAAGCGCATGGCCGTCAGCCAGGCCAGGTGGCGGTGAATCACGGTCCTCAGGCCGCCGCCAGAGCTCATCTCTTCAAGGTGGCCGACCATCGAGGTGAAGCGGTGCGCAACGATCAGGCTATTTGTGCTGAGTTGCCCGGCCAGCGACAGTGCTTCGTTGAAGCGGGCGTAACACTGCTGGTTCTTGAAACCGACGATGATGGCCAGCGCCGCACCGATGATCGTCAGCACTGGCGTCGGCACAGTCAGGAAATCCCAGCGCGTAAGCTGCAGGAACAGGGTGACGGCCAGCGACCACCCGACCAGCAAGAGGGCCTCTCGTCCCGTCCAGCCCAGGAACTGGGGGAAGCTGTACCGCCTTCCAATATGCATCTTGCAAGACTGCTGGGCTTTTCAGTCCTTTGCAAGCCTGCGCTCAATCGCGGGATGAATTTGCCGGATCGGCCCCTCTGGCGTTTCAGTGCATGGTTCTGGACCAATTCGCATTGCCATTCACCGCGCCGGTCCGCCAAATGCTCCAAAATCGGGATGGGAGAAGTCGATGAGCGGTGTGTTCTCGGGCGTGCGGGTGATCGAACTGGCGCAATACGTTTATGTTCCCGGGGCGGGGGTCATGCTGGCGGACCAAGGCGCCGAAGTCATCAAGATAGAAACCATCGAGGGCGACCCCTATCGCACGCTCAAGGCTGGCGGCGACCGCAACCTTGGCAACATCAACATCTCGATGGAGCAGAACAACCGGAACAAGAAGAGCGTCGCGCTCGACCTCAAGAGCGAGGAGGGGCGGGAGGCCCTGCTTAAGCTGGTGGAGACGGCTGACGTCTTCCTCACCAGCCTGCGGCCAAAGGCGATCAAGGGGCTGCGGCTCGATGTCGAAGACCTGCGTGCCCGCAATCCGAAGCTCATCTACGCCCGCGGTAATGGCGTCGGCTTCAAGGGCGCCGAAGCGGATCGGCCAGGTTACGACGCCTCTGCCTTCTGGGCGCGGGGCGGGGCCTGCTATGCCTTCACCCGGCCCGGCCAGCAGCCCACCAGCCCGCGCCCGGCCTATGGCGATCACACTGGATCCATGGCGATAGCTTTCGGCATTGCCGGGGCCCTCTTCAAGCGGGCGATGACTGGCGAGCCGTCGGTGGTTGAGAACTCGCTGCTTTCCACCGCAGCGTGGGTGCTTTCCGGCGACCTGACGCTGGTGCAGATGCCGAGCTACCAGACCCATCCCAAGCAGCCGATGCGCCGTCCGCTGACCTACACCTATGCAACCCGCGACGGGAAGCTGGTGCAGTTGATGATCCTCAACCCGCAGCCGCGCTGGGCGGCGCTGTGCGGCATCCTGGGGCTGGAGGAAATCATCGACGACCCGCGCTTTGCCACCGTTGATGCGCGCGACAGCGATCCCGGCGCGCTGATCGCGATGTTTCAGGAGGCGTTCGCCAAGCGCGACTTTGCCGAGTGGCAGCCGCTGCTGGAATCGATCGACATCCCTTGGGAGGCCATCGCCTCTATCGAGGACGTGACGAACGACCCGCAGGTCCATGCCAACGGGATCATGCAGAACCTTGCCGTAGGCGATGCCAGCGTGCGCATCGTCGCGGGACCGACGGCCTTTGACGGTGAGGCCATTTACGGCACGCCCGCATCCTCCCCGGCGCTTGGGGCGCATACCGCTGAATTGCTGCGCGAGGTCGGCTATGGCGAAGCGGCGATTGCTGACCTGCGGGCGCGGGCGGTGGTGCTCTAGCTCAGCGCCGGGCGGCGGAAGCGCTCCTGTCCCAGCAACAGGAACAGGGCGCTGCCGATGAAGGACGTGGCCGCCGCAGTGTAAAGGTAGATGTCGAAGCTGTCGGTTCTCTCCAGCACGACGCCAAGGATCGCATTGCCCGCTGCCATGGCCGTGCCCATTGCCGCGGACAGCAGGCCCAGCACCGTGCCATAGACGGCGATGCCGAAGTACCGGGTGACGAGGTAGGGGATGATGTCTCCCTCTCCGCCGAACGACACCCCGATCAGCAGGATCGCCACGGTCACGGCCGGAGCAGTGTCCCATGGCGAGGCGAGCATCACCAGCCCGATAAAGGGCAGGCCAAATCCCACTGCGGCGATGATGTGGCCCGGCAGGTAGTCCAAGGCGGTACCTGACAGAATCCGTCCGAAGATGGAGCCAATGGCGAAGACCGACACCAGCAGAGCCGCCGTTGAGTCAGTCATGCCCTGGTCCAGCACTACCATCTTGAGTTGTGAGGTGGCGAGCGTGAACGGCAGGTTCACAAGGAACGTCGCTGTCAGCATGATCCAGAACACCGGCATGGCTGCAATTGCGCGGTAGTCCCCACGCCGGCGCGGTGCCGCTGCGGTGGTGCCGGGTTCCTTCGAATGCGAAGGCAGCAAGGCAAGTGTGAGGACAGCACAGGCGGCACAGAAGGCTGCGACCGCCCAATAGCCTGCGCGCCAACCGTGCTGGTCGACGAAGGCAGTAATGAACGGGCTGCCCAGCGCGGCGAAAAGCGGCGGACTGCTGCCGCATATTGCAAGGGCCAGTCCGCGCCGCATCGAATAGGCGCCGGCAACCACGCGCGAATAGACTGTCGCGGTCGTAGTGGAGCCAATGATGGTCTGGGCGATGTAAATGATAAGATAGGTCTGGATGCTGCCGTCCATCATGGTGATGGCGATCAGGAAAAGCGGGAAGGTCAGCGCGCCAAAGGCGGCCACGCGGCGCACGCCGAACAGGTCTGCCAGCCGCCCGGCAACCGGCAGGCAGACGAGCATCAGGATCTGCACGATTCCCAGCATCGCCCATTGCGAGCGCGTCCAGCCGAACTCCTCGATAAGGTAGGGCGCGAAGATGCTGAGGAGATAGGCGTTGAGCGACAGTGCCGAGCCCATGCCCAGGAAAGCCCCCAGCAAGGGGCGCCAGTGCTGGCGGAATTCGCTGAAATCGCGGCCCGATCCTTGTGCTGGGCCTTCCGCCAAACCGTGCATACCTCTCCCTCGTATTTTTGCCCTTATCGGGAGGCTGCGAGTGGCGGGCAAGCGGATAGTCGTCCGGGGGCCGAGTTTTCTTGACTTTTCACGTCGTCATACCTAGCTCGCACCATTCCCGCAGATTCTTGTTTGTATCGGAGTGCCCATGGCGCGCGTCACTGTCGAAGATTGCGTCGACAAGGTTCCCAACCGTTTCGATCTTGTCCTGCTTGCCGCACAGCGTGCGCGTGAGATTTCCGGCGGCGCCGAGCTGACGCTCGACCGCGACCGCGACAAGAACCCCGTCGTTGCCCTGCGCGAAATCGCGGAGACGACTGTTCGCCCGGAAAATCTCAAGGAAACGCTGATCGGTTCGCTGCAGCGCGTGCTGCCGGATGACGACGATGAGGTTGATGACATCGGCTCGCTCAGCCAGTCGGCCGAAGCCCTGCGCATCACCGCAGCGGCGCCGGTTCGCAACACCTCGTTGGGTGGCGACTACGAAGGCTGATTCGGGGGCTGATTCAGCCTTCCGGCATTGCTGAATTTACGAAGGGCCTCGGGAAACCGGGGCCCTTTCGTATTTGGGCCGATGATTTGCGCCGGAGTTCAATCGTCTGAGCCGGCTTTCCCTTCGTTTTCGCGCGCCTGGTTAGGCCCAGCGCCAGCGTCGGCTGCTGCGTCGGCGGCGGCATCGGCTGCATCGGTCGAGGTGCCGTATCCAGGGTCGGCCGCTTCGTCTGCAGCGGGGGCGGGCATGGCGTCCACGGCATCGGACGCCGCTTCCGCCGGATATTCAGCGGCCGCTTCCTCAGCCTCCTGGGGTTTCTGCCCGCACCCTGCCAGCGCGGCGGTGCAGAGAAGCACGGGCAGCATATACCGGATACGAGTCATGGGCCTTCTCCTTCGCATTTGCCCTCGACGGGGATGATTGCCTGCGCGACCCAGTAGTTTTGTCTTTTGTCTGGTTCGAACATCTGGTCGAGCTGGCCAAGCTGCTTGGGCACCTTGGCGGTGATCGCCAGTTCCATGCCCTCCTGGCAGGGTATTATGGTCTTGTAATAGAGGTTCTCGGTCTCGCCGGATTCGATCACCGCTTCGATCCCGTCATAGTTTGACGCGCGCAGGGGCCACTTGTCGGTCTGGACAAGTCCGAAGTCCTTTTTGCCCGCTGCGACCGAGTCCTGCATCGCCTTGGCAAGGGCGGCGGCCTGTTTGCCTGCTGGTGGATAGACCTGGCCAATCTCCACCTCCACCGGCACTTTCTTGCCAAGCCGCACGGCAGAGACGCCGACGTTGGACACCTTGATATTCGCGCGCACCAGCAGGCTGCCGTCGCCTATTGGCCACGCCTGGCCGCTGGGTTCCACATTCACCTTCGGGACGCCGCGTCGCTCGATGAAATACCAGTAGGCGGCAGTCAGCAGCGCAATCGAGGACAGGGCCGCGGCAAGGCCCTGTATGCCGTTCCGCATCCCCTCGTCCGAGCGCAGTATGATGAGGCCCCAAAGCAGGCAGGCAAGGATCGCAAGGCCAAGGGCAAGCTGCATACGTCCGGTCAGGGCGGCAATCGCGGCACCGATCAGAATTGCGGCGAGCAGCAGCCTCGCCAATCCGGCAATTGCCGATTTAAGCCTGTCCAGCATGAGGATGGCCCCCGACCGTCAAGGTCAGGGGCCATTAAGACAGATTCGCGGGGCTTTGGAAAGTCGCCAGCGATCAGTAGAGAGTCAGGCGCCCTGCTGGGCCGGTCCGGAGAACCGCTTGCCCGTCTTGGGAATGGCGGAGCCACGCACTGTCGCAGGAACCGCCGGGCCCTTGGGCGCATCCGGACGGTCGATCTTGCCGCTGGACAGCAGTTCCTTGATCTCGTCGCCAGTCAGCGTCTCATATTCCAGCAGCGCCTGGGCAAGAAGGTGCAGCTTGTCCTCGTTGGTGCCGAGGATGTCCTTCGCCTTCTGGTGCGCATCATCGACAAGTCCGCGGATCTCACTGTCGATCAGCTTGTTCGTCTCGTCAGAGGCGAAGAGCCGCGCTGTGCCGCCCATGCCAAGATAGCCTTCCTGCTGGTCTTCGTACTGCAGCGGGCCAAGCTTGTCCGACATGCCCCACTTGGTGACCATGTTGCGGGCAAGGCTGGTGGCGTACTGGATGTCCGACGAGGCGCCGGACGATACCTTGTCGTGGCCGAAGATTATTTCCTCGGCAACGCGGCCGCCCATCGAGACTGACAGGTTCGCCAGCATCTTGTCGCGGTGGTACGAATAGGTGTCGCGTTCCGGCAGGCGCATGACCATGCCCAGCGCACG
Organism: Novosphingobium sp.; assembly: GCA_040509895.1. Taxonomy (GTDB): domain Bacteria; phylum Pseudomonadota; class Alphaproteobacteria; order Sphingomonadales; family Sphingomonadaceae; genus Novosphingobium. The sequence goes on along the minus strand of JBEVKC010000003.1, from coordinate 701 downwards.
GCCGCGCGGGATGATCGTCGCCTTGTGGATCGGGTCCGAAGCCGCTTCGTTGACAGAGACGATGGCATGGCCGGCCTCGTGATAGGCGGTCATCTTCTTCTCGTCCTCGGTCATGACCATGGAGCGGCGTTCCGCGCCCATCATGACCTTGTCCTTGGCGTCCTCGAACTCCTGCATGGCGACAAGGCGTTTGTTGCGCCGCGCCGCAAGCAGCGCCGCCTCATTCACAAGGTTGGCAAGGTCCGCGCCCGAGAAGCCGGGAGTACCGCGCGCGATGGTGCGCGGGTTCACGTCGGGAGCCAGCGGCACCTTCTTCATGTGGACGGCAAGGATCTGCTCGCGCCCATCGATGTCGGGCACCGGCACGACGACCTGACGGTCAAACCGGCCGGGGCGCAGCAGCGCCGGATCCAGAACGTCAGGGCGGTTGGTCGCGGCGCTGATGATGATGCCTTCGTTGGCCTCAAAACCATCCATTTCGACCAGCAACTGGTTCAGCGTCTGCTCGCGCTCGTCGTTCGAATTGCCGAGGCCATGGCCGCGGTGACGGCCGACGGCGTCGATTTCGTCGATGAAGACGATGCAGGGCGCGTTCTTTTTCGCCTGTTCGAACATGTCGCGCACGCGAGACGCACCAACACCGACGAACATCTCGACAAAGTCAGAACCGGAAATGGTGAAGAACGGCACGCCAGCTTCAC
>JBEVKC010000002.1:0-21959 GCA_040509895.1 Novosphingobium sp. | reverse complement strand
CAATCCCCAGGAACACGAACTCCGCCGCTTCCGGCGCGTCGGCAAGCGTACCCCAGCTCAATTCGCCTTCGGGCGAGATCACCGGGTCCAGCCCGTCCATCAGCAGCAGCCGTGCCCGCCAGTCCATCAGGGCCTCAAGTCTTTCGGGACTGGAACGGACATGATCCGCCCGGTCGAGCCGCGATCCGGCGAACGCGATGCTGCCAATGCTCATGACTTGCTCATGCCCCCGCTCACGCTGCTACCAACAGGGTTGAAAGGTCTTCGCGCAGGGCCTTCTGCCACTCGCCCAGCACCGGCAGGGCATTGGGCGGCATGAACTGCAGGTAAATCCCTGAACGAACCCCGCGCTTCATGTCGACTGCGCCCACAGTTCCGGCAGCGCCCGCCCAGCCAAATACGCCTTCCTCTGCCCCAACGCCCACGCGGCCGCCCGCGCCAAAGTTGCTGGCGGGGGCCATCATGGCTGGCCCATCCACGCCCGGCGGCAAAAGGTTGCTGGTGCCGGTTCGCACGGCCTCCACGCTCATCACGCGATTACCGCCAATCTGGCCGTATTGGGCAAGCATCCGCAGGAAGCGGTCATAATCGCGCGGGGAACTGACCAGACCCGCTCCGCCAAAGGGGAACGCTGGCTTGTCGAGGTAGATAGAATCCTTGCCTTTATCGATCGGCACAAGGATGCCATTGAAGGCTGCGTGGTTTGTAGTGAGACGTCCGGATTCGCTCTGTGGCACCTGGAAAAAGGTGCTGGTCATGCCGCAGGGATCGAAGATGCGATCTTTCAGGAAAGTGTCGAACGGCTTTCCGCTCACGACTTCGATCACCCGCCCCATCAGGTCCAGTCCGACGCTGTAGCTCCACTTCGTGCCAGGCTCATATACCAGCGGCATTTCGGCAAGATTGTCGGCAAAGGCTGTCAGGCTGGGCACGGGGTGGCCGCGGAACAGGCCTGGCACCGGCGTCCGGCTGATCTGCCCGGCGATAATGCCCTTGTCCTCATAAGCTGCCTTGATCGGTCCGCGCTGGATGATCGTGTAGCCAAGGCCAGAGGTATGCGTGATCAGGTGCCGGATGGTGATGGGCGTCTTCGCTGGATTCAGGTCGGTGATCGACCCATCGGGCGTCACCTGCACCTGCATGTTGGCGAACTTCGGCAGTATGTCGGCCAGCGGCTGGTCCAACCTCAACTTGCCCTCGCCGACCAGCAGCATGGTTGCCATGCCGGTGACCGGCTTGGTCATCGAATAGATGCGGAACAGGCTGTCCGGGGTGATCGCATCGGGATCGTCAAAACCGTCGGTACCACGCGCCACGAATTGCGGATCGCGGCCCGCCAGGCCGAGCACGGAGATCATGCCCGGGAACTTGCCCGGACCGACCCACCGCTCGATCATCGCCTCCACCTGTGGCGTCTGGCTGGCAGCGGCGAAGGCAAGCCGCGGAGCGAAAGCCGCGCCAAGCCCGGCCAGCGCGCCAAGCCGCATCAACTCGCGGCGGTTAACGCCCGCCTTCAGCGAATGGATGTCAGTCATTCCGTTCTTCCTCCCGTGCGGCCAGCGCCAGCCGCGCTGCCTTGGCGAAGAGTGTGGGCAGCCCGGCCTCATCCAGCCGGTCAACTGGCCACCACTCGCCTTCGTTGGCCGTGAGACTATCCAATTCCCCGCCCGAATAAATGCCCAACTGCAACTGCAGCGAAAAATGGGTGAAGACGTGCCGCACGACCCCGCCCGCCTGCCACGCCCCGTCGACAGGAGCAGGGCCGGAACCGTCCGCCCTCGCGTTCCAGCCATCGTCGGGAAGCGCGCGCATGCCGCCCAGCATGCCCTTTCCCGCCCGCCGCACCAGCCACACCTCGCCGTCCCGCTCGATCCAGAAGGCACGGCCGCGCCGTTCGGGACGTACCGCCTTCGTAGCCTTGACCGGATAGTGGTCCGCTCGCCCCTCACGATAAGCGGCGCAAGATGCCGAAATCGGGCACAGCATGCAGCGCGGATTGCGCGACGTGCAGATCGTCGCGCCAAGGTCCATCATGGCCTGCGCGAAGTCCCCTGCTCTTTGCATCGGCGTGATCGCATCGGCAGCGGCGCGGATTGCCTCCCGCCCCTTGGGCAACGAGGTGGCTATCGCGAACAGCCGGGCGACTACCCGCTCTACATTGGCGTCCACCACAACCGCGCGCCGCCCAAAGGCAATCGCCGCCACCGCCGCCGCGGTATAGGCACCAAGGCCGGGAAGCTTGCGAAGCTCCTCCTCGCTATCAGGAAAGCGCCCGCCACTCTCCGCCACCGCCCGGGCACAGGCCAGCAGGTTGCGGGCACGGGCGTAGTAACCAAGCCCCGCCCAGGCGGCCATCACCTCTGCATCGTCCTCCGCCGCCAGCGCCGTCACATCGGGCCAGCGCCGGGTGAACTCGGCAAAATATGGGGCGACCGCCGCTGTGGTGGTCTGCTGCAACATCACTTCGGAAAGCCAGATGCGGTATGGGTCAGGCGATGCCGCCCCCGGCCGGGAACGCCACGGCAATGTGCGCCCATGCCGGTCATACCAGGCGAGCAGGGTTTCAGAGACCGGTTCCGCGCTGGCGTCCATCGCCGCGCTATGGCATGGCGGTGATTGGAATGGAAAGAGACGGGTCCAGCAAAAAAACCGGCGACAAGACCGGCAAGACGCCACGCCGCTATGAACGGCCACGTGGCGGGGCTCCGCGTGCCATTGCCGACCTGATGCCGGAGATCGGTCGCACCGCATTCCGCCGTTTCGGCTTCATCCAGTCAAGCGTCGTCACGCGGTGGCCCGAGATCGTCGGCCCGCGCCACGCCAAGGTCTGCGCGCCTGAATCGATCCGCTTCCCGCCTGGCGAAAAGAGCGAGGGCATCCTCCAGCTTGTCGTAGTGCCCGCACATGCCCCGATCATCCAGCACGTGATCCCCGAGATCATCGAGCGGGTGAACCGTTTCTTCGGCTACAAGGCCGTGGCAAAAGTGAAGCTACGGCAAGGCGAGGTTAAGCCTAGCGGCAACAATGAAACGCGGACAGCGCCGCCTTCGCTCAAACCGATTCCCATGGAACTGGGCGAAAGCCTGCGGGACATTGGTGATCCGGAATTGCGCGCCGTTCTGGAATCGCTAGCGCGTAGCATAGGGTCGCTGGAAAAGGATGGAAACTGACCGAATGACACTCCGCATCCTCGCCATTGCTGCCATTGCCGCGCTTACAATCGGCGCCGCGCCGGCAAGCAAGCAGAACTGGAACCAGACCATCACGGTCACGCCCGCCGGAAATCACGTGCTGGGCAATCCGGACGCAGATGTGAAGCTGGTCGAATTCGTCAGCTACACCTGCCCGCACTGCGCCCATTTCGAGGAACAGGCCGACAGCGCCATGCGGGTAACATATGTCGCGCAGGGCAGGCTTTCGGTGGAAGTGCGCAATTTTCTGCGTGACCCGGTGGACCTGACCGCCGCGCTGCTGACTAATTGTGGCCCGGCGTCCAAGTTCTTCGCCAATCACTCTGCCTTCATGCACAGCCAGGACAAGTGGATTGGCACGTTGGCCAACGCCGGGCCAACGCAGAAGCAGCGCTGGTCCGCAGGATCGTTCGCGCAGCGCACAAAGGCAATCGCCACGGACTTCGGGTTCTATGAAATCATGAAGAACCGTGGGTATGAGCGGCCCGCAATCGACGAATGCCTGGCCGACGAGGCAAAGGCCCAGAAGCTTGCCGCCGGCACCGACGAAGCAGAAAAGGCCGGTGTGCAGGGAACGCCCAGCTTTATGCTGGGTGGCACCTTGCTTGCCGGAACGCACAACTGGGCTGCACTCTATCCGCAGATTCAGGCGCGGATGTAGGCCGTGCCCCCGAGAAGTTGTGGAGATTTCCCCCGGCCCCTCTGTGTCGCACTTTTCGCCGGAACGCTGCTGCGCTAGCCCTGATACTCCGGATTTACGAGGATTCCTGAAGATGAAGCATGCCCGGATCGTCCTTTCCATGCTGGCACTCCCCCTCGCGCTCGGCCTTGCCGCTTGCGACAAGGCTGCGGAAACCAGCGCACCTTCCGGCGCAGCGCTTCCCAAGGTAGCGCCGCCCGCCGGGAAGGTATGGGGTAACGTGGTCGAAAAGACGCCAGAAGGCGGCTTCCGCATGGGCAATCCCAAGGCGCCGATCACGGTTCTGGAATTCGGGTCGATGACGTGTTCGCACTGCGCCGAATTTGCCGAACAGAGCAGCGCCGAGCTGCGCGACAATTTCGTGGCCAGTGGCCGCGTGAACTTTGAATTCCGCAACTTTGTACGCGATCCGATCGACATCACGTCCGCCCTGCTGGCCCGTTGCGGCACGCCGGAAGGTTTCTTCCCGCTGACCGACCAGATGTTCGCCAACCAGGCCGATCTGTTCAAGAAGGTGAACGATGCCGGACAGGCCGCACAGGACGCGGCAATGAACCAGCCCGATGCCAAGCGCTTCATCGCCATTGGTGAACTTACCGGGCTGACTGAATTCGTTTCGGCGCGCGGCATTGCCAAGGATCAGGCCAACGCTTGCCTCGCCAACCTGGACGAAGCCAAGAACCTCGCCCAGCGTACCAAGGAAGATGGCGAGAAGTACGAAATCACCGGCACGCCGACCATGATCGTGAATGGCACGAAGTTCGAGGGCGGCTGGCCAGAGTTGAAAGCTCACCTGGAGACTCTCGGCGCCCGCTGAGGGGTAACCAGCAGGGCAAAGGGGTGGCCCGGCGATGCAGTTCAAGCGGCTCAAGCTAACCGGCTTCAAGAGCTTTGTTGAGCCTGCAGAGCTGCGCATCGAACCCGGCCTCACCGGGGTTGTCGGCCCTAACGGCTGCGGCAAGTCAAACCTGCTCGAAGCGATCCGCTGGGTGATGGGCGAAAGCTCTGCCAAATCTATGCGCGGCGGCGGCATGGAAGACGTCATCTTCGCCGGAACCGCCCAGCGCCCTCCCCGCAGCTTTGCCGAAGTGGTGTTGCTGGCCGAAAGCGCAGACCGGCAGGATCTGGAGATCGTCCGCCGCATCGAACGCGGCGCGGGTTCTGCCTATCGCGTGAATGGCCGCGATGTGCGAGCCAAAGATGTGGCGCTGGTCTTCGCCGATGCCGCCACCGGCGCGCACTCCCCCGCGCTCGTCAGCCAGGGCCGCATCGCCGCCGTAATTGCAGCCAAGCCCGCCGAGCGCCGCCAGATGCTGGAAGAGGCTGCGGGCATCGCCGGCCTGCACGTCCGCCGGAAGGATGCCGAGCAAAAGCTGCGCGCGACCGAGGCTAACCTCGCCCGGCTTGAAGACCTTATGGCCGGGCTCGACGCGCAGATCTCGTCGCTACGGCGGCAAGCGCGCGCAGCGGAGCGCTACACGGCCTTGTCAGACCGTATCAAGCTGGCCGAGGCCCGCCTTCTCTTTGCCCGCTGGCGCGATGCTGCTGCGGCGGCGGATGCCGCCCGCGCCGAGGCTCAGGCAGCGGAAGCCGGGGTTGCCGCATCGCAGGCTGCGATGAAGATAGCGCAAGACGCGCACGCCTCCGCCGCCGAAGTGCTGGCCGAGGCGCGCGACACGTTGGCCGACCGGCGCGATGATGCCACTGCCCATGGCCACCGCATGGCCGCGCTGACCAGCCAGCTGGAGGCTGCCGAGCAGCGCCTCGCCGACCTCGAGCGGCAACGCGCCCGGCTTGAATCGGATCGCGGCGATGCCGATCGTATGACCCGCGATGCCGCCGAGGCGCTCGCCCGGTTGGAGCGGGAACTTGCCGACAGCGAAGCGAAGCTCACTGCCGATGAGGCTCGCCGCCCGTCGCTGGCATCCGCTCTGGAAAATGCAGATCGCGCTGCGCGCACGGCGGAACTGGCGTTGGCGCAGGCGACCGCCGAACAGGCGGGCGTCGAGGCCGAGTGGCGCGTGGCAGAGGCTGAACTGGCCGCTGCCCGCTCGCGCCTTGAACGGCTGGATGGTGAAGCAGCCCGGCAGGCAGCGCAAATTGCGGCGCTGACGGGCGATGGCGACGCGGAGGCCAATGTAACTGCTGCCGCTTCCCGCCGGGACACCGCCGCCAGGACTCTTGCTGAAGCACGCGCAGCACTGGAAGAACAACAGACGTGCAAGGCCGAACTGCAATCCGCCCGTGATAGTGCCGCCAGCGCCCACGCGGCTGCAAAGGCAGAACTGGCAGGTGTTGAGCGCGAACACTCCGCCCTTCAGCGCGACCGTGATGCGCGGGCCAAGCAGGCGCAGGCCAAGCACGGCCTGCCCGCCGCGCTCGACAAGATTCGGGCGGCACCGGGTTACGAACGCGCGCTTGCGGCTGTGCTGGGCCGCGACGCCAAAGCTCCACTGGGCGCTGCGCCCGCCGACGAGGATGGCCGCTATTGGACCGGCGCAGAGACGCCCAAGCCCGTTGCCGGAAGCCTTGCCTCCCATGTCACCCAATGCCCGCCGCAGCTCGCCGCGCGGCTGGCGCTGGTGCACGTCGGAGAGGCAGACGATGGCCGCGCATTGGGGCCGGGCGAATGGCTTGTCACCCGGGCCGGGTTGCTCCGCCGCTGGGACGGCTTTGTTGCCCGAGGTGAAGGCGCGGCAGAAGCAGCCCGGCTTGAAGCGGAAAACCGCTTTGCCGAACTGGAAGTCGAACTGCCCGGCAAGCGCGCACTGGCCCAGCAGGCAGAGGCAGACCAGCAGAGGGCACAGGCCGGGCTAGCAGAACTGCAACTGTCCGTAGTCGCCTCCGAACGCGCTGTTGCCGAAGCGGCGGATGAGGAACGCGCGGCCCTGCGCGCACTGGACCAGGCGGAGGACGCCCGAGCCCGCCTCGCCGTCCGCAGGCAAGAGCTTGAGGTTTCGCAGGCAGACCTTGCCGAACAGCGCCGCCAGTCGCAGGCGGAACTTTCGGCTGCTGGAGAGCGCCGAAATGCGCTCCCCGATCCAGAAGCAGGCCGCGCCGCGCTGGGGGCTGCTCAGGCAAAGCACGACAACGCCCGGCAGGCGATGCAGGCTGCGACCGCAGGCCTTGCTGCACATGATCAGGCGCTGGCCGTCGCGCGCGAACGGGCGTCGGCCCAACGCGGCGACATCAAGGGCTGGCAGGCACGCTCCGGAGACGCGACCAGCCGCCTTGCCGAAATGGCTCGCCGTCTGGAGGAGATCGAGGAAGAACGCGCCGTCGTCGCGGCCAAGCCGGCTTCGTTGATGCGAGAAATCGAGCAGGGCGACGAAGTGCGCCACCGCGTCTCCGCCGAACTTGCCGAGGCCGAAGCGGCCGTCGCCGAAGCAACCGAAAAGGCCCGCACCGCCGACACCGCCTTCGCCGCCGCCAACGAAGCACTGGCCACCGCGCGCGAGTCCCGCGCCGGTGCTGCCGCCCGCGCCGAGAACGAGGAAGCGCGGCGCGCCGAGATGGCCCATCTTTCCGGCGAGCGCTTCCAGTGCCCGCCCCCGTTGCTGCCCGAACGCTTTGCTTTCGAACCCGGCGAAGTCTCTGGCGCAAGCGATGAGTCAGCCACAATGGACCGCCTTGTCGCCGAACGTGAGCGGATCGGCCCGGTCAACCTCGTCGCCGCCGAGGAACTGCGCGAAGCCGAAAGCCGCCACGGAACAAGCATTGCCGAACAGGCCGAACTGACCGAAGCCGTCCACCGCCTGCGCGGCTCGATCGGCAACCTTAACCGCGAGGGCCGCGAGCGGCTTCGCGCCGCATTCGAGGCAGTGGACGGCCACTTCCGCCGCCTGTTCACCCGTCTGTTCGAAGGCGGGCAAGCTCATCTTGCGCTGATCGATTCCGACGATCCGCTAGAAGCCGGACTTGAGATTTACGCCCAGCCGCCGGGCAAGCGGCTTCAGTCGCTCACGCTGCTATCGGGCGGTGAGCAGGCGTTGACGGCGGTGGCGCTCATCTTTGCGCTTTTCCTCACCAATCCAGCCCCTATCTGCGTGCTGGACGAAGTCGACGCTCCGCTGGACGACGCCAATATCGAACGCTTCTGCGACCTGTTGGACGTGATGGTGGGCGAAACCGACACCCGCTATTTGATCGTCACGCACAACGCCGTAACCATGAGCCGCATGCACCGCCTGTTCGGGGTCACCATGGTGGAAAGGGGTGTCTCGCGCCTGGTCAGCGTCGACCTTGGCGGCGCGGAGCAATTGCTCGCCGCCGAATAGGCTAGCCAAGAACGAAGTGCGGTCCCGGACCAGCAGCGCCAGCGCGGTCTTCGCGGTTGTAGAGCTGGCACTTCTGCAGGCTCAGGCAGCCGCAGCCGATGCATTCATCCAGTTTTGACCGGGTACGCGTCAGCAGCGCGATCCGCTCATCCAGCTGGCCGCGCATGTTGCGGCTGATGCGCTGCCAGTCAGCTAATGTCGGTGTCCGCCCCTGCGGCAGGGAGGACAAGGCCTCCTCGATTTCATCCAGGCCCAGGCCCAGCCGCTGCGCAATCAGGATGAAGCTGAGGCGGCGAATGTCGGAGCGCAGGAAGCGGCGCTGGTTACCACTGGTCCGCAGCGAGGTCAGAAGGTTCTTGTCCTCGTAAAAACGGATCGCCGAAACGGCGAGGCCTGTACGCCGCGCCAATACGCCAATTGGAATAAGGTCGTCCTTGTCCATGCACGCTCCGCAATCAAAGCTTGACCTCAAGTTAGCTTGAGGTTGCAGAATGGGCAAGCCTGATGATTCGGGCAGTGGCCAAACTACTGCAAAGGATTGAAATCATGCCAAAGGGCTATCTCGAACACGCTAACCTGACCGTCAGTGATCCTGACCGTTCCGCCGCCCTGCTGGCAGAACTCTGCGGATGGCACGAACGGTGGCGCGGGCTTGCCCGGCTGGGCGGCCGCACGATCCATGTCGGCAGTGACCGCGATTATATCGCCTTCTACAGCGGCCCCGATGGTGCCCCCTCCGCACCGTATGCAAAGGGCCGCCCGCTAAATCATGTGGCGGTAGTGGTCGACGATCTTGATGGTGCCGAACAAGTCGTCATACAGGCTGGACTAAAGCCTTTTGCCTATGGTGACTACGATCCCGGGCGGCGCTTCTATTTCTTCGACTGGGACGGTATCGAATTCGAAGTCGTCAGCTACGCGGTTTAGCCGCCCCTGTTGGCGTAAGGCATTTCCTGGTCGCCCTTCTGTGGCGCTTCGACCCTGATGGAGAGTTGGCGCCGCAGCCGCTCCAGTTCCTCGGGCAACCAGCCGTCGGTGCCAAGGACGAGCGACCAGGCATCGAAATAGCTCTCCGGAGCAAAGACGTGCCCAAAGCCCATGGGTGCGCCGCCTGCCGCTATCATGTCGACCGTCAGCTGCAACATGGTCACCACCGGGTACCATTCGAAATCGGGCGAGACATCGGGCCCGCGCGGGGCATCCATCCAGTCCGGACGGCGAAAGGCATCGCGCGCATCGAAGAAGGTGATCGCGTCGCTGGCATGCTGCAGATAGACGATCCGCATCTGGCCCCACGGCGCATCCGCGGGGACGGGGCCTCCATGCTGATTCATGAAGCGAACGAAGCGGCCGTCGCGGTAAGCAGGCAACCATTCTGGCGTTCCGGGATTGCGATTGCTGGTGAATGACCGCCACATGCGGCTGCCGAACGGAGGACCGCTCCACAGCGCGCCATTGATGGGATCGCCGACCATCTCGAGCAGCTCCGCGGATTTTTCGGAGTTCATGGCACCAAGGCTCAGCCCATGCAGATAAAGCTTGGGCCTGTTGTCGTTCGGCAGGCTGGACCAGTAATGGTAGATTTCCCTGAACAAGGCGCGCGACGTTTCCGACCCATTGTCAGGTTGTGCCAAAAGCGAAAGCGGGCTGCTGAGATAGGAATACTGGACCGCAACGCTCGCGATGTCGCCGTGCGTCAGGTATTCGGCGGGATCCATGGCGGAGGGATCGACCCAGCCCGTCCCGGTCGGCGTGATGACTACAAGGACGGCGCGATCGAAGGCCCCCGCACGCTTCATCTCTTCAAGGGCAAGGCGCGCCCTGGCGCCAACATCGGGGGCACTGCGCAATCCCACGTAGAGGCGGATCGGCTCTTTCGCCGCGCCGCCCCCAAACTTGGCTATTTCCGCCGCCCCCGGTCCGCTGGCAATGTATTCACGCCCAGCCCTGCCAAGCTCATCCCACTTGAGCAAAGATCCCGGCCCGCCGGACCGGATAGCGGTTATCGGCTGAGGCCGCTCAGGCTCAAGCAGGGCGTCGAATTCCTGATAGGACAGGTCCACCATGCGAAAGGCAGTGGTTGCCAGCACATCGGTAGCAAGTGACCACGCAAGCAACGCCGCGACCGTAACACCCGCAACCGTTGCGATCCGCGGGGGAATGTAGCGCCGGATCAGGCGCGTCGCGGCCCGCGCGACATAGGCGAGCCCGCGCCCCAGCAGGAACAGCAGGACGATCACCGGCACCGCGACCAGCAGGATCATCAGCGAGTGCCAGTGGTTGAGGCTGTCCATGCCCATGATCGATCGTACGGAATTTTGCCAGTCCGTCGCCCGCCACAGGAAAAACGCCATGATCGCAAGGCAGGGAATGAGGACGATTCCGCTCACCACAGTCCTGGCCGGTGCCTGGTTCTCGGTATGCAGGAGGTAACGCCAGAGTTTCTGCAGCAGCACGCCCAAAACATAGCCGATGACGAAACAGATGCCCGCCAATGCCCCTTGCGTAAGCCATGTGCGAGGGATCAGGCTGGGCGTGAGCGAAGCCGCGAAAAACAGCGAGCCGAGTATCAAACCGCCGGTACACAACCGCTCGACCTTGTCGCGCAGTATTGCAGTCACCCTGCCCACAAGCGTCATGCAGCTATCATCCGCAACATCCGGTCAGTCCGCAACTATAGTCAGCAAGCAGCCCCCTTGTCGCGGTTTTTAGCTGCATCTACGCAGGTTTATTCATGCCGCAGCGGAACGATCCTGTCTCCTCAGGCGCTCTCGCGGTGAGGATGCCGGCGATGAACGGTGCTGGGAGGTCGATGTTCCCGGAATCTCAACGTATGTCCAACAAAAGGGCAATAGATTTCACAAGTCCCCTGCGATATGAAAGCCGTCACCTCAAGACCCAACGAAAATATGGTAATTGCATCACGTCTGTACGCGTAAGAGCAATCCATGATGGATATTGATGTTGGCAGAGGTTTGAATCCGCTTGATCGGAATCCGGACATCACCTCAATTTTAGGAACGCCGTACCAATACTGAAAACTGGCGACATCTTTACATCCCACGATCGCTACTGATCGCAAAAAAGGAGCGGGAAGATGGCTGAAGACTGGTTGGCCAATGTTAGGAAACATGCCCCGGACGCCGATGAGGGCGTCGTCGCCGCAATAGTGAAATATTGCGGGATATCGCTTCAAAATACCGACTCCTCCCGCGTCGCATTTTCCGACCCCGCCGAAACTGGCCGCGTCCGGGAAAACTATCTCAAGAAGAAGCTGGGCCTCGCGCACGACGATGCAACGCTTGATGCCGGCATCGCCGCGGTTGGCGACCGGCTGAAGGGCGATCCCACCAAGAACCGGGTGACCGTCTATTACCTGTTGGCTGACCACTTTGGGTTACTGAACGTGTTTGGCGGCACCGCCAAGGTTTCCCCCTTGGCTGGCGCGGGAGTCGCCGCTGGCGCAGCGGCGGCATCGACCATTCCGCCCAGGGTAGAACCGGAGGCTGCGCCACAGGCTGCCTACTCGGCCTATAAAGAAAAGACGGAGGGCGGCGGCATCGGTCGCTGGTTGCCCTGGATCCTGCTCGCGCTGCTTGCCCTTGCGCTGCTCTATGCGCTCAGGACCTGTTCGGCCGATCGCACGGTAGAGCCTGTCGCAACCACTGAGCCACCGGCAGTGCCAGCCGTGCCTGCGCCGGCAGCCGTCGTCATTCCCACCGGAGCGGGAGTCGTGGCGTCCGATCGCGACAGCAAACCGATGCTCACTGTCTACTTCCAGACCGCAATGTCGGAGGTTCACAATGACCTTTCGACAGCGGCGAGCGGAGTGAAGAATTATCTCGACACGCACCCCAATGCGACGCTTGCGGTTTCGGGCTACAACGATCCTACCGGCGATGCCGCTGCGAACGCGGCGCTGGCCAAGAGCCGTGCCGAGAACGTGAGGGCTGCGCTGGAAAAGGCAGGTATTTCGGCCCCGCGCATCGTTCTTGAAAAGCCGGTGCAGACGACGGGGACCGGCGACACCAACGCTGAATCGCGGCGGGTCGAAGTTGTCGTAAAGGAATAGGCCATTCTTGGTGGGCGGGGTCGATCGGCCCCGCCCTCCAAGTGCCGCCCTACAGCATTCGCGACAAGGCGGCGCTCAGCCACTCACCGCCTTCGCGTGTCAGCAGGCGCACGGCCAGTCCTTCCCGCTCTGCCAGTTCGCAGGCCTGCTCAGGCGGGAGAACGCCCAGCGCACTCGCCCATGCATCTGCCGCCGTGCACGATGCGTGAATCACGCTGACTGCAGTGGCGCCGTGCTGTGGCGGGCGGCCCGTCGCTGGGTCGAGCGCGTGTACACCGCGCAGGTAATCGCCGGATGTTGCAATAGCCAACTGGCAAAGTGCCACACGCAAGGGCGGCACGGCAAAGCCTTCGGGCGTTTCCGCATCGACCCACCAAGGCTCACCATCGGGTCGAATGCCGCGCCCCACGCATTCACCGCCAATTTCGATGAGCGCATGGCGCAGGCCCTGAGCGGCCAACATTTCCGCAATCGCATCGGCAGCGTAGCCCTTGGCAATGCCTGACAGGTCCAGCCATAGCCCGCCCGGTTGGCGCAGTCGTGAACTGCCCGGATCAAAGGCAAGGTGCCGCGCGCCCGACGATGCAAGCGCGCTTGCAATCGCTTCATCGGTGGGAGGACCATCCGCCCGTCGGGGACCAAGGCCCCAAAGGTCAGTCAGGCGTCCCAGAGCGGGATCGAAAGCGCCGCCCGATCGCGCGGCAATCTCAAGCGCACAGACGGTCACTGCGGAAAAATCTTTGGGCAATGCAGCCCAACTGCCTGCCGCCGCGCGGTTGAACCAGCACAGCAGCGAGGTGTCGTCCCAATGGCTCATCTGCGCGACAATATTGTCGAGCCGGGCCTGAACGCTTCCTGCAATCCGGGATTGTTCATGACCGGCCGGCAAGGCGATTTTTACACGCCAGGTCGTACCCATGGTCGCGCCGTCCAGGACGACGACAGGGGCATTGGGATCAAATCCAGCAAGGGCCTCTGGCCCCACCATTTCCGGCACCGCGATCCGCGGTGCCGGAGGTACGTTCGTCACGGAGCGACGACTTCCAGCGTAGCGGTATAGCTCATGCGGCGCTTGGTCGCCTTTGCAACCGAGGGCTTGTCATCGCTGAGGCTGGCGTTAACCCAATAGAAGCCTGCCACCGGCCAGTTGACCGTGATCGCGCCATTCGCGTCGGTAGTAAGCTCCTGCACCATTTCGCCATCCCGATAGCGCTGGCCGCCGGGGATCACCGTCACTTTCAGCCCGCTGGCTGGCTGGCCATCGACCAGGAAACGGAACTTGCCCGGCTCGTTTGAGACGAGATCTGTCGGTGCAGTGTCGGCAATCATTTCAAGCCCCTTGCCGGTGGGCGTGATCTCTGTCGGCGCGCCTGCCGTTACGAAGAACTCGTTGCGGTTCTGGCTTTCGGTCAGGTTCAGGTCTGTCGCATTGGCCGGAATGTCGGCCACCGTGGCAACGACACGGCTGGGATCTATAGCCGGACGCGGCGCAGCAGCGCCCGCCGCAGCCGGAGCACCGGCGGGAGCACCAGCGGGAGCAGAGCCCGCAGCCATTCCGGCGGGAGCGCCACCGGGGCGGCGGCGACCCACGGCCCATTCCTCCCCATTGACCTTGAACGTGCCCGAGACAGAAGACGTCTGGTTGCCGATGCGCCACGTTCCGGGCTTGTCGATGGCAACGTCGAATGTCGAACGATACTTGCCCTTCGCGGCATTCTCGATCTTGCCCATGGTGCCATCCGGCGCCCACACCTGAATGCCGTCAACGTTCATGGCATTGTGGTTGGGAGTGAATGGATCGGTCGAAGTGCCAGCGTCAACAGTCACGCTTTGACCAACATTCGAGATCACCGTCACCGAGGGCAGCAGCCATGCGCGGTGTGCGCTGGCAGGCGTAGCGAGGACAAGCGTGGCGGATGCCGCAAAGAAAAGCGTCTTCTTCAGCATGGTATTACCCCTCAACGAACAGAAACGGAAACGGCGCCCACCTCGGTCTTGCCGGTGGCCGATGCATTGCGGACAGGGACGTTCAGCGGCACCTGAACAAGCTCACGCCCGCCGTTCTCCCGTGCGGCCTCTAGATTAAGGACATAGGAACCGGGGCGCAGGTCGGCGGGCAGCGGGATGCGATAGGCGCCGGGTGCGCGCGTTGCGCCGCTTACACCATCAGCCGCAAGGTTCAAGCTGCGGCCTCCCTTGCGCCACCACGTGCGCAGGTCAGCCAGCCACTTGGTGCCCGGCTCGCTGCCCTTCTTCTTCACGTCATACCAGACGGCCAGCGTCCGCGCCGGGCCGCCATTCGCAGGCTCCACCCACACCGCGACGTAGGGACGATGATATTCCGCAACGGTAAGGCGCGGGATGGTGACGTTGATCGTACCCGCCGCAACGGGCGCACTGACAACACCGGCAGCCAGGATCAGACTTTTGCGCATCTACGGTTTATCCTTTGGAAGGTGATTCAGGAATGGATGAAGAACATGGCAATGATGACAGGGATCGCCGCGCCAAGGCCGACCATCGGCCAGGTGGTTGGCCGGCGCTTTGCGTGAACCTGCAGCAGCAGCAGCCCGGTGATTGTGAAGACGATGCAGGCGACGGCGAACACGTCGATGAACCAGAACCATGCAGTTCCCGTGTTCCGGCCTTTGTGCAGGTCGTTCAGATAGGAAATCCAGCCGCGGTTGGTGTGTTCTGAAGTTACGGCTCCGGTCGTCCGGTCGATGCTTATCCATGCATCACTGCCCGGTCCGGGCATGGCGACGTAGACTTCCTGATCAGTCCATTCCGGTTGCACCTTGCCCGGGTTGAGGCCGACAATGGCTTGAAGCTTCTGCGACACTGCCTGGGGAATGGGACCATTGGCGGCCCCCGGCCGGTTAAGGATCGCCAAGACGTGCGGGGGCAGCAAAGCCTCACCCGCTACGACCCGCGGCTCTGCGCTGATAGACTGGGCGTGGTTGAGCGTGATGCCTGTTATCGCGAACAGGAACATACCGATCAGCGACACGGCAGCACTGATCCAGTGCCAGCTGTGAAGCTGCTTCATCCAGAACTGCTTCGCCGCCTTGCGTGCCTTCTGCTGCTTTTTGCTCAACGCGGCGTTCCTGGACTGCGAGCCAGCTTCGACGCGATGAGGCGATTCGGACTGGCCGTTTTCACCCTCCAGTCTCTGCAAGTAGTTCAAATGCCTGCCTCCAGTTGCGTTTTTGCCCGGCGCGCAGTCGCCTTGCCGTTGACGCCCCATGCCAATGTTGCGAATCATTATCAAGAGCGCCAATTGTCGCAGGACTGTCGCGGAGCCTGATAGAAAAGCAAAAATTCCCGCTCACTGTTATTGACTTTGCGAATGACTCGCAATAGCTGCCCGGTCAATCACAACAATGAGGGCACACGACGTGAGCAAATCCGTTTCCATTCCATCTTTCCTTGCGCTCAGCGCAGTCGGGGCAGTGGCTTTCGCTGCACCGGCCCATGCACAGGACGGCGAACAGGGTCAGCGCCTTGGCGGCATGACTGTTACCGATACGGCGATCGAGGAATCTCAGGTCAAGGTGGAATCGGCGGAATCGCCCAAGTACGTGCGCCCCCTGCTCGACACCCCGCAGACCATCACTGTCATCAGCAACACGACCATCCGGCAGCAGAACCTGCTGACCCTGCGTGACGCTCTCAGCACGATCCCCGGCATCACCTTCGGTGCAGGTGAAGGCGGCGGCGGTTATGGCGACAGCATCAACCTGCGCGGCCAGAGCGCCAGCACCGACATCCAGATCGACGGCGTCCGCGACAGCGCGCAGTACAGCCGCAGCGACACCTTCAACCTTGAACAGATCGAGGTAGTGAACGGCGCCAACTCCGTATACGGCGGCTCGGGCTCAATCGGCGGTTCGATCAACCTGATCACCAAGCGCCCCAAGGCCGACAGCCTTACCGTGGTTTCCGGCGGCATCGGCACCGACAACTATTACCGGGGCACCGTCGACAGCAACCTGCGCGTTTCGGACTTCATTGCGGTGCGCCTGAACGGCATGGTCCACAAAAACGACATTCCGCGCCGCGATTTCGAAAATGTCGAGCGCTGGGGTGTCGCTCCGTCAATCACACTGGGCATTGATGGCCCAACGCGGTTGACCCTGCAGTACCTGCACCAGGAAGACGAGAATACCCCGGTTTACGGTGTCCCCTATTACGCCGTCTATGGCGGCCTGCTGCCCGGCGCGGATTACAGCGGGTATTACGGCTACAAGGATGTCGATCGTCAGGATCAGACGATCGATCAGGCCACGGCGATCTTCGAGCATGAGATCAGCGACAGCCTGTCGATCCGCAATCTTACCCGGTGGCAGCGGGTTGCCCAGGATCTGGTCGTGAACCCGCCGCAGGGCGCCTATTGCCTTGCCAACAGCACTCTCGCCAATTCAACCGCAGCCGCGACTCCCTGCGCGTCCGGCCAGGTTGCCGGTTATTTCTACCCCAGCGGCCCGCGCGGTACGGCGCGCTTCAGCGTAAACACGATGATGTACGATCAGCTGGACCTGAATGCCGTGTTCAACACTGGCAGCATCGAACACACGATCACGCTCGGCGCGTCTTTCGCTCAGGAAGACTATACCCTGAGCAACGGCAACGAAATGCGCAATCCGGGCGGCGCAACGCCCAACCCGGTGTTGCCGTCGATCAACATCGCCAATCCCAATCCCGTTTATGGCGGTCCGATCAACTACACCCAGACCGGGTTCCAGAATGGCGACAACCGCAACATCGCGATTTACCTGTTCGATGCGATCAAGTTCAGCGACATGTTTGAAATCAACGGCGGTATCCGTTGGGAGAACAACCGCTCTGCGTTCCGCAGCGACACAATCACCCCATCCGCACTTCCGATCCCCAGCGGCCAAACGTCCCGCTATGCTGTCGGAACCGTGCAGCGGGCCAATGACGACCTGTTCAGCTATCGCATCGGCGGCGTCTTCAAGCCCGCTCCCAACGCAAGCCTCTATGTCGCCTATGGCAACAGCAAGACCCCAGCATCGTCAAGCGTGCGTAGCGGTTGCGGCACAGCATCGGTTGATCAGATCAATCTTGGCCTGGAGCCCTGCGGCGTCAGTCCGCAAACTGCCGTCAACTATGAAATCGGCGGCAAGATCGACCTGATGGACAGCAAGCTGCAGCTGACTGCGGCCCTGTTCCGCAATGAACGGACCAACTACTCGGTAGCAAGCAACGATCCCACCATCGGCAACCTGCAGGTCAACGATGGTCGCAATCGCGTGGATGGCATTGCCCTGGGTGCAAGTGGCAACATCACACCCGAATGGACGATCTTTGCCAACTACACCTACCTCAAGAGCAAGGTGCTGCAGAGCATCTCGGACTACTGCCTTGAAAACCCGGGTGCATCCTATATCCCGACCGGTGCCACCGCGAACGTCACCTGCCCGCTGGCCGACTATCAAGCCGGCCAGCCCCTGACCAACACGCCGAAGCATTCGGGTAGCCTGTTCACAACCTACAGCTTCCCGTTCGGACTGCAGGTGGGTTACGGCCTGACCTATCAGGGCAGCTTCTACCTGACCAACGCCACCAACGCGGCCATCTACAAGTCCAAGGATTGGCTGACCCATCGCGCCATGCTGGCCTACAGCTTCGACAACGGCCTCAGCGCGCAGCTGAACATCCAGAACCTGACGAATGAGAAGTACTACACAAGCATTCGCAACAATGGCTGGGCCACTCCGGGCGAAGGGCGCTCTGCAGTCCTGACGCTCAGCTACAGCTTCTGACCGGAGGGCCTTTCAGGCCAGAAAAACGGAAGCCCCCGCCGCTTATTTCGGCGGGGGCTTGACCCTTTGATCGGGATCAATTGCCAAGCCACGTTTTTGCAATTAACTCGCAATATCCCTGCTTGCTGGGATCGCGATTCGAGGGGCAGGGGGTGCCGCCATGTTGCACAATGCCGATAGTTTCAGCGCAGGCGACTGCGTGCAGGCAGCCGAACCCGACACCGTCGCAGCCCGCCTGAACCGCGTTGATCCAGTCACCACAGCAGCCAGCACATCGCAAGGTGGCCGTTATGGTGACCAGCAGGGCCTCAGCATTTCCGCTATCGGCCTGACCATCCTCATCCACCTTGTTGTTATCGCGGCGTTGCTGGGAATTCGCCATCACGTCGTTCAGCGTGACGAGCAGAAGCTGGTCACGATAAACCTTTCTCCTCCTCCCCCGCCGCCGCCCGCGCAGCCGGTCAGCCAGGAAACCCCCGAACACCCAGTGGTTACGGCACCGGCCCCCCGTATCAAGATCGACCTTCCGCAACAGGTGAACGTTCCCGTTTCCGTCGATCCGCAGCCCGCGCCACCATCACTTGAACCAGTCCAGCAGGCCAGCACCACCACAGGGCCGGTCGCGGCGGCTGTCAGCGTCGTCCAGGGCGGCGACCTCGGCGCGCGAATGGTCTCTGGCAAACCGCCACGCTATCCGCTGGAAAGCAGGCGTAACAAGGAACAGGGCACCGTGTTGCTATCGCTCATCCTTGGCACCGACGGCACAGTGGAACAGATCTCCGTCAATCGCAGCAGCGGGTTCCCGCGACTGGACAATGCCGCGCTTCACGCCGTCCGCAGATGGCGATGGGAGCCGGTGATCCGCAGCGGAGCGCCAGTCAAGGTAAGAGGCCTGGTCGAAATACCTTTCGTTCTGCAAGGCCAGAGCCTGACCTGATGCTTATCCCGATACCCGATCTGCTGGATGCCGAAGGCGTCGCATCCCTCCGCGCAATCATCGATCCCGCACAATGGGCCGATGGAAACATGACATCCGGCCATCAGTCAGCGCTGGCGAAGAACAACCTGCAACTGCTGGAAGCCTCTCAGGAGGCGAAACAGGCCGGGCAGATCATTCTCGACGCGCTGGGCTGCAGCCCCCTGTTCATTGCCGCAGCCCTGCCGCTCAAGATCTTCCCGCCGCTGTTCAACAGCTATGGCGAGGGGCAGGCCTTTGGCACACATGTGGACAACGCAGTAAGGATCCAGGCAGAGACGCATTTCCGGGTGCGCTCCGACCTTTCCATGACCGTGTTCCTCGAAGACCCTGACAGTTACGATGGCGGCGAACTGACGGTAGAGACGCCCTTCGGTGTACAACAGGTCAAACTTCCGGCGGGACATGCCATCCTGTACCCTTCGTCATCCCTGCACCGTGTTGAGCCAGTGACGCGCGGCCGCCGCATTGCGAGCTTTTTCTGGATTCAGTCGATGGTGCGCGATGATGCAGGCAGATCCAGCCTGTTCGACCTCGACCAGTCGATCCAGACGCTGGCGGCGCAGGCCGGTCATACAAACCCGTCCATTATCCGCCTCACGGGGGTCTATCACAACCTCCTGCGCCGCTGGGCAGACGCCTGATAGCTGTTTCAGTGTTTGGTCTGGGTTCCGGCTGCCAAGCGGCTCGCGGCAGTGCCTGGATCCGTGGGGGCGATCTTGAACCCGATATACCCGAAGAGTATTTCCAGCAGCGGACTTGCGTAGTTGAAGATCGCGAATGGCGCATACACAAGTGTCGGGACACCAAGCGCAGCCGCCATGAACGCGCCGCATGAATTCCAGGGTATCAATGGCGAGGTAACGATGCCGCCGTTGGAAACAATGCGCGACAGGTTTTTGGTGGCAAGGTGTCGTTTCTCGAACTCGCCGCGGAACAGCTTGATCGGAAGCACCACCGCCACATACTGATCTGCCGTCGCAAGGTTCAGCCCGAAAGCCGTGAGGACGGTGGTAGCAATCAGGTTCCCGGCATTCCGGGCCCGCGTCAAAAGCGGCGTGACAAGCTTCGACAGAAATCCGAATTCATCAAGGATCGACCCAAAAGCCAACGCCGCCATGATGAGCCAGATCGTCGGCAACATGCTGGCCATGCCCCCGCGTGAGAGCAGGTTGTCTACCTGCTCTATCCCGCTACTGGCATGATAACCGTTGGCGATGATCTGCCAGATCGACTTGATGAAATACCCCGGGCCGCCCTCCGGATCAGGAAACGCGGCCAATACGGCCTGCGGCTGGGTAAAGCAGGCCAAGACCCCGGCGAACAGCGCAGCCGTCATTAATGCCAGCGCGGCGGGAGTCTTGCGGATCGACAGGATGACCAGCAGCAAAAGCGGCAACAGGTTGATGGGGGTGATCCAGAACAGCTGATCGAGCTTCACCAGTTCAGAATTCATCAGATTTTGGTCAACGCCCAGCGGACCACTGCCCAGACCAATCGCGACGAAACCAAGCATCGCGATCACGAATGCAGGTACGCTCACCCACGCCTGATGCCTCAGATGCACATAGAGATCGTTATCGGTCAGTTGCGCGGCGAGGATTGTCGTTTCGGACAGCGGCGACAGCTTGTCCCCCGTGTAAGCTCCCGAAATTACGGCCCCGGCAGTTACTGCGGGGGAAACACCAGCGAGCGTTGCGAGACCAACCAGTCCTACCCCGATCGTTCCAACCGTAGTCCACGAGCTGCCGATGCCCAGGGAGATGATCGCGCAAACCAGAAGACTTGTGACGTAGAACCAGTTCGGATGGATCACCTCAAGCCCGTAGTAGACCAGTGTCGGTATGGTGCCCGACACATTCCAGGTGCCAATCAGCGCCCCCACCGCGAAGAGTATGAAGATGGCGCTGACTACTGACGAAATCCCGCGGCGTCCGGCTTGGGAGATACTTTCCCAGCTATGGCCGTTCTTCAGGATGATAATGGAGGTGACCATGGCGGACAGCATCATGGCGACCTGTATGGGCCCATTCATTGCATCCAGACCAAACAGCGCAACGGCACCACTGACCAGCCCAGCGAGAACGAGGAGCGGCGTCGCTGCGTCCAGATAGGACGGCGCCCTTCCCTTGTGACCAGACATCCCACCCACCCCGCGCATGAGGCACATTATTTGTGCAGTAGGCCGCCGAAACTACATAGCTGTCAAGTACTGGATAAATGATAAATTTAAATCGCATGACGAGAACTACATTCTTATTCTCCGACACTCGGTGAATTCTCGTACAAGAAATTCGAACGAAGTTCTTTGACCAGATGCGGACTAAGCACCTCAGCGCCTATAAGGTATGCCTCGAAATTGCAAAAATCCGCACATTGCTTTCCATCGACTGTCGGCGGTCAGCCTGGCCTGCCGGCTGATAACGATAGAGGTCAGCATTTGCGCAGACGGGAGGACGGAGCGTTGGCTCACGCGCATCTGGTCGTTGCTTTGCGATTGTTCGCGGGCGGGGACAACAAAAACCCCGCCGAAGCGGGGTTGTTGTGTGGTTGCGGGGGTAGGATTTATGCGCATCGCGCATGGTCTTCGCGCCGGCTTTGCCGCCGCTTCGGCTGAACGAGGATCAAGCCCCGGGACCGCCCAGAACCAACAAAGGGCCCGGTTTTCACCGAGCCCTTTGTTGGTTGCGGGGGTAGGATTTGAACCTACGACCTTCAGGTTATGAGCCTGACGAGCTACCGGACTGCTCCACCCCGCGTCACCGATTTCAGCTCCGGGTCCGATACCCGAGGCTGTCTCCCGAAACGACTTCGCGGCCCTTACGGCCGAGGAAGGATCCGAGGGATCCGACATCAACCGGCCGAGCCGCGTTTCTACACCCGAGAGCGGGCGTAAAATCTTGAAGGAGGCCCTGCTCCACCCGAGGGGTGAAGACAGCAATGCATATGGCTTGGCA
>JBEVKC010000001.1:0-6306 GCA_040509895.1 Novosphingobium sp. | reverse complement strand
GCGGCACGATCTGTACGCCCGCCCGTTCCAGCAGCGCGCGGATGCGGCCTACATTGCTGGCTTCATGATTTTCGGGAACGATGCGGTCATCTCCGGGCCAGACGGAAATTCTCTGCCAATCGAGAGGAGCCTTCGCCAGTTCGGCAAAGATGGGAAACGGCGTCGATCCGCCCGGGACTGTGATGGCGATGGGGCCATCCGTTGCGGACAGGGCCTCTGCCAGCTTCGCTTCGATCCAGCGGGCTATGTCGCCGTCGCTGGCGCCGTCGATGATTTCGGGGACTGCCATGCGTCAGGCATAGCAGCGCCTAGATGCAGCGCAACAACAGCGCAGCGGCAAGTACCAGCAGTGCGGCCCCGGCGAGACGCCGCAATGGCCGGATGCGCGGGTTGGCGAATTGCGCGGGAGCCAGCCACGCGGCGGCAACCGTGATCGCCCCGCCGACCGCGCCGCCGATACCTGCCGGAATCGCAGCGCTTGTCATCACGGCGACGGCAAAGGTCATGAACCGCGCTGCATCGGACAACTGATAGGAAATCAACACCAAGCCCATCGCACCCAGCGAATGGGTCGGTTCTGTCGGAGCCTTGCCGGGGACAATTGCCAGCATCTCGACACCGGCAATGACAAGGGCCAGCCACGCGAAGAGCAGCCGGGCTTCTATCGATATCATGGGCGCAATGGCAGAACCCGCCCATGCGGCGAAAGCAGCGGTGGCGCAGCATACGGCGAGTGCCACGGCCAAGGCGCTCACGCGTGAACCCTGCGCCGCGGCAAGTCGCGCCATCAAGGTCTGGTCGCGAGCGCCAAACCCGGCAAGCACTGCACCCAGCAAGGCAAGCAGCAGTCCCGTCATCGATCCCCCTCGGCTGGGCCGGGGTTTACGGAAAGACCGGCACTTACGCCATCAGTTCGGTAATCGCCTTGTTGGTTTCCATGCTCTTGGTACCCCAGCGGTCCAGCGGCACGCCCATCGCCTGCTGCAGCGTCAGGCCGACGCGGCTGACCGGAGTGCCGATGCCGTCAACATAGATACCCGTCTTGATCCGCCCGCCGCCGCTACCGGCGGTCATCATCGGGATGTTGTCGATCGTGTGGAACTTGGCGAATTCAGTTTCCGAGTGGGCAAAGACCAGCGTGTTGTCGAGCAAGGTTCGGTCGCCCTCTTTCACCTTGTCCAGCGCAGCCACGAAATAGACCCAAGCCTCCATGATCTTGGTGAGGAAGTAGGTCGCCTCTGGCTGGTAGCCAAGCCGGTTGTCCAGCACCTCCTCGTGGGTCAGCTGGTGGTGGGTGATGGAGCTGCCGATGCGGGTGAGCGACGACGCGCCGTTGTTGAACATCATGTTGAATACCCGCGTCTGGTCGCAGGCGAGCGCCATGACGAGAAGGTCGGTCATGAGTTCGTGATTGGTAAGCACGTTCTCGATCTCTGCATTGACCGCGCGGTCGCCAACCTTGGTCGGCACCAGGCAGGCCTGAAGCGGCTCGGGCTTGGTCAGTTCAACGTCGAGCTGCTTTTCAAGCTGGCGGACCGAAGTGAAATACTGGTCGAGCTTTTGCTTGTCAGCCGCGCCCACCGAGCGTTCCAGCGCCTGCCGCTGCTCGGTCACGCCGGACAGCACGGAGCGCCGCGCCATGACCTGCGGATCGGGGGTGAAGTCGGCGCTGTTGGGATCCTTGAAGCCCAGCCCGAAGATGCGCTGATACAGCGAAGCCGCCGAAACCTCTGATGGATTGAGGTTGCCGCCGCCGCGCCCCGACAGCGAATTGCGCGGATCGCCCGATGACGACATTTCAAGGCTGCGGAACCGGGTGCGCGTGCCGATCAGGTCGGAGATGGTAACGTCGAAGCTCTCACCCGGCAGGCCGCGTTCGGCGGTCAGCGCGCGGCCGGTGCGGATCGCGGGGCCACCGCTTGAGTGGGGCAGATTGGGGGCGCCGTCCAAGGGCACGCTGAAATTGCCGAGAATGTTGATCTTCTTGGAATATTCGCCAATCGGCGCGAGTTCCGGCTTCAGATCATAGTTCGCGCCGGGCGTGTCGGGGAACCAGCGGCTGGGATTGACGCCCAAACCCCAGAACCATGTCCCGAAGCGTACCGGCACAGGCGCGCCGGTTGCCGCCATGGCAGAGCCGTTGCCGTCAAGGAAGCAATCGAGCAACGGCACGCCGACAGTCACAGCCGCGCTGCCCATGATGCCGCGAAGGGCCTTCCTGCGTGAAATGTCGTACGCCATCTATGCTCTCCTTATCGCCGCAGAGCGGCAACGTGAGTTGCGCCTGTATCCATTTTTTCAGCGGGCACCCGGTAAGCCTCTGGCATGGAGGCGACCCGCTGGAACAGCGCGCGGATGCCATAGCCCTTGGCCGCAAAGTTCTTTTCCAGATCCTCGACCAGCGAAGCCTCCTCAGCCGGGCGGCCGGTGGCATATTCGACCACGCGAGACGTAACGCATGAGGTGGTGTCGGGGCTTCCCGCCAGCGCCTTGCCAAGGCCGGATGCGCCGTGAAAATCGGTGCCGTCCATCGAGCCGGAATCGTCGATGGGCGCGTCGTTCTCCAAGGTCCGGATCCGGCCAATGCCGTCGAACCGTTCCAGTGTCAGGCCGATCGGATCAGTAATCTTGTGGCAGCCTGAACAGACCGGATCGGTGTTGTGCGCAGTCAGGCGGATGCGAGCCGTAGGCATCGCCTTGTTGGTGGTGTCCTGTACGGCGGTGAAATTGACGTTGCCCGGCGGGTTCGGCACCGGCTGGCACATCAGCACTTCGCGGATGGCGCGCCCGCGCAGCGTGGGTGAACTGCGGCCCGAATGGGAATAGATGGCGAGGAAACCCGCCTGACCCAGCAGCCCGGCGCGGTCGTCCGAAGGCGCGAATTCGAACGGAACCCAGCCCTTCGATGCTGTGACCGGCACCTTGTAGAGCGCGCCCAGCGACCGGGTCATGAACGTGCGTTGGGTGGTGAACAGGTCGCGGTAGTCGCCATTGCGGGCCAGAAGGTGGTCGCTGATGGTCCGCAGCATCTGTTCGGGCATGACCTGCGCCACGTCCTGGTTGAAATAGGGGTAGATCACCGGGTCTTTTGCCAGTTCGTCGAACTTTTCGAACAGCAGCATGTCGGCGAAGAAAGCGCGCACGCCTTGCTCAAAGCGCGGCGAGTCCACCATTTTTTGCGAGACGGCGGAAAGCTGCGCCTGATCGGTCAGCTTGCCCTGCTCAGCCGCCTTCAGCAGCGCTTCGTTTGGCGTGGTGTTCCACAGCATGAACGACAGCCGCGATGCGCGAGACCAGTTGTCGAGCCGCAGTTCGCCGGGCTTGACGGGATCAGGCTCTGCCGTTTCGATTACATAGAGGAAGCGCGGCGAGACCAGCATGGCCGAAAGCGCCAGCTCCAGCCCCTTGTGGAACGAGCCGGTCGGTCCGGCGGCATCGCCCGCCATTTTCACGAAGAATGCTTCCTCGCCCGCACTCAGCGGACGGCGGAAGAGATAGCGGCCTAGCGGCGCGAGCACCTGCTGCGCGCACGCCGGATCGGCGCCCTTGGCGTCCGTTGGAGCGCAGGGAACGAACTGGCCGCGGTGCGCTTCGTCGAACACCTGTGCCGAGATCACGCGGGCGATAGCGTCGAACTGCTCAAAGCCGGATGGCGAGATGGCCGCATCGCTCGCCCCGCTGGCGATCAGTTCATGCGCCGGACGCACGATGGGTTCGAAACGGCCCGCTACCTTGATGTCGGGACCGAAAATGTCGGCGATGGCGTTGCGGTACTGCGCCTCTGTGATGCGGCGCATGGCGACGATGCGCAGGCGATCGTCGGCTGCCGGGACTGCTGCCTGTGGGGCCTTCGCCTCGGCATTTACTGGCGCGCTGTCCATTGACCACGCCAGCCCCAGCAAGGGCAGGGCAGCAAGGCCGATGGCAAGGTTCCTTATCTTGTTGCGAGCGCTCATTTCGCGGCGGTCCTTACGGCGGGAACGTCATTGACGAAGGCGGGGATGGCGGTGACTTGCATGGAGCCGGAAACGCCCTCGCACTTGCCGGTCTTGGGGTTCTTGATGCCATCGGCCACCTGACGCAGCGTCTGCAGTTGGGCCGCGCAATCGATCCCGGCGACAAGGGCAGCGCCCGCGCCGCCGATGGACGGGCTCTGGATCACGTCGAACACCGGGCGATAGCCGCCGAGGTAACCCTTTACCGAACCGTCGGGCTGGAAGGTCAGGCGCAGCCGTGCCCGGCGATAGTCGAACTTGGTGCGGTTGCCGCGAATGTCGCGCGCGCCGCCCTGTCCCCATGTCTGGGTGAGCACGACGTCCTCCGGATCGGTGGTCAGCACGCCGTTCACGATCCGGCCATGCAGCACGTTACGGTTGCGAGGCGGCTTGTCGCTGATGGTGAAGCTGGCGCCGGGCAGGAATTTGCCGTTGCTGTCCGCCATCGGGCGGTCCGGCGTATTGCCATAGATCACTTCGACGCTGTCGTCGTTTTCAAGGCTGTCGACCCCGCGCAGCAGGATCACCTGCGTCCATTCGCCAGAGGCGAAGAACTGGCGTGTGCCCGTTGCCTGGTCGCCTTGTATCCCGTCCACACCGCGCCATTCCAGCGTGCAGCCCAGGACGCGGTATTCCTGGTTGTCGATGCCCTTTTCGCCCGCCGGAGAAGTGAACTCTTCGTGCGCGCAACCTTCGTCGCCGCCCTCATCGAGGTCGAGGCCCCAAGCGTTGGGGCTCTGCACCGTGCGCATGGCCGGGCGAGAGAACATGTCGGGTTGCGAACAGATATTGGTGTCATTGGGACCGAAGATATCAGCCTGCCAGCGCTTCGTCAGTTCGGCTTCATTCTCCTTCAGCGACAGGCGCGCGCGTTCCTCGGGGGAGAGTCCCGCAAGGTAGGAATCCTTGACCTTCAGCGCCGTCCCTTGCGGGCAGGCATCTTTGCCCTGGATCACCGGAGGGATGAATTCGCTGATGACAAAGCCCATCACGCCATCGGCTGGTGGCTTGGGTAAGGTCCGGTCGGTCGCCTCGCTGACGGCAGGGGCGACGGACATCGGCCCGATGGCGAGCAAAGCTGCCCCCGTCGTCGCCAGTGCGGCGATGCGGATGGTAGCGTTCTTCCCGATGCTTGTGGCTTTCATGTTCATCCTCTCCACAGGCTCAAGGTCGCAGGATAGTGGCAGAGGCGGGAGCGGTCTTCGGGTCTGCCTCCTGGCTGACGAAGACGGGCTTGCCGCCGTAAAGCCATTGCGGGCGTTCGCCTTCATGGGCGATGGTCCAGTTGCCGATGCCGCGGCTGGCCATGCCGCCTGAAAGTGGCACCCAGCTGCCGCAACCGGCCTTGCACTTGCCGGTGAAAAGGACGCGACCGTCCTTGTCGGTCAGGGCATATTGCCCGTCGACAAGCAAGGTGCCGACATTCGCCGGCGCCTCAATCTTCGGAACCGGCGGCACGAACTTCAGCGTGTTCCAGGTAAAGTCCTGCGCGCCGTCGAACTGGGCCGACCCGCGCTTTTCACCCTTGCGGATAAACACCATGTGCCAGCCTTTGTAGACCCATTGGGGACCTTGCGAACCCTGGATGATTGTCCAGTCAGGCGCCTTTTCAGGCTGCAGCATGGCTGGCTTCCCATCGGCTGGTGCAGCTTGCCGCTGGCGGTTTCCGAAGCCCTTGGGATAGGCGATGTTGGGTTGTGAACCGGCCGGCGCCAGCATCGGCTCCCAGTCATCGGTGCATTCGTCCTTGCAATAGAGCGCCGGATCAGGCGCCCAGCGGACCAGCGTCCGCATGTCCATTCCGTAAAGCGTGCGCCCCCGCGCATCAACATAGACGGGCACGCCGTCAGCCTTCGCAACCTTGATGCCTGCGGGATATTCGGTGGTGGTGGCAGGTGCGACCGGCAGATCGATCGGCTGCGCCATCGCGGCAGCCGGCAGCGCCACGATCAGCGGCAAAGCCAATGTCACACAACGCCACATCATGACCATGCCTCTCCTCTTCCGGCCGGGAAAGCTTCATGGCCCCCGGTCCGATGGCAGCGATATTAGTTCGCAATTTGAATTAGTCAAATTGTGAATTAGTTTTGCCCGAATTGGCAGGGCCCTTCCTCAGGCAACCAATCTTCGCAGTGGTGGAAATGGAGCGGGTGAGGGGAATCGAACCCCCGTATTCAGCTTGGGAAGCTGCTGCTCTACCATTGAGCTACACCCGCAAAATCAGGCATGGGGCCGATTTCGGGCCTTTGGCCGGCAGCACACGATGTGCTCTGTCCCGAAGGCGCCCGCCGATTGCCACAAGCTTGGGTCA